>DATNJA010000061.1:0-12973 GCA_035604155.1 Candidatus Udaeobacter sp. | reverse complement strand
TGGAGACTACACGGCGCGGCCGGCGAGCAGGCCCTCGTAGACGGCTTCCTCGGCCGAGCGCGGCGACAGGCAGTCGCCGGCATATTCCACCGGCAGGTCGAAGCGGGCGAGTTCGGCGCCGAGCGCGGTTTCCGACTCATGGCCGAGCGCCAGGACAACCGTGTCCACCTGTTCGCAGACGATGGGTTCCTTCGACACGATATGCATGAGATAGGCCGTGTCCCGGTCGACGCCGAAAAGCCGGGCGTAGGGGATCACTTCAACGCCCAGGCGATGCAGCTTCGCTGCCCAATGATCCCGGAGATACATCTGAAGGTTCTGGCCGGCATGGACCCCGTTGACGGCGAGGCGCACATGCCGGCCGTCGAGAGCGAGTTTCTCGGCCAGGCCCATGCCGATCCAGTCGCAGCGCCAGTCCGCGATCACCACCCGGGACCCCGGATTGGCCTCGGACTTCAGCACTGCCCAGGCATCGACGACATGGCCCTCGTCCTTGCCTTCGATCGCCGGGAGATAGGGATGAGCGCCGGTCGCGACGATGACGGCGTCGGGCGCCATGGCCTCGATCATCGGGGCGTCGACGGCCGTCTTCAGGCGAACCTCCACGCCGGCCTGGGCGAGCTCACGTTCGAGGTTGGTTACCAACCCGCCGAACTCCGCCCGGCCGGGCAGCATCTGGGCCAGCAGGGCCTGGCCGCCCAGGCGGGCAGCCTTTTCGCAGAGGATGACCCGATGCCCACGCAAGGCCGCCGTCGCCGCCGCTTTCATGCCCGCCGGCCCGCCGCCCACGACGACGATGCGCCGCTGGCGCGCCGCCGGCGGCAGCTGGCCCAGGGTGAGCTCCCGGCCCGAGGCAGGGTTCTGGATGCAGGAGATTGCGTAGCCGGCATGGTAATGGCCGATGCAGGCCTGGTTGCAGGCGATGCAGGCGCGGATGTCGTCGAGCTTTCCCGCCTTGGCCTTGTTCGCCATCTCCGGGTCGGAGATCATGGCCCGGGTCATGCCGCACATGTCGGCTTGGCCGGAGGCCAGTACCTGCTCGGCGATCTGGGGTTGATTGATCCGCCCGGCGACGAAGACCGGCAGCCCCAGGGCGGCGCGCAGTGTGCCGGCTTGGGGCGCCACGTAGGCATGCGCGATGTCCATGGGCGGCACTACGTGGATCGAGCCGCCCAATCCCGCCATGGAACCGATGGTGGCGTTGACGTAGTCGATCGCCTCGAGCCGCTTCAACTCCTGGCAGACCGCGATCACCTCCGGCGCTTCCAGCCCGTCGGCCTCGATCTCCTCGACGGAAATCCGGATGCCGATGATCATCGTCTCCGGCACATTGGCGCGGATCGCCCGAAGGGCCTGTACCAGCGCCCGCATCCGGTTCTCCCGCGATCCGCCGTAGGAATCCTGGCGCCGGTTGGTGAGCGGATTGAGGAACTGGGAAAACAACAGGCCATGGCTGGTCAAAAGCTCGATCCCATCGAGCCCGGCTTCGGCGAAGCGTGCGGCCGCGGCGCCGGCCGCGGCGACGATCTCCTCGATCAACGCGACGGGCATTTCGCGCGGCATGCTGTGGAAGCGGTTGTCGGGGATGGCCGAAGGGGCGTAGGCGACCCCGCGGAGCCCCGCGGTCATGCGCTTGGAACAGCGGCCCGAATGGGAGAGCTGGCCGAAGAGGGCCGCGCCATGGCGATGCACGGCCTCGGCCAGTCTCCGATAGCCGGGGATGCAATCGTCCGTGGCGACGACGATCTCGGGCGAATCGGTGAATGTCGATTCGTGGAAGCGGGCCGCCTCCACGATGATGAGGCCGGCGCCGCCCTTGGCCCTCGCCTCGTGATAGGCGATGAAATCCTCCCCGGGCAGACCATCCTTGGCGAGGTAGGTCTGATGACCGGTCGAAAGGATTCGGTTCCTGATCGTGAGGCCCCGAAGCCTGAGGGGCGAGAACAGATGGACGAAGCTGGACATGGTTTCCATTACCCCTCACGGGTTCAAGCGGCGGCAAGGACGGGAAGGCGCCTAGAGCCTGATCGTCTCAAGCCTGCTCGGCTTGAGACGTGAATCAGGCTCTACTCTTAACATGTAGAGCAAGATTCACGGGCCAGCTTAACTCAAGCTGACCCGATCTTGCTCTATGCTGCCCGCCCGGTTTGAAATCCCCGCCGCGTACGAAACTCCGATAGTCTATCCTCCGGCGCCCCGCAATTCGCAACCGGTTCACCCCATGAAAGTCTTCATCGCCGGCCTCGATACCGAGACCAACACGTTCGCGCCCATCCCCACGGGCTATCAGAGCTTCTCCGAGTGCTTCCTCGCCCATGGCAATGGGACGAGCCTGGCGCCCAACTACGTCACGGGCCAGCTTCTGGTCTGGCGCCGGCGGGCCGAGGCGCGCGGCTGGCAGGTCGCGGAAGGGCTTTGCAGTTTCGCCGAGCCGGGCGGGCTGATCGTGCGCCGGGCCTATGAGCGGCTGCGCGACGAGCTGCTCGAGGACCTGAAGCGGGCGCTGCCCGTGGACATGGTGGTGCTGGCCTTGCATGGCGCCATGGCCGCGGAGGGCTATGACGACTGCGAAGGGGATATCCTGGCGCGGGTGCGGGCGTTGACCGGGCCGCGGGCCGTGATCGGCGCCGAGCTCGATCTCCATTGCCATATCACCGAAGCCATGCTGCGCCATGCCACGGCGCTCATCGCCTACAAGGAGTATCCCCACGTCGATATCCCCGAACGGGCCGATGAGCTGTTCACCTTGCTGGCCGACGCGGCCGAAGGCAGAACGCGCCCGACCATGGCCGCCTTCGACTGCCGGATGATCGGCACCTTCCGCACCACCGAGCAGCCGCTGCGCGGCTATGTCGATCGCATGAAGGCGATGGAAGGGAAGGACGGCGTCCTTTCGGTCTCGCTCGGCCATGGCTTTCCCTGGGGCGATGTCGCCGATGTCGGCGCCAAGACTTTGGTCGTTACCGACAACGATCCTGCCAAGGCCGAGCGCCTGTCCCGCAAGCTGGGCGAGGAATTCTTTTCGCTCCGCGAGCAGACGCGGCCGAAGTTTCTCACCATGGACGAGGCGCTCGACCAGGCGCTCGCCATCGAAGGCGGGCCGGTGGTGATCGCCGACGTCTGCGACAATTCCGGCGGCGGCGCGCCGGGGGATTCGACCTTCTTCATCCGCCGTGTCAAGGAGCGCGGCATCACCAATGTGGCGAGCTGCTACTACTGGGATCCCATGGCCGTGCGCTTCTGCCAGGAAGCGGGCGTGGGCGCCCGTTTCGAGCTTCGCGTCGGCGGCAAATGCGGCAAGACCTCCGGCGATCCCCTCGATCTCAAGGTTACCGTGAAGGGCCTCGCCGACAACGTCACCCAGCGCTTCGGCCCGTCGCCGGTGGATCTGGGTTCGGTCGCCTGGATTTCGGCCGATGGCCTCGATCTCGTGCTCTCGACCCAGCGCAGCCAGGCCTTCCATCCCGAAGGGATGACCAAGGTCGGTCTCGACCCGACGACGCGCAAGATCGTTCTGGTGAAATCGACCCAGCATTTCCATGCCGGATTCGCACCCATCGCCAAGGCGATCCTCTATGTGGTCGGGCCCGAGGCGCTGCGCCAGGATTTCGAGGTGATCCCTTACAGCAAGCTCACCCGGCCCTATTGGCCGAAGGTCGAGGATCCCTGGCGCTGAAGCCGGACGCCCTCCTGGCCGGGCTGGTGCTTTGGGCCCATGTCGGCGTCATCCTGTTCAACCTGTTCGGCCTGATCGCGGTTCCGCTGGGCGCCTGGCGGGGCTGGGAGTTCGTTCGGGTCTTCTGGTGGCGGGCCTTGCATCTGGCCGCTTTAGGCATCGTGGCCCTTCAAGCGTTGCTGGGCCGGGCTTGCTTCCTGACCCTTTGGCAAACTGCATTGCTCCGGAGTGCCGGCGAAGCCGGTTCGGAAGTTCCGCTGATTCAACGGTGGGTGAGCAGGGCGATCTTCTGGCCCATACCCCTATGGGTCTTCGCCCTGCTCTATGTCGTGGTCTTGATCTACGCCCTTGCGCTCTGGCACTTCGTTCCGCCGCGCCGGCGCAGCCAGAAGGGGTGAGCCGACTGCCGGTTAAACGGCCGGCCTCTCGATCAGCGGCAGGATGCTCGCGGGATCGGCGTCGAGCTCACGGGCGGCGCGGTGACCCGCATAGACCGCATGGGCGATGAGGGCCGGGGCATCGCAGTCGCCGATCTTGGCGAGGCTTTTGATGCCCGCCGCCGCCAGTGCCTCGGGCTGGTCGGCCAGGCTGCTATAGAGCTCGTCCTCCGGCTCGCGCGACGTGACCGTGACGACGCCAGCGGCGGCCAGGGTTTCGCGCTTGCCCGTGAATATGCAATCGAGGGCCAGGGCCTCGCCGTCATAGCCTCCGGCAGCGCGGCTGGTGCGGATTTCCACGCCCAGCTCGAGGAGCCGTCGGTTCGTGCGGTCATGCTCGTCGGTGAAGCGCGACCAGGCAGCCGCTGTGCCGCCGGTGGTGACAAGCGTAGCCGGCCGGCCGTGGCGACGGACCAGCTCGGCGAGCACGGCGGCCATGTAGTACTGGTCGTCGTCGAAGATCGCGACCCTCCCCCTCGGCAGGCGGGCCAGAAATGCCTCGGCGTCCGCCATCAGGTCATCCGGTGTGGCGACCGCGGGATGGTCGAAGCCTGGAACCGGCTCGCGCAGCGTTCGACCGATTCCGTCCCCGCGCCAGCGTGCACCGGTCGCCAGCAGGACCCGCGGTGCGCCGTATTCCAGGACATGGGCCGCCGTCATGCGGCTGTCCAAATAGACCTCAACGTTGGGCATCTGAGCCAGACGCTGAAGTCGCCAGTCCCGGACCCGAGCCCACTCTGCCAGGCCGGGGAGGCGGGTCTCCCGGCTGACCCGGCCGCCCAACGTCCGCTCTGCCTCGGCCAGCTGGACCCGGTAGCCCCGCTGTCCGAGCGCCCGGGCCGCTTCCAGTCCGGCCGGCCCGCCGCCGACGACGAGCACCGAATCCTCAGAGGCTTTCGGCACGATCTTCTCGGGATGCCAGCCCCGGCGCCATTCCTCGCCCATGGTCGGGTTCTGGGTGCAGCGTAGCGGCACGCCACGGCTGTTGCTGGCATAGCAGATATTGCACCCGATACATTCGCGGATCTCGTCCTGTCGGCCTTCTTCGATCTTGCGTGGCAGGAAAGGGTCGGCGATGGAGGGTCGGGCCGCACCGATGAAGTCGAGCACGCCGCGCCGGACTTGGCCGACCATGGCGTCCGGCGAAGTGAAACGCCCGACGCCGACCACCGGCTTGCCGGTGATGCGCCGGACATGGGCGACATGGCCCTCGAGAGCGCCCTCCTTGACGAAGCGGGAACTTCCCATCTCCAGGCTGTAATCGTCGCCGACCACATCCCACAGATCCGGCAGATCCTTCAGCAACTCGATCATGTCGCGGTATTCGCCGGGCACGGGTTCGTCCGCCCGGCTGTGGGCCGCGGTGAATCGGATGGCAAGAGCTCGCGTGGGGCCGATGGCCTCCCGGGTTTCCTCGAGGAGTTCGCGGAGCAGACGGACGCGGTTCTCGAGCGACCCGCCGTATTCATCCTGCCGGGAATTGGCCTGCCGCGAGAGGAAGTGGTGAAGCAGATAGCCATGGGTTGCGTAAACGTAGACGATGTCGAAACCCGCCTCGCAGGCGCGCTTGGCGGCATCCCGATGCCAGAGCCGGATGGCGCGGATGTCGGACTTGTCGAGGCGCCGGGACTGCACCGGATCGCCCCGCGCCGGCAGGCTCACCAGGTCCAGGGGCGGCTCCCGCGAAGCCAGGTTTGCGATGTAGTTGCCGCCGAGCCACAGCTCGCAACCGGCGAGCGCGCCGTGCCGGTGCACCGCCTCGGTCATCAGGGCCTGGGCCCGAACGTCATCGGAGTTCCAGAGCCGGGCATAGGGATAGGGCTGATCGTCCGAACTTGGATGGATCGAGCAATATTCGGTGTTGACCACCGCCCAACCGCCCTCGGCCTTCATCCCGCGCATGGCGGCCAATGTGCGCGGCATGGCCCAGCCCATGCCTGTGCAATGGGGCACCTGGTAGAAGCGGTTGCGCGCCGTCAGCGGACCAATCCTGACCGGCTCGAACAGAATGTCGTAACGCGGATCGCGTAACATGGCCGTCCTCGCTTCGCCCGAACGCTCCGGGGCGGCGCAGCATAGAGGCTGGAGGCGCCGCCGCCGAGTGCCCGCGGGTGCGGTGCCCATGGGCGCGGAGTCGGCATCGGCCTCCGCCCGCGTCTTGATCTGATGCCCTGCACCCGGTATCGATCCCAGCCATGGCGGACAGCAGTGCAGCCCTGAAGGCGCTCCTCGATTGCATCGGCGATGGCGTCTGCATCCTGGACGGCGCCGGGCTGGTGGTCGCTGCGAACGGGCGATTGGCCGAACTGCTCGACTTTCCGCCCGGTTTCCTTCGCCCGGGCGATCCGGCCAAACAACTCTCCGATCAGATGCGTCGGGTCGCGGGGATCGGGCTTTCGGCCGCTGGCGAACCGGTGAAGCCCTTCCGCCATGAGGCTCGGCGGCCCGATGGACCCGTCTTGGAAATCCGGGGCGATCCCGCGCCAGCGGGTGGGTTCGTCGTCACCGTCGCGGATGTCACCGAACGCCATCGGCTGCGGGCGACCGAGGACATGCTGCGCCAGGCGCTGGACGCCATCGCCGACGGCTTCGCCGTGTTCGATCCTAGCGACCGCCTGGTGATGATGAACAAGCTCTACATCGGATACGATCCCATGGATGCCGAAGGTCCGCGACTCGGCATCACCTTCGATGACCTGATGCGCCAGGATCGCCGGCACGGTTTCTATCCCGACGTGGCCGGCCATGAGACCCCCTTCATCGAAGATCGCATCGCGGCCCATCGAGAAGGTGTCGGCCGGCCGATCAACTTCCGCACCAGCGACGGGCGTTGGGCACAGGCGCGCGACTATCGCATGCTGGACGGCAGTACCGTGGTGGTCCGTACCGATGTGAGCGAGCTGGTCGAGCGCGACCGGTCGCTGCGGGAGAGCCAGGCCAGCCTCGCCGCCGCCCAGCGCATCGCCAAGCTTGGCAGCTGGGAATTGGACCTGGCCGATCTGGACGATCTCGGCAGCAATCCGCTGCGCTGGTCCGACGAGACCTTCCGCATCTTCGGCTACGAGCCCAACCAGATCGAGGTGTCGAACGAGGGCTTCTTCCGCGCCGTCCATCCCGACGACAAGGAGAAGATTCGCGAGGCCGTCGGGCGCGCGATCAAAACCGGCGTCGCCTACAGCATCGAGCATCGGGTCATCCGTCCCGACGGCAGCGAGATCGTGGTCCATGAGAGATCGGACATCGTTTCCGATCCGGACGGCCGGCCCGTCAAGATGGTCGGGACGATCCAGGACGTCACCGAACAACGTGCGGCGGAGCGAAAGCGCGACGAGTTTCGAGCGCTGCTCGAGGCCACATCCGAGGCCTCGGCCGACGGCATCCTGGTGACCGACGCGGAGGGCCGGTACCTCTTCTGGAACCGGCGCTTCAAGGAGATGTGGAACCTTTCCGACGCATATCTCGAGCGGCGCCGCTCTGCCGGATTGGGGCCCGGCGCCGACGTCAGTCCCTTTACCGATCAGATCGTCGAGCCGCGGCTCATCCTCGACGAGATCGGCCGAATCTATCACCGGAACGAATCGCCGAACGCCCGGATTGCCGACATCGCACTGAAGGACGGGCGCGTGTTCGACCGGCACGCGGCGCGGGTCGCCGCTGGCAAGCTTCCCTATGCAACGGTGGCATGGATCTATCGCGACGTGAGCGACCAGAGGAAGCAGGGTGCGTTGCTGGCCGAGACGGAGCGGCTGACGGCGGTCGGCGAAATGGCAGGCGGCATGGCCCATGAGCTCAACAATCTTCTGCTCGTGATCGGCGGCAATCTCGAATTGATCGAAACGCAGGAGCGCGGTTCGGAGGCCGTCCCGACGATGCAATACATAGCGACGGCCAATGCTGCCGTGGAGCGCGGCGCGGAACTGATCAGTCATCTGCTGATCTTCTCGCGCCGGCAGCCTTTGATGCCGAGGCTGCTCGACGTCAATGCGTTCCTGGCCGACATGATGAACGTGATGGCGCGTCTTCTCGGCCACAGGGTGGCCCTGAAGTTCAGGCCGGGTGACGGCCTGTGGCAAACCATCGTCGATCCGGGCTTTCTGCAGACGACCCTCGTCAGCCTGGCGACCAACGCACGCGACGCCATGCCCTCCGGCGGAACGCTGGTCATCGAAACGGCCAATCGTACGATCGACCGGGCCGAGGCCGAGGCGGGTGCCGAGGCGACGGCCGGCGAATACGTGCTGATAACCGTGAGCGACGACGGCGCCGGCATGCCGCAGGAAGTCGCCAAGCGCGCCTTCGAGCCGTTTTTCACCACCAAGCCGGTCGGCAAGGGCACCGGTCTCGGCCTCAGCGTCGTGTACGGATTCGTCAAGCAGTCCGGCGGCCATGTAGCGATCCGCAGCGCCCTTGGCCAGGGAACCGCGATCGCAATCTACCTGCCGCGTGCGCTCTCCGAGCCTGCTGCCGCCGCCGAAGCCTCGGCCGCGCCGGCCGCCAGGGGAAACCAGGAGAGCATTCTCCTGGTGGAGGACGACCCGGCGGTAAGGGCCGTCGCGCGGGCATTCCTGCGTGACCTAGGTTACCGCGTGCTCGAAGCGGAAAACGGCGAGAAGGCCTTGGAGGTCCTGCGCTCGGCCGAGCCCATCGATCTGCTGTTCACCGATATCGCATTGTCCGACGGCCTGAACGGCGCCGAGATCGCCCGTGCCGCCGAGACGCTGCGCCCCGGCCTCAAGGTGCTGTTCACCTCGGGACGGACCGAGGAGGCTCTCGTCCACCAGGGCGGCTTGGAGCCCGGCGCGAAGCTCTTGGCAAAGCCCTATCGCAAACGCGATCTGGCGAGCGCCATCGGGGCGCTGCTCTAGCCTTGCGGTCGCCTGCCGTCAGTCCATCCTGCCTGTGAAGAAGGATCCCGCCGGCGGCTGCCAGACAACCATGTCCCGGCCGGTGCCGCGATTGGTCACCTCGATCTCGTAGCCGCTGTCCTCGGTGCACTCGCCCGGGGTCAAGGTTCGGGGATCGCGGGGATGGATGATTGCCGTGATGGTGGCGCTGCTGGTGAAGTCGTTGCACAGCCGCATCGGCACATAACCCTGGAAGCCCATGATGGGGATCTTCCTGGTCTCGCCGGGCTGCAGAGTCACGTTGCCGAAGTTCTGCGCGCCGGCGGGCGCGGCCGCGAGCAGGCCGCCAAGGGCGATGGCGCAGCCTGCTGCCCTCAAGAGTGCTGACAAGGGACCACTCCCGTGTTCGCGATTCCGCTGAGCCTGCATCAAATGAAAACATGGGGCCCCGGCGCGGGGGCTTCAAGTCACAAGCCCGTGGCGCCGGCGTGAGCTTCAGGCGGGCTGCCCGTCCGCGGGCAGTGCCAGCCCGAGACTCTTGGCGGCTTCCACGATACCGGCCCAGGTGATGGGATCGACGGGCACGCCCTCGGCCATGCGCCGCGCCCGGCTGAGGCGCTCGGGATCGCCGGGGATCAGGACCGGCTCGCCGGCCTTGCGCGGGGGCGACGCGGTGACATAGCCGGTCATGGTCGCAACCTCCTGCCTGATCCATTCCATGTCGCCGATGCGGGCCGGATCGAGGATGAAGGCGAGCATGCTGTTGGTGATCGTGTCCTGGGTCTGGTTCTCAGGCCGCAGAGTCCCGCCGCCGGCAATGGCGCCGGCCAAAAGATCGCAGATCAGCGAGAACGCGTAGCCCTTATGCTCGCCGAAAGGCAGCAGCGCGCCGGTCGGGTCGTCGAACAGGACCTGCGGGTCGTCGCTCGGCTCGCCCTTGGAATCGAGCACGCAGTCCGGCGGCAGGCGCCAGCCTTCGTTCCTGGCGACCCGGAGCTTCCCCAGCGCCACCTTGCTGGTGGCCATGTCCAGGATCGCCGGACGCCCCGGCTCTGCCGCCGGCAGGGCGATGCAGACCGGGTTGGTGCCGAGCCGCGCGTCCCGGCCTCTGTGAGGCGCGACATGGGGCTCATGCCCGGTCACATTGACGAAATGCAGGGATACCAACCCCGCCGCGGCACATTGCTCGCCATAGGCGCCGACCCGGCCGATGTGATAGGCGTTGCGAAGCGCCACTGCGGCGAGGCCGGACCGTTCGGCCTCAGCTATGCCGAGCGCCATGGCCTCTCCGGCGACCACTTGGCCGTAACCGCGCTCGCCGTCATAGACGATGATGGCGCCGTCCTCCTTGACGAGCCGCCCGCGCCGGTTGGGAACGACGCTGCCCTCAGCCAGGTGCTGCACATAGCTCGGGATGATCCCGACGCCATGGCTGTCATGGCCGCGAAGATTGGCCTCTACCAGGTGGCCAGCGACGATCTCGGCCTCCGCCGGCTCGCTCCCGCCGGCGGCGAAGATGCGGACGGCGTAGTCGCGGAGCTGGCGATGGTCGATGAGCATGTTGCGATCACTCTTGGATGGTTGCGCCGTTCGCTTTGGGTCCGCCACGGTATATGCTCCGCCGGATTTGTCCCAGCATGTCTCTAAACCCCAGGAGGTCGCCGATGGCGTTGACGTTTTACTACGGCTCGGGCTCGCCCTATGGCTGGAAAGTGTGGCTGGCTCTTGAGCACAAAGGCATCCCCTATGAATTCCGGCTGCTTTCCTTCGACGCCGGCGACACCAAGACGCCCCAGTTCCTGGCCCTCAATCCGCGGGGACGGATCCCGACCATCGTCGATGACGGCTTTGCTTTGTGGGAGTCGGCGGCGATCGTCGAGTACCTGGAAGAGCGTCATCCCGAAAAGCCCCTGCTGCCGGGCGACGCCAAGATGCGCGCCGCCGCCCGGCGCATCGCCGGCGAGGCGGACGGGTATCTCGCGACGACAAGCGGCCCCCTGTTCGACCTGACGCTTTTCCGGAAAGGCGAGGCCGATGCCGGAAAGATCGCCGAAGCCCAGAAGAAGGTTCTGGAAGAGCTCGCTCAGTTCGAGAGCCAGGTGAAAGGTCCCTACATCCTGGGTCCCTTGTCCCTGGCCGATTTCACCCTCTATCCCCATGTCCGCCTGTTGAAGCGCATCGACGAACGCCAACCCGGCAACGGCATCGCCGATTCCCGCCTGCCGCCGAAGCTCGCTGCCTGGAAGAAGCAGGTCGAGGCCCTGCCTTACTACGCAAAAACGATCCCGCCTCACTGGAAGAGCTGAGCCTCTCGGCCATGGCTGGGGCGCCGGCTTTCGACCTGCTCATCCGCGGCGGAACGGTGATCGACGGCACCGGCGCGCCGCGGCTGCGGGCCGATGTCGGGGTGACAGGAGACCGCATCGCCGCGGTGGGGGTGCCGCCGGAGGCGAGCGCCAAGCGCGTGGTCTCCGCGGCCGGCAAGGTCGTGGCGCCGGGATTCATCGACGCCCATACCCACGACGACCGGGCATTGCTCTCCCATCCCGCCATGGCCTTCAAAGTGACTCAAGGGGTCACCAGCCTGATCGCCGGCAATTGCGGGGTCAGCCTGGCGCCTTACGTCTGTGCCGGCCCGCCGCCGGCCTCCCTCGGCCTGCTGGGCGCCGATCCGGGCTGGTTCCGTTTCGCGCGGTTCGCCGACTATGTGGCGGCGCTGGAACTGCTCCAGCCATCGGTCAATTGCGGCCTGCTGGTGGGCCACACGACCCTGCGCTACGGCGTCATGGATCGCTTCGACCGGCCGGCGAGCGCTCCTGAGACCGAGGCCATGGCCGAGCGGGTGGACGAGGCCATGGAAGCGGGCGCCATCGGCGTCAGCACCGGGCTCGACTATGCCGAAGCAGTCGGCTCCTCCTTCGAGGAGGTGCTGGCCCTGGTGAAACGGGCGCGCCGCCATGGCGGACTCTATTGCAGCCACCATCGGAATTATTTCCAGCATGTCGAGGAGGCGCTTCAAGAGCTCTTCCGCCTCGCCGAGACGTCCGGCGCGCCGGCCATCGTTTCCCATCACCAGGTGTCCGGGCGCGACAATCACGGCAAGGCGCCGAAGACGCTCGCCATGATCGAGGCGGCGCGGGCGCATACGCCGCTGGGCCTCGACGTCTATCCCTATGCCGCCAGTTCCAAGACCCTCGATCCCGAGCGCGCCAAGGCGGGGGTGCGCATCCTGATCACCTGGTCCTCTTCCCATCCCGAGATGGCCGGGCGCGAGCTCGCGGAGATCGCCGGCGAATGGCAGCTGTCGGCCAAGGATGCGGCTGAGCGCCTGCTGCCCGGCGGCGCGATCTATTTCCAGCTCGACGAGGCCGACGTACGGGCGATCCTGAAATATCCCCATACCATGATCGGCTCCGACGGCCTGCCACACGACGTCTTCCCCCATCCGAGGCTCTGGGGAACTTTCCCAAGGGTGCTGGGCCATTATTCCCGCGACGAGGGGTTGTTCCCCCTCGAAGAGGCGGTGCGGCGCATGACCAGCCTGCCGGCCGCCTGGTTCGGCCTGCCCGATCGCGGCGTCGTCCGCCGAGGCGCCTTCGCCGATCTCGTGGTCTTCGACCCCGAAACCGTGGCCGACCGCAGCACCTTCCTGAAGCCGACCGAGCCGGCCGCCGGGATCGAGATGGTGATCTGCAACGGCCGGATCACGGCGGAGGGCGGCCAGGCGACGGGAACGGGCGCGGGGCGGGTGCTGCGGCGGGATGCAAGCCTGACGCCTTGGCCATAGAGCCGGGGTAAGAGGCAAGACCGCCCCGGTTGACGCGGCTCGGGCCCGCCTCCTACCATGGCGGCGCCATGCGGGATCCCGGAGATTCCTGCGCCAGCGCGATCTCCTGAGTTCCCTTAACCCCGGCCTCCCGGTGGCATAGAGCGCCTGTGAGGCGCCGTGGTCTTGGGAGGAATCGATGGCCAATCTCGATACCGGCAACACCGGATTCATGATCCTGTGCAGCAGC
>DATNJA010000060.1:0-8067 GCA_035604155.1 Candidatus Udaeobacter sp. | reverse complement strand
GAGCCGCTCCAGGGCAACCTCGAGCGCGTCTACAACAGCCTGATCGCCATCGACCACGACGGCAATCTGCTCGCCAGCGCGGACAAGTTCCATCTGGTGCCCTTGGGCGAATACGTTCCGCTGCACCTGCGCGACATCCTTCCCTTCATCAACAAGATCACGCCGGGCGACTTGGACTTCACCCCTGGTCCGGGCCCGCGGACCTTGCATCTGCCGGGCCTGCCGCCGGTGGGCGTCATCATCTGCTACGAGGCGATCTTTCCCGGCGGCGTGGCCGAGCCCGGCGACCGTCCGCAATGGCTCCTGAACCTCACCAACGATGCCTGGTTCGGGACCTCGACCGGCCCTTACCAGCATTTCGTGAGCGCGCGTCTGCGCAGCGTCGAAGAGGGCCTGCCTCTCGTGCGCGTCGCCAATACGGGAATAAGCGGGCTCGTCGATCGTTATGGACGCGTGCTGGCGGAAATCCCCTTGACCCAAAGCGGCGTGCGCGACGTTCCCTTGCCGGCGGCGCTTGACGAGCCGCCCTACGCCCGTTTCGGGGATTGGCTCGTCCTGGCGCAACTCCTGATCGCGTTCTCGCTCGCCCGTCTTATCGACTGGCGCCGGGACCGAAACTAGGCTGAAATGGGTCGCCGGCCAGCAATCTCCGATTGACGCGGGCCATCTTTGTGATAATAGAGCGAGAGGTTTGTATGAAGATTGGACGGTCCTCCAATGCGTAAACCCCGTAAGTCGTCAGGCCGCATGGCCAGCAAAGGCTTCCCCAACCCGATCGATGTCCATGTCGGACAGCGCATCCGCCAGCGGCGCACGCTGCTGGGCATGAGCCAGGAGAGGCTGGCCGAAGCCATCGGCCTCACCTTCCAGCAGGTGCAGAAATACGAGCGCGGCGCCAATCGCGTCGGCTCCAGCCGCCTGTTCGACCTGGCCCGAGTCCTCGATGTGCCGATCTCCTACTTCTTCGAGGACATGGAGGCGGGCGTTGCCGCCAAGTCGCCGAGCCGGCTCATGGGCGTCTCGGAATCGAAGATGCAGGCCTATGCGGCCGAGCCCGATCCGCTGGCCAAGCGAGAGACCCTCGAGCTGGTGCGCGCCTACTACAAGATCGCCGAACCGCGGGTGCGCAAGCGGATCTTCGAGCTGACCAAGGCACTGGCCAAGGCGGGCGGCTAGAGCAAGATCGGGTCAGCTTCTATCAAGCTGACCCGTGAATCTTGCTCTACATGTTAGAAGCAGAGCCTGATTCACGTCTCAGGCCGAGCAGGCCTGAGACGATCAGGCTCTGGCCCGCGGCAGTTTGCCGCGTCCGGCAACGGGCGGTCGATTCGATCTGCCGCGGCGCCCTTCGGGTGCCGCGGCTGAGCGGCTATCCCAAGCATTCCTTTCTTGACCGCCTTCCGCCGCTTGCCCATGATCCGGCGCCCGCGCTTGGCCACCAGCGCAGGCGCCAGTATCGGATCGCAGAAATTCGCGACTCGGGCTTCGTTGCGGAGTTCTTACGTCAATCCGATAGGGAATCTTAAGACGATGCACCGACTGTCTGCGACAGTCGGTCCAGAGGGCGATCAGCCATCTCCAGTCGAAGGAACGGATTCTTGGCCAGACAGCGGAATTACTTGTTCACCAGCGAATCGGTGGCCGAAGGCCATCCCGACAAGGTCTGCGACCGCGTCTCGGATGCTGTGGTCGATGCCTATCTGACCGCCGATCCCCATTCCCGCGTCGCCTGCGAGACGCTCGCCACCACCAACCGGCTGATCCTGGCGGGCGAGGTGCGCGGGCCCGCCTCGGTCACCACGGACATGCTCGAGCGGGTCGCCCGCGAGGCGGTCCGCAACATCGGCTACGAGCAGGAAGGCTTCCACTGGCGGCACGCCCGGGTCGAGATCCTGATCCACCACCAGTCCCGGGACATCGCCCTTGGCGTCGATGCCAAGGGAAACAAGGATGAGGGCGCCGGCGACCAGGGCATCATGTTCGGCTATGCCTGCCGCGAGACCGCGGAGTTCATGCCGGCCCCGATCTATTACGCCCACAACATTCTGCGGTCCCTGGCCGAGGCGCGTCATTCCGGCGCCGAGCCGGGCCTGCGCCCCGACGCCAAGAGCCAGGTGACCCTGAAATACGAGAACGGCGTTCCGGTCCGCGCCACCTCGGTGGTGGTATCGACCCAGCACGAGGCCGACCTCGACCAGGGCCAGGTGCGGGAGATCGTCCGCCCCCATGTGGTCAATGTCCTGCCCGAAGGCTGGATGTGCCCGGAGGAGGAATTCTACGTCAACCCGACGGGCCGTTTCGTCATCGGCGGGCCGGACGGCGATACCGGGCTCACCGGCCGCAAGATCATCGTCGATACCTATGGCGGCGCGGCCCCCCATGGCGGCGGCGCCTTTTCGGGCAAGGATCCCACCAAGGTCGATCGGTCCGCCGCCTATGCCGCGCGCTACCTGGCCAAGAACGTGGTGGCGACCGGGCTCGCCGATCGTTGCACGATCCAGCTCAGCTATGCCATCGGCGTGTCCAAGCCGCTGTCGGTCTATGTCGATACCCACGACACCGGCGAGGTGGACGAGGAACGGCTCTCGTCCGTGCTGCAGCAGGTGATGGACCTGAGCCCCCGGGGCATCCGCGAGCATCTCGGCCTCAACAAGCCGATCTACGCCCGCACCACCGCCTATGGCCATTTCGGCCGAAGGCCCGACGCCGACGGCGGCTTCTCCTGGGAACGGCTCGATCTGGTGGACAGCCTGCGCTCGGCCTTCCACTGAGCGAGTTCGCGCGCTCGGTCAGTGCGCCACTGAACCAGCCCGAACACCGCAACTTCTACGGCCGGCGGGTCGGCCGGCGCCTCAGGCCCGGCCAGCAGCGCCTGATGGAAGAGCTGCTGCCGCGCCTCGCCTTCGATCCGCGCCAGCTCCCGAGCCCAAGTCCGCTCTGGCTCGAAATCGGCTTCGGCGCCGGCGAACATCTCGCCTGGCAGGCGGTGCAAAATCCCGGGGTCACGCTTGTCGGCTGCGAGGTCTATCGCAACGGGATCGCCGCGTGTCTCGGCAGGGTCGAGCACGACCGGCTGACCAATGTCCGGATCTGGCCGGCCGACGCCCGCGACCTCATCGAGCGCATGCCCGATGCCTCGGTCGATCGCGCCTTCCTGCTCTTTCCCGATCCCTGGCCCAAGAAGCGCCACGCCGAACGGCGTTTCGTCGGGCCCGCCAATCTCGACAGTCTCGCCCGCATCCTGAAGCCGGGCGCGGAATTGCGTTTCGCCACCGACGATCCTGAGTATCTCCAATGGACCCTCGACCGGCTTCCGGTCCATCCCGCTTTTCGCTGGCGGGGCACCGGCCCGGCCGATTGGCGCCAACGCCCCGCCGACTGGCCGCCCACGCGCTATGAGCAGAAGGCGATCGCAGAAGGCCGGAAGCCGGCGTACCTGTGCTTCCGGCGCGTGTGAGTCAGGAGAGAGCGATCATCAGCTCGGCGGCATGGGTCGGCGCTTCCTCGGGTTTCAGCCGGTCGACCGGCCGGCCCAGGAGCTGGCGCAGCGCCGCCGCGGTGCGATCGGTATAGCGCACGGTCCCATCGGCCTCGATCTCGGCGATGCCATCCCAGGGCAGCGCCAGGCGGTTGGTTTCGACCGCCTGCTCGAGGCTCCATTCCTTGGGCAGATCCACCGCCACCTTGCCCCGGCTGGCGCGGATCGGATAGCCGCCCAGCAACCCGTTGGGCGCCGGCGCATGGGTCGCAAGATCCCCGGCGCCGGCGAGTGCCGCCAGCAGCCCCACCGCCGCCGAGGCGGCCAGCAGATTGAAATCGAGGTCATAGGGAATCGGCATCGGCCGGGTAAGGCCGGCGCGGCCCGCCTCGGTTACGTCGCGGCCGCGCCAGCTCGCCTGAAGCAGATAGGGCGGCAAATCCGGAGTCGTGCCCTTCCCGGCATAGAGCCGGTATTCGAGGGCATGCTCGCCCACCAGCTTCACCTCCACTTCCCCTGGCGGCGCCCCGGTTGCCTCCGCCACGGCGAAGCGGATTTTCGGCACCGACTCGACGAAATTGCCGCAGCCGACCGTGGGCGCCGGGCCGCGGCAGGAGAGCACGTAGTTCACCACGTCGGGATAGGCCGCCCCGACCCAGGGGGCCGTGAGCCCCGATTCGGTCCACACCATGGCCAGCTTCAGCATCGGCGCCAGATGGCCGGCGAGCCAGCCGGCGAAGGGCATCTCCGCCGCCTTGGGGTTTTTGCTCGCGCCCACCTTCCACCAGGGCAGCAGGCTGGGCGCGGCGAAGGCGACGTCGGGTGCCAGGCGTTTCAGGATCGCGCCCGCGCCCGCCACGTTGAAATCGAAACGCTCGAACGAGATGCGGGGGAAGCGGCCCTCGAGCCCGGCGCCGATGCGCGCCTGGTTGACCTTGGCCTGGCCATAGTCCGCGTTGCGCCCCGCCACGACGATGGAATCGAAGCGGGGATCGCGCGCCGCCGCCTCCAGCACGGCGCCCGTCAGTTTGCCCAGCGAGATCAGCAGCAATCTGGCCATGATGCCCCTCTCCCTCGAAGCATAGCAGATCGGCGCGGCCGAGGGTTGACCAAGGGATGAAACTCGGGCGACTGGAGCATTTTCCGCCGAAGTGGGCACCGGTTCGGCGCAGAAAATGCGACCAAACTAAGGAATCTAGAGCATGTTCCGATTCAAGTGGATCGGAACATGCTCTAGCACCGGCGGATTGCAAGAACGGCAGCGGAGCGCTCGATGTCGAGGCCTGAGTGGTACTACGACGATGTTCGCCAGCTGGGCACCGACTTCGCCGATGCCGAGCAGGTGGCGGCCTATGACCGCAACCAGGGGCGCGACCCGGCCGAGGATCGAGCCCTGGCCGCGTCCCTTCGCATTGGCCCCGACCAGACCCTGCTCGACCTCGGCTGCGGCACCGGCCAGTTCGCCTGCGAGGCGGCGAAGCTGGCCCGCGAGGTTGTCGCCATCGACGTTTCGCCCGTGATGCTCGAGTTCGCCCGCAACCGGGCCAGCAACGAGAAGCTCGGCAACCTGCGCTTCGTGCATGCCGGCTTTCTCAGCTACGAGCATGAGGGCGCACCCGTCGATGTCGCCGTTTCCAAATTCGCCCTCCACCATCTGCCGGATTTTTGGAAGGCGGCGGCGCTCTCTCGCCTCCATGGTTGGATCAGGCCGGGCGGACTCCTGTTCCTCAGGGATGTGGTGTTCTCTTTTCCCGATTCCGACTACCGGCGCGGCATCGAGGATTGGATCGCGCGCGTGGCGAGCCCGGCGGGCAAAGGCTTCACGGCCAGCGACTTCGCGACCCATGTGCGCGAGGAGCACAGCACCTTCCGCTGGATCCTCGAAGGCCTGATCGAACGCGCCGGATTTCGCATCATCGCCTGCAAGAGCGCGGACGAGGCCTATGCCGAGTTCCGCTGCCTCAGGATTTGATCGCCCTGACTTGTTCGCTCAGGGCCCGTCGTAGCGGTAGAGCTTGAAGTTGCCGCGGCTGGCGGCGAGCTTCCAGCCATGGGACCCGGGGTCGTCGCCCAGGATGCGCTGGACATAGACCGGCCAATCCACGAACCAGCGGATCTTCTGCTTGGCGAGATAGTCCCAGAGATGGCCTTTATAAGTGAAGACCTCCGGGTTCACCTTGCCGTCCATGTTGACCACATGGTCGCGGAAGAAATTGAGCGTGCCGGACTGGCCGGCGGCCACCGTATCGCCCTCGGGCACAAGCGCGCGTACCAGCTGGACCTGTTCCCAGAACATCATGTTGCCGTAGACGCCGAGGCCTGACCAGGCGAGCGCCGCCAGGAATACGACCGGCAGGACCAGCACAGGCTCGGCCGCCGCCAGCAGGCAAGGCCGGCGTGCGAGGAGATCGGCGAGCGCGATGCCGAGACCGAGCGCGACGGGCAGCGAAGCCGGCGCCAGATAGCGCGAATAGAACCAGTAGGCGAGGGAGGAAAGCCAGTACCAGATGCCGAGCAGGAGCATGGCAAGCGCGAGCGCGACGGCGAAATTGCGCGTGGCCGGCGGCAGGCGGCGATAGACCAGCCACAGCACCCACAGACCGCCGGCAAACAGCGGCAGTCGCAGCAGGTCGAGAAGCTCCGCACCCTCCGCCTCGCCGCCGAAGAGCCAGGGAAAGGCGCCCATGGCGTAGCCCCAGACGAACCAGCCGAGGCGGAAGCCATCGATCTTCCAGTCCTGGGTCGCCTGGCCGCTGATGGGCATGATGGAGCCGAAGTCGATGTAGGAATAGGCCCACCAGGGCAGGGAAACGAGGACTGCGACGGCGCCCATGACGAAGGGTCGCCCCAATGCGATGAGCAAGCCCTGCTTGCGATGGCGCCATAGCTCGCCAAGGCAGAGCACGGCGACGATGAAGGCGGCGTCGATGCGGGCGAGAACCGCCAGGCCCATGAGCCCGCCGAACAGGGCGAGGCCGGTCCAGCTCTCGGCCCTGCCCGACTGGCGAAAACGCCAGGCCGAGGCGAGAAGAAACAGTAGCAAGCCGGTCTCGAGCCCGTTGAAGTGATGCAGGAACAGATAGCTGGCGCCGAGATAGACGAGCGCCGTGCATAGCCCGCGGGTGAGACGCTGGTCTTTCGTCTCCGCCGTCTCGGCTGCGATCCAGCCCAGCATGGCGCCAGTGCCGAGATAGAGCAGCCAGTAGAGCAGCAGCACCAGGCGCAGCGCCAACAGGTCGTCGCCTCGGGCGAGCGCGAACAACCCGGCCTGGAGGAAGGTGAGCAGGGGCTGGAAGCCGTTGGTCTTGGTCAACCCGTCGATGGTAATGCCGTGGCCGGCGGCGATGTTGCGGGCGACGGCAAGGCTGTAGAAGCCGTCCTCGCTGAGGGGCTTCATGAACACGGTTCCGTCGGGCCGAAGCGCCAGGCTGAGAGCGGCCAGCGCCAGCGCCGCGACGCCCGCCATCAACCAGCGGTCGAGTGTGGATTTCGGAAGAGTCAGCACCTCGGCTCCTTGCCGTTCGGCCGGTGGCGAGCGATCATGCCGCGAAACCTCAAGGGCGCCAAGAATGCCGTGCGGATGTCACAGTTCCGCCGGATTCGCCGCCCAAGGTTCTGGCCTAGAGCAAGATCGGGTCAGCTTCTATCAAGCTGACCCGTGAATCTTGCTCTACATGTTAGGATTAGAGCCTGATTCACGTCTCAAGCCGAACAGGCTTGAGACGATCAGGCTCTAGCCACCGTGAGGGGAGCTTCCATGCGCCGATTCCTGCCCGCCGCCAGCCTGCTGGCGCTCGTCGTCGCGATGCCGGCCGCGGCCGACGAAAAGGACCTCACCCTCGACGACCAGAGCGCGGTCGCCGTCACCATCTACAACCAGGACCTGGCCCTGGTGCGCGACCTGCGCAGCGTCGACCTGGTCAAGGGCGAGAACGACGTGGCCTTCATCGACGTCAGTGCCCAGATCCGTCCCCAGACCGCCCTCATCAAGGCGCCGGGCGCCAAGATCGACGTGCTGGAACAGAACTTCGACTTCGATCTGCTGACGCCGGAGAAGCTCCTGGAGAAATCCGTCGGCAGCATGGTGCGCGTCATCACCGTCGATCCCGACAGCGGCGACGAGACGGTCCAGGACGCCAAGGTACTGAGCGTGGCCAACGGCGTGGTGCTCCAGATCGGCGACCGGATCGAAACCCAGCCGCCGGGGCGCATCGTCTTCTCCGAGGTGCCGCCCAATCTGCGCTCGCGCCCGACCCTGGTGACCAAGCTATCGAGCGATGTCGAGGGCAAACAGCCGGTCGAGCTCGACTACCTCACCGGCGGGCTCGGCTGGAGCGCCGACTACGTGGCCGAGCTGTCGGCGGACGAAAGCAAGATCGACCTCAAGGGCTGGGTCACCCTGACCAATACCAGCGGCACCAGCTATCGCAATGCCAAGCTGCAGCTGGTGGCGGGCGAGGTCCATCAGGTGACCGCGGCGGTGAACCGCGAGATGAACACGATGGCCATGGCAGAGGCCGCGCCCGCGGCACCCATGCAGGAACAGCCGATGTTCGAATACCACCTCTATACGCTGGCGCGCCCGACCA
>DATNJA010000059.1:0-3769 GCA_035604155.1 Candidatus Udaeobacter sp. | reverse complement strand
GACCCGACTTGAACGAGTGTCGGAAGCCAGTCGCCGCCGGAACAATCACGGCGATCGCGCCTCGGCCTTGATCGGCGAAGCTCGCAAGAAATCGCGCGAAGAGAAGCTCGATAACTCGCCTCACGCAGGCGGAGGGGAACTTGGCCTTCAGCGATTCATCCGCTTGGCTCGGCGGATTTCAACTTGCTTGCGCACGCAAATTCGAGCCGCAGGCGGCCGAAAGATCGAGACATGAAATATTTTAAAATCAAACGGTTCTGAGCGAATTCTGCGTAACGTGGAAAGCAAGAAGCCCCGCCCTGCTCCGCCCTTTCGGGGCAGCGCAGGGCGGGGCGGATGAGTGCGGTCGGTCGAGTGGCCGGACCGGCGGCCTTCAAGGTTACAAGGCCGCCAGCTCCGGGCAGCTTGCTCTCAGCGCCTTGTTGTGCTCGTCGACCTGGCGTAGCGTTTCGATGCTGTCGGCCGGGACCGGATGGATGATCTTGTCCCAGCCGCAGGCGGAAGAGATCGGCGCCGGCGCCGGCCCGACGCAGCCGGCGAGCAGAAGCGCAGCCAGGAACGCGAACCGCCTCATGGCCGGAAATCCTTCTGCAGATCGGCCCTCACTTCGGCATCGGATTCGCCCGCCACCTGGCCGCTCGAAACGGCGGCCTTGGCGTCGGCCTTGACCGTCGCATTCAGGTCTACGTTCTGCTGCTGGACCTGACCCGCCCTGCGCGCCTCGGCCTTGTCGAAGAGCTTGGCCGCCAGATCGGCAAGTCCGAGGAGCTTCGTCACAAGGCCGAGGCCGGTGAAAATGAGGGAGAGCATCAGGCGGCCGGGGCCGCGGCTGCGGAAGCCGGTACGAGAGCCGGCGCCGCGGCGGGCAGGGAGGACTTGAGGTTCGCCACGGCCCCTTCGATGGCGGCATTGATGGCATTCTGCACCACCGGCAGGCCCTGGCTTTTCAGGGTGCTCACCACCGCGCCGGCGGCGGCCTGAAGTTTCTGGGCGCCCGTTCCGCCCGTGGTCTCCGCCGCCGTGACGGCGGCCACGGCGGCATTGATGAGGACGGGTCCGCCGTTGGCGACGATGCTCTTGGCCGCGCCCTCGAGGAAGTCGAGGACAACCTTCTCTTCGCTCGAAAACCAGGCTTCCACGCTCGCGATTTCGTTGCTGAACCAGCTCATTTTACGGCTCCTTGGGTTGCGGCCGGGCTCACGGCCTTGTTGGGAATCGCGTAGACGACGGCGCCGCCGATCAGGATGGCGAGCCCGCTCGACAGCCAGGCCTGGCCGTCGGTCGGGATGGCGCCCCAGGCGGTGTGGGCGAGTTCGTTGCTGATGCCGGCAACGAACCAGTCGGTGAATCGCGTCAGGCCGCCGGCGGCGATACCGCCGGCCGCGGCCTTGTTGAAGGACAGCATCGGCATTCCTTTCTTGAGGGTGAAAGTTCGGGAGGCGGGAAAGGTCCGGGCATTCGTCGTCGGCGCCCGGCGGCCGGGAAACTCGAAGTCGAGAGCTAGAACAGCCTCGGATCGAAGCCGTGATACCTGCAGACCTGCGCTGCGCTGCGCCGGAAGCTCGATCCGTGATGGGCCCTGATGCCGGCGAGGTTGTCGCGCACGTGAATCATCTCGTGGGCCATGGCCATCATCAGGCTGTGGGTGTGGCCGATGGTCCCGATCGAAATCGCGATCGTCTGATGCCGGCCGTCGTCCACGCACCGGCCGCGCAAGCCTTGGCTGGCGATGACGTGGAATTCGACCGCTGAGCCGGGCGGCAGCCTCCAGCGCCGGAACGGCGGCGTCGCACGCAGGAACTCATAGGCCGCTTCCAGCATGGCGGGGTCGAGGGGCAGCGTCATCTCCGCCTCCGCTGGCCTGTCCTGACCGGGCTCAGGCTTCCATTTCCGGTGGCGCGGCGCCTATAACTGATGTAGCTGGAGTGTCGCGTTTCGCCGGCTGCGGGAAGCTGAATTAGCCGCCGTCCTCGTCGAAGGCGAGGCGCTAGTATCGGATCGCAGAAATTCGTGACTCGGCGCGATGTCACGAATTTCTGCGTGAATCCGATACTAAGACTGGAATCAAGGTACCGACTTTCTCTGAAAGTCGGTACTAGGCCATGGGGAAGGGTTTGCCGGACAAGTCCGACGAGGTCGAGCGGCTCTTTCGCGCCTTGCTCCTCATCCGCCGTACGGAGGAGCGGATCGCGCTAGACTACGCCTCCGACCGCATCAAGAGCCCGGTCCATCTTTCGATCGGTCAGGAAGCGATCGCCGTCGGCGTTTGCGACGTTCTCGGTCGCGACGATATCGTCGCCATGTCCTATCGCGGCCACGCGGCCTATCTGGCCAAGGGCGGCAGTCTGCGCCGGATGGTGGCCGAGATGTATGGCAAGGTCACCGGCTGCGCGCGGGGCAAGGGCGGCTCCATGCATCTCGTCGCCCCGGATGTCGGCGTCTTGGGCGCTTCCGCGGTGGTGGGGACCCAGGTGCCGATTGCAGCCGGCTGGGCGCTCGCCATCAAGCGCCGCGGCGGCGGGCAGGTCGTTGCCTGCTTCTTCGGCGAAGGGGCGACCGAGGAAGGCAGTATGAGCGAGACCCTGAATTTCGCCGCTCTCCACCGGCTGCCGATGGTCTTCGTCTGCGAGAACAACGGCTACGCAATCCACGAACCGCTGGACAAGCGCTGGGCCACGAGCCGGCTCTGCGAGCGCGTGGCCACCTATGGCATCCCCGCTCGGCGCATCGAGGACCAGGATCTGTTCGCGATCCGCGATGCCGCCGCAAAGGCCGTCGTCCGCGCGCGCGAGGGCCAAGGCCCGTCCTTCATGGAATGCGCGACCTATCGCTGGCGCGAGCATGTGGGCCCGAACGAGGATTATGAGTCCGGCTACCGAAACCGTGCGGAGCTGGAGCCCTGGCAACGGGCCGATCAGCTCACGCGCCTCGCGGGGATGTTGCCGGCCGGTGTCGTCGAGCGTCTGGAGCGGGACGTGGCGCTTGAGATCGACGACGCCTTTGCTTTCGCGCAATCCAGCCCTCCGCCCGACCCGGAGGAACTCCTGCTTCACGTTTACGCCCGATGAGCCTGCGGTGACGGATCGCGAGATCAGCTACGTCGAGGCGCTCAACGAGGCGGTCGCGCAGGAGATGGAGCGCGATCCGTCGGTGTTCGTCTTCGGCCTCGACGTGGACGACCACAAGGGCATCCAGGGATCGACCAAGGGTCTGCTCGAGCGGTTCGGCAAGGATCGCGTGTTCACCACGCCGCTTTCCGAAGACGCCATGACCGGTGTGGCCATCGGCGCCGCCATGGCCGGCATGCGTCCCATCCACGTCCATATCCGGCTGGATTTCCTGCTCCTCTGCATGAACCAGCTCGTGAACATTGCCGCCAAGGCCCACTACATGTACGGTGGCGCCCTCAAGGTTCCCATGGTCGTGCGCGGCATGATCGGCAAGTCCTGGGGCCAGGGGGCCCAGCATTCCCAGGGCCTGCATGCCATGTTCATGCATGTTCCCGGCCTCCGGGTCGTGGCGCCGGGCAACGCGTATGATGCCAAGGGCTGCATGATCGCCGCGATCCGAGATAACAACCCGGTCATCTTCGTTGAGCACCGCCTGCTATATCCGACCCGGGCCTACGTCCCCGCCGAGTCCTATTGCGCGGAGCTAGGCCTTGGCCGGCGGCTCGCCGCCGGCGGCGACATCACGCTGGTCGGCATTTCCAACATGGCCATGGAATGCCTGCGCGCCCGCGAGCTTCTGGCCGAAGTCGGGATTTCGG
>DATNJA010000058.1:0-7515 GCA_035604155.1 Candidatus Udaeobacter sp. | reverse complement strand
CGGGGTGGTGATCTCCTGGTCTATGACAGTGCTGTTGGCCTATACGTATTGGCTGCCGTCGGCGGCGATCTTCGTCACCGTAACCGGCGGCGCGCTCTATCTGTTCCGGGGAAAGAAGCCGTGACGTCTTTCGATCTGAGCGGCCGAACAGCCGTCGTAACCGGGGCCGGAAGCGGCCTTGGACGCCATTTCGCCCTTACCCTTGCCAAGGCCGGGGCGCGACTCGCGCTTGGCGGCCGACGCTTGGAGCCGCTCACGGCTCTGGCGGATGATATCGAGGCCTTCGACGGCCGTGCGGTACCCATGCAGGTGGACGTTCTGGACCAGCGCAGCGTAGTCGGCTTCGTCGAAGAAGCGGAACGGGAGCTCGGTCCCATCGGAATCCTGGTCAATAACGCCGGCATTGTCGTATCCGGGCCGGCGCTCGATCAGAGCGAGGAGGACTGGGACAAGGTCGTCGATACCAACCTCAAGGGCGCCTGGCTCATGGCTCAGGAAACCGCTCGCCACATGGTCCGCCTCGGCCATGGCGGCAGCATCGTCAATGTCGCCTCGGTGCTGGGCGTGATGGCGGAGAAGGGCATTCCAGGCTACGGCGCCTCCAAGGCGGCCTTGATCCAGCTGACCCGGTCCCTGGCCGCAGAGCTGGCGCGCCACAAGATCCGGGTCAATGCCCTGTGCCCCGGGTATTTTCTCACGGCCATGACGGAGAACTATTTGACCGGCCCCGAGGCGGAGGCTCTGCTCACCCGTATTCCCCAGCGCCGAATCGGCGAGCTCTCCGATCTCGAGGGTCCGCTCCTGCTGCTGGCTTCCGATGCCGGCGCCTACATGACAGGCAGTGTGCTGGTCGTCGACGGCGGGATTTCTCTCTGATGGACCATGCCGCTGCCCCCGAGGTCGAAGCCTTGCGCCGGCGCATCGCTGCCTTCGTCGCCACGGAAATCCTGCCTTTGGAGAAGGACCCGGCGAGCTTCGACGAGCATGAGAACATCGCCCTGCCGCTCCTGGAAGAGCTGCGCAAGAAGGTCAAGGCCGCCGGGCTCTGGGCTCCGCAAATGCCGCGGACGCTGGGCGGGCTCGGGCTGAACATTGCCGGCATGGCGGTCTGCTACGAGGCCATGGGCCGGTCCATCTTCGGTCCAGCCGCCTTCAACTGCGCCGCACCTGACGACGGCAACATGATTCTCCTGGCCCGTGTCGCGACCGAGGCGCAGAAACGCCGCTGGCTCGTGCCTATCGTCGATGGCCAAGTCCGATCCTCATTCGCCATGACCGAGCCGATGCCCGGCGCCGGCTCCGATCCCGCCGCCATGCTGACCAGCGCCACCAGAAAGGGCGACCGCTGGGTCATTGAAGGCCGGAAATGGTTCATTACCGGCGCCGACATCGCCCGGCATTTCATCCTCGTCGCGCGTACATCGGCCGATGTACGCAAGGGTTTGACTGCCTTCCTGTTCGACCGGGATCAACCCGGCTGGCGGATCACGCGGCGCATTCCGATCATGGGCCCGGAAGAACACGGCGGTCATTGCGAACTCGAATTCGACGGCCTCGAGATCGCCGATGAAGATCGGCTCCTGAACGTCGGCGACGGCCTCAAGGTGACCCAGATTCGCCTCGGCACGGCCCGGCTTACTCATTGCATGCGCTGGCTCGGGATGGCCAAGCGCGCGCTGGAGATCGCCGGGTCCTATGTTGCGGAGCGGGAGAGCTTCGGAACGACGCTTGCCCGCCATGAGGGGGTACAATGGATGCTGGGGGAAGCGGCCATGGCGGTCCAAATCGGCCGGCTGCTCACGGCGCGGGCCGCCTGGAAGCTGGACCAGGGCGATTTCGCCCGCAAGGAAGTTTCCATGGCTAAGGTGCAGGTGGCCGATGCCTTGCACAAGGCCGTCGATACCGCCATCCAGCTCTGCGGCGCGCGGGGCTATTCCCGCGATACGCCGCTGGAATGGATGTATCGCTACGCCCGCCAGGCCCGGCTGGTGGACGGTGCTTCGGAGGTCCACAAAATGGTCCTCGCCGCCGCGTTCCTGGAGCGCGGCGAGGAGTTCTGGGACTAGCATCACCGGCGATGCCCAAGGCACAACTTCAGGATCCAGCCGTCCGCGACCGGCTCGCCGCTTTCATCGCCGAGGCGAGCGGGCAGGCGGTGGGCGCCCTTGCGGCCTCTCCGCTTGCCGGAGGTGCCATTCAGGAGAATTGGCTGGTAGACGTCGTGCTCGCAGACCGGCATCAGCAGTTGGTGCTGCGCACCGACGCACCTTCCCGGGTGGCCATGAGCCATGGCCGAGCCCAGGAGTTCGCGCTGCTGTGCGCCGCCCATGGCGCCGGGGTCACGGTGCCGGAGCCGCTATGGCTGTGCCGCGACCCGGCCGTGCTGGGCCAGGATTTCTATCTGATGCGCCGCGTCGCCGGCGTGGCTCAGGGCAATCGGGTGGTCAAGGACCTGAGGCTGGGTGGCGACCGCAAGCATCTCGCCACGCGTTTGGGCGCCGAGTTGGCGCGGATTCACAAGGTGCGGCCTGGCGTCCCGGGGCTTCAGTTTCTGCCGTTGCCCCGGTCGAGCCCCGCTCTCGACGAAATCGCCCGGCTGCGCGCCGACCTCGACGGACGCGACAACGGCCACCCCGTCCTCGAATGGGGCCTCCGGTGGCTCGAGCGCAAGGCGCCGCCGGCCGGCGAAATCGTCCTCGTGCATCACGACTTCCGCAGCGGCAACTACATGGTGGACGAGACGGGCTTGACCGCCATTCTGGACTGGGAGTTTGCCGCTTGGGGCGACCCCATGACCGATATCGGCTGGTTTTGCGCCAAATGCTGGCGTTACGGCGCCGAAGGGCTGGAGGCAGGCGGCATTGCGCCGCGGGCGGACTTCTATCGCGGGTACGAAGCCGCGTCGGGCCGGCGGATCGATCCCGATGCCGTGCATTACTGGGAAGTCATGGCCCATTTGCGTTGGGCCGTGATCGCGCTGCAGCAGATGGATCGTCATCTCAGCGGCGGCGAGCAATCCTTGGAGCTGGCGCTGACCGGGCGCGTCCTGCCCGAACTCGAGCGCACGATCATCGAGCTTGTCGCGCCCGGCCCCTGGCCTGCTCCGGCCTCGGCGGATGCCATTGCAGCGGAACAGCCGCCGGCGTCGACCCTCCTGGCCGAGGCCAGGCGCGCATTGCTGGAGGGAATTTTGCCGGCGCTGCCGGAGGATCGCCGGCTGGAAGCGCGCATGATCGCCAACGCCATGGCGATCGGCGGGCGCGAGAGCGCCGCCTTTCGTCCCGCGAGCCCCGACAGCCGAGCCCTTGCCGCCGCCATACGCGCCGGGCGCCACGACGACGATCACGCATTACGGGACCGGCTCGCGGCACAGCTTCTGACCCGGCTCGCCATCAGCAATCCGAAGGCGCTGCCGAAATAGGCCGCCGTCGCCGGTTGCCGGCGGAATCGCGAAATTGCCCCAATCCGGTCTAGAACCCGCCCCAGTTGGCGGAGAACCTCCCCATGACGATGCGATTGAAAAAGGGGAAGGCCAGATGTGCGATGTCCACGGCGAACCGAAACTGAACGACCTGCTGGGCGACCCGATCCTTCACCTTCTGCTCGACCGCGATGGCGTCAGCGTGGAAGACCTGCGTGAGCTGATCCAGCGCGCGCGGCGCCAGTGCGAGGGCGCGGCGGAGGGGCCGCCGCTGCACTAGATAGGGAAAAGTCTCGCTACTCCCACGAGATCGGACCGGAGTTCTGGCCGAATCGGAGTAACGCCTCGACTTTAGGCACCGTGTAGTGGAGCATAACTGTCGGTGAGTGGCGATCTCGTGTTCGAGATTGACGGCCAGCCTCGGGGGCTAGCGCATGACCGGTGTCGCGAAAGATTGCATCCGCGTCATCTGCTTTGGTTCGGCAATCCTGCTTGGTGCAAACCTTCTCGCTGCCAGGTCGGCTTTTGCCAACCAGTTCTTCATGAACATTGAAGGCGTCGCCGGGGATTCCCACGACAGCACACATCCCGGTTGGATTCCGCTGACAAAGATCCAGTGGAATAGCCGCGCAACGGAAACGGCATCGTCAGGGACGGCGAGCAGCAACGCCGCAGGCCGGAGCCGCTCCTTGACGGCCACAAAGATGACCGACCAATCGTCATCGGCACTATTCGCCGCGATGACTGCCGGGAAGCATTTTCGTTCGGTCACGATCGACGAGCTGAATTCGGCCCATCATCTTGTGCTCAAGATCTCGATGCAGGACGTATTCATAAGCTCGCTCCGCCAAGGCGCCGGCAACTCCACCCCGACCGAGACGTTCACATTGCAATTCGCGAAGGTTTCAATGACAGGGTCAAACGCTACGTCACGGACCGACACCCTGTCACAGCCGATACAATAGGCACGGCCCGACAGGGCGGCGGCCTTGCTCGTGGCGCGTGGAGGGCCATAGATTCCTGCGTGGAGACTCGCGGCCAACCATGACGCCACCCCCGCCATCGGCGATCGCCGTCTGGCCGCTGGTCAGGGACAGCTATCGGTTCGTCTTCGGCCATTTGCCGTTGCTCCTGCGCCTTGGCTGGGTTTGGCTCTTGCTCGCCTGGCTGCTCGGCGCGGCGCTGGAATGGTCGATGAATGTGGAGAGCGGCCGCAACCTGGCGGAACTCGCGGCCTTGCCGTTGTTGGTCGCCTTTGCGGTGGCTTGGCATCGGGCAAGCTTGATCGCCGACTCTGCCAGAAGGGGCGAGGTCGCCCGTTTCGGCGGGCGCGAGCTGCGCTATCTGGGAATGCTCCTGGGGCTGCTGGCGACCCTTCTTCTGATACTGATCGTCGGTGGCATCCTCTATTTGCTGGCCAGCGGCGGGCCAGCCGAGGCCGCAGCCAAGGGGCCGGTTCTGCGCTGGCTGATGGGCGGTTTGCTCCTCCCAGGGCTCTTCTTCGGCGTGCGTTTCATCCTCGTATTTCCGGCCATCGCCGTCGGCGACCGGGAGATCTCTTTACGGCGGTCCTGGCAATTGACCCGGGGGAACGGCTGGCGCCTGTTCCTGGCCTTCCTTGCCACTTGCTTGCCTCTGATGCTGCTGAAATACGCGGTCGTCGTCTCGGCGGGTTATGCCCTGGTGGGCGAACCTTCTGATCATGGACTGCCCGAGTTGGCGATTCTGATGCCCCTGTTCCTGGTGCTGGATTTTCTCAACACTGCCGCCGCGGTCGGCTTCATGTCCCAGGCCTATCAGGCGTTCACCGGCAGGCGGGCCGTAACGGGATCTTAGCTATGGGCAGACTTCGCCGTTTCGCCGATTCCCAATACGGACAATGGTTCCTATCCGGCCTCGCGGCTCTCTACATCCATCTGATCTATCGCTCCAATCGGTGGGAGCGGGTCGGTTACGACATCGCCGACCGGCTACTGGCGGATCATCGGCGCGCCATCATCTGCTTCTGGCATGGGCGCCTGCTGATGATGCCCTACGCCATGCGCGGCGATCGGCAGTTTCACATCCTCGTATCGGATCATCGGGACGGCAGGCTCATCGCCCGCACCGTGCGGCGCTTCGGCATCGGCATCATCACCGGTTCCTCCTCACGCGAACCCGTACAGGCGCTCTATCGCGTGGCCGAAGTCTGCCGTGCCTATGGGCTCCCTTGCGTGACACCCGACGGTCCGCGCGGCCCCTGCATGCGCGCGGCCATGGGACCGGTGCTCGCGGCGGAAATGGCCGAGGCAGTACTCGTTCCCGTCTCCTACGCGACAAGCCGCCGGCGCATCTTTCCCAGCTGGGACCGCTTTCTGCTGCCGCTGCCTTTCGGTCGCGGCGTGTTCGTTGTCGGCGGGGAGATCGATGTGACGGCTGGGTTGGACGCGACCGGCCGCGAGGCAGTGCGCTTGCGTCTGGAAGAGGCGCTCCATGCCGTGACCCGGGAGGCGGACAGGCGGGCGGGTCACCGGCCCGCGCAACTCGGTTCGTAGCTTCAACCGGCGGCGGCTTCGAGGCGTTCTCGAAATGCCGCCGCCAGGCCGCCGGCCTCGGGCGCCGGCGTGACTGCCGCATCGAAATTGAGGTTCGCCAGGAGCCGGCCGGCGTAGCTGCTGGCTGAGCAGACCGAGAGCTGATTGGGCATGGGGGCGAGGGCAAAAGACATGGCCCGGACAATGTCGCCGCCGGCGACAGGGTCGATCGCGCCGACGTTTGTCAGCAGGGAACCCGTGGCCGGCCCCGTCGGCGGCTGCAGTGCATAGAACAGGCGGGCGAGGGAATAGCAGTAGTAGGCCTCGCCCCTGGCGATCTGACGGCGAAGGCCGTTGCCGACTTGCCGCGCCAGATCCCAGAACGAACTTTCCGCGTCGAGTTCATAGCTCGCCGACAACATCGAGCTATAGAGACCTAGGTATTCTCCAGGCACGGCAGGTTCGAGATAGGGACGCATGTCCAGCGCATGGGCGAGGAGGAGGGCACTCGGCGCCCGGTGGCCGAGGATATCCCGGGTCGCCAGGAGCTGTGCGGCTCCGAGCGCGCCTTGCACAGTCGTCCTTTCGCGCCGGCAGGCCGAACGCAATTGGCCTGATGCATCCGGCGCCAGCGCGACGGGCGCAATATGCGGGATGGTGGGGGCGAGACGGCCTTTCAGGCGCGCCAATCTCTCCAGCAGCTCCGCGGGATCCTGGCGGTTGCGGTGGGGTGTGCCCATGCCCTCGAGCATCGGCGAATCCGGACGGTGGATGGCGGGAAATCCGGTGTGTAGAGGCGAAAAGGCGACCTCATGCTCCGCGCCGCACGGCTTGCCCGAAATCGCCTCGACCAGGATCCGGCGCAAGAGAGCGGCGGCCGATCGGCCATCGGCGAGCGAGTGATGGAAGGTGAGGGCGAGGAGTGCCGCCGCCGGCTGCCCCGGCAATGTCGCGTAGAGGCAGCGCATCGGCGCCGGGTCGTCCGGCGCAAAAGGGGTAGCGAGCTCGCGCTCGATCAGCGGACCCCATTCGCCGTTGGACCCGGCGACTGATCGCAAAGCAATCGGCGCGTCCTCAGCCGGTTCCAGCCAGACCTCGCCCCGATCCAGGACGAACCGCCGGCGGAGCGCGGGCTGCCTCTTCTGCGCCCGAGCCAGGGCTGCCGCCGTGGCAACAGGATCAAGCTCGCCCGCGAGTTCGGCGAACATGACGAAGTTCCGGCAGGAAACGCGATCCGCCAGCCAAAAGAAATACTCAGCCGGGTCCAGCTTTCGCCGAGCCGCCTGCATCGCCGCCCGATTCCCCCGCCATTCGATCCCAGAGTCTTAGCCGGAACCGGCGTTTGCGGACAGATGAAGATCGAAGCGACCGGCGGTTCGGAAACGGCCGCCAGGGCGCTGGAGGAAGACCGTGTCTCAAGCTCAGCTTGAGACTATCGGATTTTAGGCTCGCTTGGCGCGCTTCGGGCGTACGGGAGACACGGCCTCGGCCGGCAGAACCCCGCGGCGCGCATGATCGAGCGCCATGGTCGGCCGCCAGCGGCCAGCACCATCCTGGCCCCGCCTGTCGGCAACCCAGTCG
>DATNJA010000057.1:0-3050 GCA_035604155.1 Candidatus Udaeobacter sp. | reverse complement strand
GTACCAGGGGACGATGCGGATGGTGTCGACGTCGGGACGAAGATAGATGTCCGGATCCTGGTCGCTGGCGATGTCCTCGTAGTCGGCGTTCTCGGAATACTCGCCGGTCACCGACTGGATGAAGATGCTTTCCGGGAGCCGGAGGCTTTCGTCGCGCACGCTCTTGATGAACTTCGCCGCCGGCAGGATCTTGCCGCGCGCGATGCCGTTGATGTCGGGGACGAGGCATTCGACCTCGTCGATCTTGCGCTCGTTCAACCAGTCTTCAAGTTCGGCCATGACACTGCCTTGCGCTGTCTGCGGGGACCCTGTTCAGAGGATTCGAAGCCCCCTACTTCCGTCATTGCCGGGCTCGACCCGGCAATCCACGCTTCTGAAACACGTGCATGCCCGGATCAAGGCCGGGCATGACGAGGGAGGGCGGCCATACGTCCGATTGGGGCAAGCTAGCGCGGGCGACGAAGCAATGGCAAGGCGCCCAGCTCGGTGGCGAAAAATTACTGTAAAATCAATATATTGCTGGCCTGCCCCGGAATATCGGGGGCATCATCCGGCGTTCAAGATTCTCAGGTGAGGATCATCTCCACATGGGTGTGCTTGAGCTTCAGGGAATCGGCCACGGCCTTGTGGACGATCAATCCCTCATGAACGTTGAGGCCGTTGCGCAGATGCTTGTCGTCCTGGCAGGCCTTGCGCCAGCCCTTGTCGGCAAGCGCAAGCGCGAAGGGGAGGGTGGCGTTGTTGAGGGCGAATGTCGAGGTCCGCGCCACGCCGCCCGGCATATTGGCGACGCAATAATGGATGATGCCGTCTACCACATAGGTGGGATCGGAATGGGTGGTGGCGTGGCTGGTCTCGAAGCAGCCGCCCTGATCGATGGCGATATCCACCAGCACCGAACCCGGGCGCATGCGCTTGACCATGGCGCGCGTGACCAGCTTGGGCGCCGAGGCGCCTGGCACGAGCACCGCGCCGATGACGAGATCGGCCCCCAGCACATGTTGCTCGATGGCGTCCACTGTCGAATAGACGGTGGTGAGCTTGGAGCCGAAGACCTCGTCCAGCTCGCGCAGGCGATCGAGCGACCGGTCGATCACGGTGACGTTCGCCTCCATGCCGATGGCCATGCGCGCGGCGTGGGTGCCCGATACGCCGCCGCCGATGATGACGACACGGGCGGGCGCCACGCCCGGCACGCCGCCGAGCAGGATGCCCGCACCCCCTTGGGGCTTCTCCAGGCAATGGGCGCCGACCTGAACCGACATGCGGCCCGCGACCTCGCTCATGGGGGCAAGCAGCGGCAAGCCGCCGCGCTCGCTCGTCACCGTCTCATAGGCGATCGCCGTGCAGCCCGACTTCATCAAGGCATGGGTCTGCTCCGGATCGGGGGCCAGGTGGAGATAGGTGAACAGCAGCTGGCCCTTGCGCAGCATCTTGCATTCCTTGGGCTGCGGCTCCTTCACCTTGACGATCATCTCGGCCTTGGCGAAGACCTCGACCGCGTCCTTGGCGATAGAGGCGCCGGCGGACTTGTAGGCCTTGTCGTCGAAGCCGATGCCTTCGCCGGCTCCTGTCTCGGCCAGCATCTTGTGGCCGTGAAGGACCAGTTCGCGCACGCTCGAGGGCACCAGGCCGACGCGGAATTCCTGGGTCTTGATCTCCTTGGGCACGCCGATGAGCATGATGCTCTCCCCTCCAATGGAAATGCCGCCGGCCCGCCTAGGATAGCGGGCCGGCCTGATCTTCTGCCTGGCCGCGACGCGCGGCCGACGGCCTAATCGACGGTCTTCAGCACCTTGGCTATGGTCCCGAATATCTCGTCGATATGCGCCTTCTCAACGATCAGCGGCGGCGACAGCGCGATGATGTCGCCCGTTGTGCGGATCAGCACATTGCTGTCATAGCATTTGAGGAAGGCTTCGAAGGCGCGAGCCGTCGGCTTGCCTGGCCGCGCCTCCAGTTCGATGCCGCTCAAGAGCCCCAGGTTGCGCAGGTCGATGACGTTCCGGGTACCCTTCAGCGAATGCACGCCGTCTTCCCAGTAGCCGGCCAGCGAGGCCGCGCGCTCGAACAGGCCCTCTTCCTTATAGAGCTCGAGGGTCGCAAGCCCGGCGGCGCAGGCCATGGGGTGGCCTGAATAGGTGTAGCCGTGGAAGAGCTCGATGGTGTTATCCGGCGCGCTCATGAAGGCATCATAGATGCCCTTGCGGGCGAAGACCGCACCCATGGGGATGGTGCCGTTGGTGATGCCCTTGGCCGTGGTGATGAGGTCGGGAACGACGCCGAAATACTCGGTGGCGAAGCTGGCGCCGAGCCGCCCGAAGCCAGTGATCACCTCGTCGAAGATCAACAGGATGCCGTGCTTGGTGCAGATCTGCCGCAGGCGCTGGAGATAGCCCTTGGGCGGCAATAGCACGCCGGTGGAGCAGGCGACCGGCTCGACGATCACGGCAGCGATGTTGGAAGCGTCGTGGAGGGTGACGATGCGCTCCAGATCGTCGGCCAGCTCCGCGCCATAGGCGGGGAGGCCGCGGCTGAAGGCGTTCTTCTGCAGATTGTGCGTATGAGGCAGGTGGTCGACGCCGTTGAGGAGCGAGCCGAACACCTTGCGGTTGGCGACGATGCCGCCGACCGAGATGCCCCCGAACCCGACGCCGTGGTACCCGCGCTCGCGGCCGATCAGGCGCTGGCGCGTCCCCTCGCCGCGCACCCGGTGATAGGCGATCGCGATCTTGAGCGCGGTGTCGACGGACTCGGACCCGGAATTGGTGAAGAACACATGGTCGAAATCAGCGCCCAACAGGTTGGTGAGTTTGGCCGCGAACTCGAATACGGAAGGATGTCCCATCTGGAAGGCCGGCGCGTAGTCGAGTTTGCCGGCCTGGTTTCGAACGGCCTCGGTGATCTTCTCCCGCCCATGTCCCGCGTTGACGCACCAGAGGCCCGCCGTGCCGTCCAGCACCCGTCGGCCATCCATCGTGGTGTAATGCATGTCCTTGGCGCCGACGAAGAGGCGGGGGTTGGATTTGAACTGGCGGTTGGCAGTGAAC
>DATNJA010000056.1:0-18229 GCA_035604155.1 Candidatus Udaeobacter sp. | reverse complement strand
ATCGCTGCCTGGGAGCGCCAGCGCAATGCCCATGGCGCCCGCATCAAGTGGATGTTCACCACCGAACGCGCCCGGACCAAAATGGCCCACGCTTACCCAGATCCAACCAAAGAGTCATAATCCCTGTGCAGAGGTACTAGGTTGATTCAACCTAATCGGATCTTGCTCTAAGGCTCGCCCCCGGGCGCCTTGCGCCACCCCAGCAGGGCCGCGAGCTGGACGAGGAACTCCCGATAATCCCGCCACATGTCGGGCAGGATCCAGGCGCCTTGCCGGTAGGGCTTGCTGACACCGATGACGATTGCCTGGCTGCCGCCTGCTTGCCAGGTGCCGAAGAGATGGTCCCAGACCGGGAAGAGGCTGAGGTTGCCGGTGGGCATGCTTGGATCGAGCCGGTGGTGCAGGCGATGATCAACGGGGGACTGCAACACCCATCGGCCAATCCAGCCGAAGTCGGAATCGATCCGGGAATGGATGATGAAGCGCAGGATCGTGGCACCCAGCGCCATGGCCGCGATCACGTCCACAGGGGCGTCCACCAGCGCCAGTGGCAGGGTCATGGCGATGACCCGGGAAAAGGCTGCCGGATGCACGCGCAGCGAGGTCAGGATGTGGAACTCATCGGCGCCGTGATGGTAGCGGTGGATGGGCCAAAAGAACCGGCTGTGCTCGAGCCGGTGTTGCCAGTAGTCCCAGAAGGTGAAGAGCAGGAAATAACTTGCATATTGGACGACGAGCGGCAGGCCATCGAGCGAAAGGGAGATGCCCGCCCTGTTGCGCAACCAGTTATGCAGCCAGGTGCCGGTGATGAGCGCGCCTCCGAAGGTGAGACCGATCCGGGGAATGTTGAGCAGATGGCCGTGCCAAAGGGCGAAGCAGGTGACATCCGTACGCCCCGAGGGCGAATGGCTGCATAGCAGGCTGCGCAGCGAGCTGCGCAGCCAGCCCACAGCAATCAGCTCAACAGCGAAAACCGCCGGCATGATCAACAGGGTCAGGATGGCCACGTCCAGAACCTTGTCGCGCAACTGCTCGACGACAAGGTGGCGCCCCCAGATCGACAAATCGATCCGCTCGCCCAGGCTCCGACTGAGCAGCCAACAAATCAAGAGGGCGAACGGGTAGTAGCCGGCGAAGCCAAGCAGCAGGCATCTATTCCGCAGACGCCCTATCCCCACCGCGATCAGGCCTTCGCCCGGCTCCGGTTCCGCTTCGGCGGCATAACTCTCCTCGGCCGCCCGTGACGACGGCGCGGCCCCCACGATATCCCGCAATCCCGCCCCCCTTACTATACCGATTTGGCTAGTAGGCGTTTCTTCCCCCGATCACGGTGACCAGGGTGAGAACCATGATCTTGACGTCGAACCAAAGGGACCAGTTGTCGATGTAGTGCAAGTCATGCTCGACCCGCAGCATCATCTTGGCCACGGTCTCGGTCTCGCCGCGGTGGCCGCAAACCTGCGCCCAGCCGGTGATCCCCGGCCTGACGCGATGGCGCGCCGCGTAGCCGGCGACGATGGATTCTATCGGCCGATCGCCCTCTTCCGGCCAGAGTTCGGAGGCCCGCGTCCACATCGGATGCGGGCGCGGGCCCACCAGCGACATCTCTCCACGCAGCACGTTGAGCAGCTGGGGCAGTTCGTCCAGGCTCGTCCGCCTGAGGAAAGCGCCGACTCGCGTCACGCGCCAGTCGAAACGGCTCGCCTGACGCAGGCCGTTCCGGGGATCGCCCGAAACCGTCATGGTGCGGAACTTGAACACTTCGAAGGGATGACCATTGAACCCCAGCCGCTTCTGGCGGAAGAAGACGGGGCCGGGACTGTCCAGGCGGATCAGCAGGGCAATCATCGTCATGCTGGGCAGCGCCACCAGCAGTGCCAAGCTGCCGAGGAAACGGTCGACCAAGTTCTTCACGAACAGATCCCAGTCGGAAATGGGCTTGTCGCGCAAAACCGGCATGACGGCCAGCAGGTCGCGCGACGCCGCGCCGAAGCCGGCCCGCCAGAGCACCGGCTCGGGCGCAAGGCGAATCGGAGTCGGCAAATGGCCGAGCCGATCGACAACGCTCGTGATCCGCGCCTCGGCCGACCAGGGCAGAGCGATCACGACCTCGTCGATCCCCTCTTCGCGCACATAGTCGGCGAGCTGATCCAAGCCGCCGACGAAGGGCACGCCGCCCAGCAGGCCCTTGGTCGTCTTCTGCCGTTCGTCGAAATAGCCTTTGACCGAGAGATGGTCCTTGCAGGACTGGGCCGCGGCGATGAAATCCGCCGCCGGCGCATCGCTGCCGACGACGACGATCTGCTTCGCCAACCTGCCTTCCCGGGCCGCGCGTTCGGCCTGGCCGGCGGCGAGCGCATGAAGCGCCGCCACCATGGCAGCGGAACTCGCAAGCCAAGTCGAGGCGGCGCGCAAGATCTCGCCGCGAAGCCCCGATTCCCCGGTGCCAAGCAGAAGAGCCGTCGCGCCCAATGCCGCCAACTCGGCCAAGCCGAGCGCGCCAAGCGTCTTCAGCAGGACCGGCAGGGAGTCGCTGCGCCGGCGCAGGTCGATGGCGGCGATCGAACCGCGGAGCAGGGCAAAGACTCCCGCTGCCGCGAAGGCGATGCCGACCTCTTGGTCGACCGCGGCCGCCTTGCCGATCGGCCCGTGCAGCGCCGCGCTCGCGACACCGGTGAGCGCGATGGCGAGGCTCTGGGCGAAGAGAAGGGTCAGCGCTAGCGGGAGCGGCGAAGCCGGGAGGCTCCGCCGCCAGGCGCGCGAGGCCGGTGCGGTTGCCGCCAGCGCGGTCGATCGCGATTGCAGTTCGGATTTGACAGGCCTCTCCAATAACGCGACGGCCTTCTGGCGCATCCGCAACAGACGCGCGGCGTGACGTGGACTTCCTCGTTCGCTGATCATCATCGGTGCATCCCCACGAGTTTCGGTCAGCGAGCCGGCGACGCTTCAGGCGCCCACTATTGGTAGGTTCGAAGGGTTAAGAATTGGCAATCGGGAGGCCGCGCGAGACCGCGAAGAGGGCAAGATCAGCGCTTATCCGCGGTGATAATTTTGTGGCCGCCAGTTTCCGGCATGGCGGCGAACTGAAGCTGGTTCGTCAGGATTCGGCCATCGTCCGTGCGTTCACCAGCAGGCGCCGTCGTAGAGTGCGTGTCGGCGCAGATCGGCGTCGTGACCGGCAAGATCCACGACATAGTGATCGGGCCTCAAGCGCGGCAGAAGATCGCGAAAGGCGGGATGGGCGGCGCCGACGACGACGATATCGCTGCCGCCGAGCGCATCGTCCAGATCGCCGACCAAGAGCCGCGACAGGTGCGGCAGATGCTGCATGGCGAATCGCCGATTGCTGCCCACGAGCCGCGAGATTTCCAGATCCCGGTCGAAGATGCGCAGCTCGAAGCCCTTGCCCAAAAGCCGTTCGGCCAGCTCGACCAGCGGGCTTTCTCTGAGGTCGTCGGTGTCGGGCTTGAAGGTAAGGCCCAGCATGGCGACACGCCGCCGGCCGTTCCGGCCGATGGCCGCGATCGCCCGATCGATCTGCTGCTGATTGGCGGCCATCGTGGCATCGAGGAGCGGGCTCGCCACGTCGTGCCGCTTGGCGTGATAGCGCAGCGCGCGCAGATCCTTGGGCAGGCAGGATCCCCCGAAGGCGAAACCGGGCTTGAGATAGGCGGGCGAGATGTTGAGCTTGCGGTCGGAGCAGAGGATCCGCATCACGGCGCGCCCATCGATGCCGGACGCCTTGCAGATGCTGCCGATTTCGTTGGCGAAGCTGACCTTGAGGGCGTGCCAGCAATTGTTGGCGTATTTGACCGCCTCGGCGGTGGCGAGATCGACCAGATGCAGTTCGGCGCCGTTGCCATGGTTGAGTTGCTTCAGCGCCTCCGCGGAGCGCGAATCGAGGGCGCCGATGACAGCTGCCGCAGGCCGGCGGTAGTCATCGACCGCGGAGCCTTCGCGCAGGAACTCGGGATGGTAGGCAAGGCCGAAGTCGACTCCCGGCTCCTTGCCCGAGGCATCGCGCAGCAGCGGGATCACCCGGTCGCGCATCACGCCTGGGAGCACCGTGCTGCGGATCGCGAGCATGTGAGGCTCCGGCTTGTGCTTAAGCACCTTGGCGATGTCCTCGCAGACCTGAAGCACGAAACTCAGATCGAGATCGCCATTGTGCCGGCTCGGCGTGCCGACGCACACGAAGCTGAGCTCGCTCGCGCGCACCGCCTCGCCGGCGTCGATGGTCGCTCTCAACGCCCCCCGGGCGACCGCCCGCTCGATCAGGACCGGAACCCCGGGCTCGCTGATCGGGGTCTCGCCGGCATTGATCGCGCGCACCTTGTCCGCCGAGATGTCCACGGCGACGATTTCGTGGCCGTCCTCCGCCAGGCAGGCGGCGACCACGGTTCCGACATATCCGATTCCGAACACGCTCACTCGCATGGCGGTGGACCTCGCGTTGGGGCGATGGGAAGGAGAGGAGCAGCCTCAGTCCTCGGCAGTCGACGCGCTTGCGGCCGCCGGCAGCGGCCGGCGGCGCGCCGCCCTCGCCGAAGTCATGGCACGGTCATAGGCGGCAAGGAGCGGCGGCACGGAATAGTTCCAGGCAAGGGCGTTGCGCACCCGATCCATGCCGAAGGCGCCCATGCGCTGCCGGGCGCCGTCATCCTCGGCGAGTCCCACGATGCCGCGGGCGAGCGCATCCTCGTCGTTGGCCACCACATAGCGCGCGGCCTCCCCGGCCGAGACCCGCGCCTCGGTCAGGTCGTAGCAGACGATGGGGAGCCCGAAATACATGTACTCGACGATCTTGTTCATGGTGCTTCGATCGGTCCATGCATTCTTGGGATCGGGATCGATGGCGATATCGGCCGATGAAAGCACCCGACAGAGGGTCTCGTCGCTGACCCGTCCCGTGAAGGTCGTGAAGCCTGAGACGCCGAGCTCGGCGGCATAGGCCTTGATCGCCGGCTGATGCGGCCCGCCGCCGATGAGCACGCAATGGAAGTCGGTGAAGCCATAGTCCTCCACCAGGTGCTTGATGGTGCGAATCAGGTGATCGACGCCGTCCTGCTTGCAGATCTCTCCCAGATAGACGAGCAGATGGCGCTGCCCGCGGCGCCAGGCGGGGTCCGGCGGGTAGAGGGAGAAGCGGGCGAGTTCCGGCCCGGATCGCACGATGTAAATATCATCCGGCTGCTTGCCGCCGCGGGCGATCGCGACCGCCTTGTGGCTCTCGTTCGTGGTGATCACCACGCGCGCCGAGCGGAGGCTTCGCCTTTCCAGCCAGAGCAGGATGCGCAGCAACCGCCCGCCGCCCCCGAACTTCGCCTGGTACATCTCCGGCGACAAGTCGTGATGATCGAAGATGAAGACCTTGCCGAAGGGCCGCCAGAGATAACCCAGAAGCCAGTAGGTCTCCGGCGGGTTGCAGGCATGGAGGACGTCGAAGCCGCGGCCGGTGATGCTGACGCGCAGCGAGAGCAGCGTCGTCGCCGCGAGGCACCACAGGAATTCGGCGGCGAAGCCGAGTTTGCTGCTGGCATCGATGGGCAGCGGATAGCGGTAGATCGCGACGTCCTCGAGAATCTCGAAGCTCGTGTTGAATCCCTTGGCCTTGGGGCAGATGACGGAAACCCGATAGCCGGCCTTGGCGAGACTCGTCGCCTCCAGCCAGACGCGCCGGTCGAAAGGAACCGGAAGATTCTGGACCACGATCAGAACGCGGCCAGCTTGCTCCTTCGCGGATCTGCGCAAATTTGTCACAGGCTGCCTAACGCGCTGAGGCGGCCGAGGCATCGCAAAAGCGCGCCTGGCATGGGGATTCTGACAGTGGGGGAACCGAACAGCATATTCGTTTTATTAACGACGGCAGTCGTTAAATTCGGGTTACGCCGAAACCCGAAACCGACGCGTTCATGCAAGGGGAAGGTTCCATCATTGCCATGAGACTTTGTCGGCGCCGCGCTGCGGCGCGCAGCGAGGCGTGCTGAGCGATGTGCGGGATCGCCGGATTCGTCCTGACCGGAAATCTGCGCGACGCCGAACGGCGCCTGCACGCCATGGCAGACAGCGTTCGCCATCGCGGGCCGGACGGTGAAGGCTACGCCCTGTTCTCCGTGGGCGACCATCGCTACACCGTCGGCTTCGCCCATCGCCGGCTCGCGATCATCGATCTGGTTACCGGCGAACAGCCGATGACCCATCACCAGGCCGGCGTGACGCTGATATTCAACGGCGAGATCTACAATTTTCAGGAACTGCGCGCGGAGTTGGAAGCCCGGGGCGAGCGGTTCCGCACCCGCTCGGACACCGAAGTCCTGCTGAATGCCTATGTCGCGTGGGGCCCGGCCTGCGTCGGGCGGTTGCGCGGAATGTTCGCCTTCGCGCTGTGGGATCACCCGCGCCGGCGCCTCATGCTGGCCCGCGACCATTTCGGCAAGAAGCCTCTCTATCTGTATGAGCGGGACGGCCTGATCCTGTTCGGCTCCGAGATCAAGGCGCTGCTCGCATTCGGCGCCATTGCGCCGGAACTGGACCGCGCCTCGATCGCCGACTACCTCGTCTATCGCTATGTGCCCGCACCCCATACTCTCTTCGCCGGCGTGCGCAAGCTCATGCCCGGCAGCTATGCGCTGTGGGAGAACGGGCGATTCAGCGAGACCCGTTTCTACACGCCACCATACGGCGAAGCACCGGAGCCCGGACCGCCCATCGCCGATCCCGTGACGGCCTTCCGCGACAAGCTCGACGAAGCCGTGCGCCTGCGCATGGTGAGCGACGTGCCCTTCGGCGCCTTTCTCTCGGGCGGCGTCGACAGCTCGACCATCGTCGCCTTGATGAGCCGGCATTCGGCCCAGCCGATCAACACCTTTGCCGTCGGATTTCGGGAAGCGCGCTATTCGGAGCTGCGCTATGCGAGGCTTGTGGCAAAGACCTTTGCCACCCGTCACGTCGAGGTCGTCGTCTCCGCCGACGATCTGATGCAGCACCTGCCGACTCTGATCGAGCACGGCGATGCACCGGTGGCCGATCCCTCCAACATCCCGCTTTATCTGATTTCCTGCGCCGCGACGAAGAGCGTGAAGATGGTGCTGACCGGGGAGGGGTCGGACGAGCTGCTCGCCGGCTATCCCAAGCATTCCGCCGAGCGGTTCGTGACGCTCTACCAGAGGTTCGTGCCGGCGGCGCTGCACCGGAGCCTTGTCGAGCCAATGATGCGCCTGCTTCCCTACGATTTCCGCCGTGTCAAAATCATGGCGGCGGCGATCGGCCTGCGCGACCCGCGGGAGCGGCTGCCCCGCTGGCTGGGTGCGCTCTCGTTCTCCGAACGCGACCGGCTGCTCGACAGTTCGGTGCCGCGCCGGCCTGTCGATGCCCAGCCATTCGTGGCCGACCCGCGCCGCTCCGCCCTGGAGCGCATGCTGTACTTCGACCAGACGTCCTGGCTGCCGGACAATCTGCTCGAACGGGGCGACCGGATTTCCATGGCGGCCTCGATCGAAGCGCGCATGCCCTTCATGGATACCGGGCTCGCGGCGCTGGTCGCGCGGCTGCCCGACAGCTGGCGGATTCGGGGCCTGGTCCAAAAATATATCCTCAGGACCGCGATGGCGGAGATCCTCCCGCCGGTCATCCTCGACCGCCCCAAGGTCGGCTTCCGCGTTCCGGTGAACGAGTGGTTCCGCGGCCCCATGCGCGCCTTCGTGCGCGACCACATCGCAAGCCAGCGCTCTCTCTGCCGCGAGCTCTGCGATCAGCGGCAGATCGAGCGCCTTCTGCGCGAGCACGAGAGCGGGCGGCAGAATCATGAGAAGCTGCTGTGGACACTGGTGAACCTGGAGCTGTTCCAGGAGCGCTACGCGCTGGCGCCGACGGTCACGCGGCTTGCCGATCACCGCTCCACGCCCGAGGCGCGCGCAGCTTCGCCGCGGAGCCTGCCGCGCGCCTCCGAGGGGCGTCATTGAGCGAGCCGTTAGCGATTAATTTATGGGTTGCTAGAAGGATGCGGGAAAGATGAGTAAATGGCTAGTGCATTGCGTCCGCGCGTCGGCGAGCCCGTACTCGCGGACGGCGCGGGTGCAGCGCGCGAGCAAGAAGCCGAAGGCAGGGCAGCGATGAATTCGGCTGTGAAAGACGCGGTCGCTTTTCATTCAGAGATCGCGGCGGAGTTCCACGCCAGCTACCAAACCCATGCGAACCGGCGCGAACGGGTCCAGGTCTGGCGCGGCTTCCTCGATCGCTATGCCCGCGACGCTCGGCTTGCCTATGACATGGGCTGCGGCACCGGCATCCTCGCTTGCGAATTGGCGGCCCGGGGGATCGAGACCATCGGCATCGACGGGTCCGAGGCCATGCTGAACATCGCGCGGGATACGGCTCGGAATCTCGGTGGCGCCAAAATGACGTTCCTGCAGCGCATGTTGCCGATCTCCGACACGGCGGCCTATGCCCGTGCGGACCTGATCATCTCTTCCAGCTGTATTGAGTATCTGGAATCGATCCCGGCGGCGCTCATCTGCTTTCGCGAGCTCCTGAGGCAGCGCGGTGTGCTGATCTTCTCTGTCTCCAATCACGACTCCCTCAGCCGGAAGTTGGTCCGGTTCGTCAATCGCCTGACCGGCCGGCCGCGATACCTCGGCTTGTTGCGCCATTTCATGACTGCTGAGGAAATCCGGAGAGACCTGCAGGCGTCCGACCTCGTCTATCTCGAGCATGCCTATTTCGCCGGGGCCGACCGATTCAACCGCGTTCTCGCACGCTTCCTACCACCACAGTTCACCAGCAACATGATCATCGTCGCCGCGCGGCGGCGATAGGGATGGTGGGGAAGGCAGCGTGGGACAGATGAATCTCGACTCCGCGACCTCGCCCTTGCGGACCAATGGCACCGCTCGCCCATCCGGGCCTGACGCGGCCGTCGTCGCCAAGGACTTGGGCCGACGGCCGCGCGTCCTGCTGGTGGGCCCGATGCCACCGACCAAGGGCGGCGTGACGACCTTCATGCTCAACCTGATGGGTTCGCCGCTCAGCGAAGCGTTCGAGTTCATCGCCTTTACCACGGCGCGGCCGGCGAAGCGCGATGTCATCGACAACTGGGGCTATGGCTCGATGCTGCAGGGCGGGGCCGGCCGGATGGTGCTGGGCGCCCTGATCACGCTTTGGCATCTCATCGCCTTTCCCTTCGCCGTCATCGGCCGCGGCATCGACCTGGTCCAGATCCAGGCGTCCGACTATCAGGTCTTCTGGGAATCGGCCCTCTACGCCTTAATGGCGCGGGCGTTGCGGCGCCCGGTTCTGTTCCGCATTGGTGGTGCCTTCGACATTTTCCAGGGACAGTCGCCGCCCGCTGTCCAGCGATGGATTGGGGCGGTGCTTCGCCTGCCCCAATGCGTGATTGCTCAGTCCCACTTCGCGCACGACTTCATCCGAAGCGCGGGCCGGGGCGGCGAGATTGTGGTTCTCCCCAACTGGCCGCGGGACGAGCCAACGACCCGGCCGCGGCGCTCGGCCTCGGCCGCCGCGACATTTCTCTTCATCGCCGGCATGGAGGCGCGGCGCAAGGGTATCGAACAGGTCCTGGAGGCAGCGAAGCTGCTGAGCGACAGGGGATCATCCGCCCGGTTCCATCTGCTGGCCATGACGCCGTCGCTGCTCGCGCGAGTCGCGAGCTTGAAGCTTACCAATATCCAGGCGGCCGAAGGCCGCGTCGGCCATGACCGCGTGCTGGCGCTGATGGGAAGCACGGAGGTGCTCCTCTTGCCTTCCCACGGCGAAGGCTTTCCCAACACGCTGGTAGAAGCAATGGCCGCGGGCATGGCATCGATCGTCACACCTGTGGGCGCGGTGCCGGAGATGGTGGCCGACGGTGGTGCCCTAGTCGTGCCCGTGGGCGACAGCGGGGCCCTCGCGGCGGCCATAGAACGGCTCGCGGGCGATGCGGGTTTGCGCGAACAGCTCGGCCGGCAAGCCCAGAGCATCTTGCGCGTCCGCTATACCGCGGCTGCGGCGCTGCCGCCGCTCGCGGCCGCCTACCGGCGCCTTCTCGCTTCATCCCGATCGCGGGTCGGTGCCGGGCCAAGCCTGGAGGCGGACCGGCCGTGACCGACATGAGCGCGACGCCCGAGGAGTTGAGGCGGCCCGCCAGCGCCTGGGAACGATTCGCCCGGCGCTTCGAATATTTCTACGCCATGTTTGCGATCATGATTTACGAAGGCGCCTTGACCCAGTCCTTCCGCTATTACCGCGGCGAGGACCGTCTGCTGGCCGGAGAGACCGAGATCACGGCCACAGTCGCCCAGGCGATCATCCTGAGCCTGCTGGTCCTGCTCCTGTGGGTCAAACGCCGCCGCTTCATCCAAGCGTTGCGGGACATGGTGCCCTACATGATCATCCTCTCGCTCTGCGCGATTTCGACTGTCTGGTCGGACTACCCGTTCCCAACCTTGCGCCGAAGCGTGACGCTTTCAAGCTGCGTGTTCTTTGGAGTCTATTGCTATCTGACATTCGGCCTGCGCGGGACCGTGGCGCTCGTCGGCCGCGCCACGGTGATCCTGGCCCTGATGTCACTCGTGGTGTTCGTGGCGATCCCGCAGGTCGGCCACGAGACAGCCTTCGGATATGAGAGCGCGATGAGGGGCGTGTACTCCCAGAAGAACAATATGGGAGAGGCGATGCTGCTCGCCATCAGCTGCTACGTCTACCTGTTCATCGACGGCTCCCTATCGCCGTGGAGGGCGGTTGGAACCGTCGGCCTGCTCATGTTCTGCATCCTGCTTTCCCAATCCGCGACCTCGCTGGTCCTGGCCTCGATTGTGATCGCCGTCGGCGCAATCTTCTATTCGTCGCGGAACTGGCGTCTCAGACTGGTGCTTGTCTATTTCTTTGCCGTTGTGGCCGTACTGGTCGCGGTCTTCCTCGTCGCCGATTCTGCGGCGGTGTTCGCTGTGCTCAATCGCGATCCGTCCTTTACCGGACGCCTGCCTCTCTGGGACATGTCGATGCAGGCGATCATGCGGCGTCCCCTGCTCGGCTACGGCTATTCCGGATTCTGGAACCAGGACTCCTTGATCGTGCAGCAGATCTGGCAGGCGATCGCCTGGGAGGCGCCGTCGGCGCATAACGGGTATCTCGACATCATCCTGCAGATCGGATTCGTCGGCCTTGGGTTCTATGCCTGGGTCTGGGGCAAGACTATCGTCCTCTCGCTCAGCGCATGGCGCGAGAGTTCCCTCCCGGAGGCCCAATGGATCCTGTTGTTCATGCTGATCAACGTCTTGTTGAACCTGGACGAGGGTCCGCTGCCCTATCCCGACCAGTTCACCGTCCTCATGCCGGGCGTGCTCCTGTTGCTCGAGGCTTGGCGCCGGGACAGGCGCCGCCAGGCCCTGCCGGTCGGCGGCCGGCGGCCGGCGCCACAGGTCTTCGCCGGCGGGCGCTGGCATGCCGGGCAGCGGAGCTGAGCCGGCATGGCGCTCGTCTCGGTCATCGTGCCGACGACGGGGCGTCCCCGGCTGGTGCTGCGGGCGTTGTCGAGCGTGCTGGCCCAGACCCATTCGGACCTCGACGTCGTCGTCGTCGTCGACGGGCCGAACCCGGAAACCCTCGAAGCCTTGCGGCGGGTGGAAGACCCGCGCCTCAGGGTCATCCTGAATGTCGAACCGCTCGGTCCCGGCGCCGCCCGCAACGTCGGGGCGGCGGCGGCGGTGGGGGAGTGGATCGCCTTCCTCGATGACGACGACGAGTGGCTGCCCCGCAAGGTGGAGGCCCAACTCGCCGTCGCCTCGGTGGATGATGCGGTGATGATCAGCTGCCGTTGCCGGGTGATGGCTGCCCACGGGACGTACGAATGGCCGCGCCGGATCTACGACGGGCGTATGCCTGTCGACGAGTACCTCTGGGCCCGCCGGTCGCTGTTCCGGGGCGGGGCCTATCTTGCCACTGCGACCTACATGATGCCGCGCCGGGTATTCGAGGCCGCCCGGTTCGGAACTACGCGCCACAACGAGGACGACACGCTCCTGCTTCGCCTGACCAAGCAGCAGGGCGTCAAGATCGTCATGCTTCCCGAAGTGCTCGTCGTCATCCATGCCGAGGTCCCCGATGCTTCGCTCGGCGCCAATTTCGCCTGGCGACCGGCACTTGCCTGGCTCGACAGCATGGGCCCAATGGTCACCCGCCGGGCCTACAGCGGCTTCTGCCTCGTGATTCTCGCCTCCCAGGCGAAGAGAACGAGCGACTATGGGGCGTTCCCGGTGTTGCTAAGGCGGAGCCTGCAGCGCGGTGCACCCACGCCGGTTCAGCTTCTCCTGTTCGCGGCATTCTGGATTCTCCCGATGCGGCTGCGCCAGAGGCTGCGTGCGCTCGTCCTGCGCGCCGGCCACCCTGACTCCGGTCCCGGCGGCCGGCGCCATGGCGAAAGCGCCACGCCATGAGTTGCGGCGCGCCATGCTGATCCGACACAGCCTCCTCTATATGATGGCCAGATTTATCCCGGGCATCCTTGGCATGATGACGACGGCGCTGCTGACGCGGTTCCTGGACCTCCGGGGATACGGCGTCTATGGCCTCGCCCTGGTGATCATGACATTCGTGTCGACCATGGGTTTCGACTGGCTGGGCGTCTCGCTCATGCGATTCAACGAGGCCCGGCGGGGCGACGAGCGCGTGATCGCGACATTCGTGCAGATCTTCCTCGTCCTCATGCTGGTGAGCGCCGGGCTAACAGCGCTGATCTGGGCCTGCGGACTGTTTTCCGGTGCCGAAGCGCCGGTCTATCTGCTGGGGATACTGCTCGCCTGGAGCTACTCCTGGTTCGAATTCGCGGCCCGGGTCGAGACCGCCAACATGCGCCCGTTCCGCTACTTGACGATGAACCTGGCGCGGTCCGCCTGTATCCTGCTGGGCGCGGTCGGGGCGGCATGGCTGACCCGCGACGCAATCTGGACCACGGTCGGCACGGGCGTAGGCATGTTTGCCGGTGCAATGTTCGGCACCTTGCGGACGCACCGGATGGCGCCCCGGTTCTTCGATCGGGAGCTGGCAGCCCAGGTCATCGCCTTCGGGTTTCCCCTCGCCGTCAGCATGACCTTGGGCAGCGTCATCAGCAGCGGGACGCGGGCCCTCGTCCAGGCCTTTGGATCCTCCGAGGCCCTTGGGCTCTACACCGCTGCCTTCATCCTGGTTCAGAACACCCTGGCGATCATGGCCAACGGGATTGCTTCGGCGGGATATCCTCTGGCGGTTCGCGCCGTCGAAAGCGGCGACGGGATAAGAGCTCGGCGGCAATTGCTGGCCAACGGCAGCCTTCTCCTCGCCATGCTCGCCCCTGCTTGCTTGGGCATGGCACTCGCGGCGCCCGGCATCTCAACCACGCTCGTGGGACATAAGTTCTCCGCCGGCGTCGCGCTGCTCACGCCTTGGATGGCGGCGGGAGCCTTCTTCGCCAGCATCAGGGCGCATTTCCTGGACCATGCTTTCCAGCTCGGCCGCCGGCCCTCCTTGCAGATCTGGGTCACTTGCGTCGCGGCGATCGTGGCGATCAGCCTCAGCTTGTACCTGATACCGCGGCTGGGGCCGGTGGGCGCGGCGATGGCGGTGACGGCAGCCATGGCGATTTCCTGCTGTCACGCCGCGATCGCGGGGCGCTGGGCCTATCCAGTCCCGCTACCCATCGCGGCGGCCTGGCGCGTCGCCCTCAGCTGCGCCGTGATGGGCGTGGCTGTACATGCGGTCCCGGGCCGCGGCGCAGCCGGGCTGACGGCCCAGGTGGGTGTCGGTGCGCTCGCCTACGGGATTGCAGCTGCGGCGCTCAATCTGCTGGATTTGCGAAGCCGGGCCGTAGAGCTCCTGGCGGGCCGCCTGTGGCGCCGCCCGGCGACGGCGCGCGCTATCGATCCATGATGCCGTGGCGGAAGCTTATTCCGGCCGGGCTATTGGTCCTGTCCGGCCTGCTTGGAGGCATAGACGGCGCGTCGGCCCAGGACGCTCAGGTTGTCCCGCCTGCGCCCGATCTGCGCGGCGCGGCGGTGATCCAAATCCGCGACGCCAGCTATGGTCATACCGGGACATTGGCCGACTGCACCGTCACCGAGGCGGTAAAGCGCGTTTGCGAAGGGCGTCTGCGATGCGTTTTGGACGTCGATGATCGCCTGTGTCCGCCGCCGCAGCAGATTCCCAGAGGCCTGATCCTTACGCTCAGCGTCCGCTATCGGTGCGAATCGGCTGGTCCTACCCATTTCCAGACGGCGGACAAGCCCTTTCAGCTGATCATCGCGTGCGGCGCCGGAAAGCTGTGACCGGCGAGCCTTACTGGCCGGGGGGCAGGATGGCCTGGCCGGCAGGGTACCCCGGATATTTGGGCTCGCCCTTGGCCGAATCCAGACTCTTCGCGAATTTGGGGAGCTGGACGCCGGGGATCACGCCCTCAGCCGGGCCGGGGACCGGGGCGAGGCCCTGAGGCAGTCTGATCTGCAATGGCTTTTGCAGCGGCTTTCCCTCGGAGGTCGAGATGTTGCCTTGGTAAGCCCGCCCGTCGATGAGCAAGGCATAGGTCGCGAGGCGGACATTTTTGTAAAGCACGGCCGTTGGCCGATAGGCGAAATGATGGTTGCGCTCGCTGCAATCGAAGACGGTCCCATTGGCGAGCGGGATCGGCAGTTTCTTTTCGCAGCCTTGGAACGGGCCGTCGACGGCGGTTCGCTGGATCACCACATAGCCGTTGGTGGCCAGGTCGATCCCGGACTCAGCGCGGGCGCCGGGCGAGACGACGGCGATGGCAACGGCCACCAGCGGCAAGACGAGGTAAGCCTTCACGAGGCGAATACCGATCGTAGGTCGGGGAAAGTCGCCCCGCGATGATGCGCGAGGCATTCCAGAAGCGCCTCGGTCGAAAGCCAGGCTTCCTCATCCTGCCGCAGGTGATGGGTCATGATGCCGACGGGCGCGCTCTTTTGGACCAGACCGAAGCGCCGGAGACGCAACGCCGCAACGGCTTGCCTGGCGATGCGATCCGGGGCCTCGGCGCGGCCCGCCGGCCAGTCGATGAGATCCACATGAACGTTGCAGTTTGCCATCCCGATGCCCTGAAAATCGCCGAGCAGGGAGACGTAGCGGAAGCCATTGGCCTTCACGGCGCCGAGCAGCACCGGTGCCAGAGCGTTGAAAGGCGGAACTAGAACCGGCAGGGCAACACCACTGAACAGATACTTCAAACGCGCCTGGCCCTCGCCCAGTTGCCGCTCGACTTCGGCCTTGTCGCGCAGGGGCGCCAATTCCGCCTTCGGCTGGCCGGCCGAGGCGTGGTTGCGATGATCCCAGCCGTGCTGGAGCACAACGGTCTCGGCTTCGCCGGCGAGCTGTCCGGCCAGGGCCAGGGTCGCGGCCGCGGGGATGACCGCGACCGCGAGGGGAAGGCCGAGCTTGCGGCGAAGCAGGAGCAGGCGCGCCAATGCCGGGCTGGCATCCTCGGCATCGTCGTCCCGCCACCAGAACCGGGCCTGAAGTCCCTGATCCGCCCAGAGATCGAGCTCCCGCGCAAGCGCGCGCAAGGCGGGCGGCGGGATGCGGATCGCCTTCGCCCATCGATTGCTCGCCGCCCGGGCGAGCAGCGCGGGGCCTCTTCGAAAAACGCCGGCCCTGAGGAAGGAAAGGTCGCTCTGCTGGCTCACGGATGGGTCATGCCCGCGTTGTAGGAGTAGGTGGCCGAGGCGGAGCCGGGCACAGGCAGCATCTGGCGGATGTATTGATCGACCCAGATGTCGGCGTCGGCGATGTCGGACCTGGGCACGAAGATCGTATCGAGAGGATGGATGATGACGTTTTGGGAGGGGTCCTCCCCGCTCACAATCTTGTTGGTGTTGACCGAAAAGGTCATCGGCTGGCCCGACACGCTCTTGCGCACGATGATGATTTCGTTCGTGCGCGCGGTGGGCAGCATGCCGCCGGCCGCCATCAGCACCTGGAATACGGTACGGTCGCCGCTCGGCAATTCGAGGTAGCCGGGATGCTGGACCTCGCCGCCGATGAATACCTGCTGGGACGCGAAGTTGCGGACGATGATCGAGAAGTTCGGCTGCTTGATGAAGGCGTATTTCCGGTAGAGATCGGCCAGGTCCGTCACCACGTCCTTGGTCGTGCGGCCGGCGGCAGCGACTTCCACGGGGATTCCTGGCACGCTGATCGTCCCGTCGGGCTTGACCGAGACCACGGCGTTGTAGTCGGTGTCGACCAGGTGGACGATGTCCACCTCGTCCCCACGCGCGATCAGATAGAGGCCATTCGCTCTCATCTGGTCGTCCTGCTGCACCTCGGTCATCGGCGTCGCCTTCTTGAGCAGCGGACCGCAGGCGGAAAGCACGAGGCCGCAAAGCAGGACCGCCAGCACGGAGCAGCCGAGCCCGAGGCTCTTCCGCAGAATGCCTTGGAGGCGCATCGGATGATCCCCCTCACCCATGTTTCACTGTCGGATTCGGCACGGGCCCCGCTTCGCTGCCAAAGCCTCACTAGGCGGCCTTGCGGACTGGTGCATGGGCGAAAGCGGACAGCATCGCGTAGAACGCCGGCTTCGGATTGAACGAGGCGTCGAAGGGCAGGGGACGCATGGGCGTTCCATCGTCCCGCACGTAGCTCGGGTTGGCGTGGGGCGTCAGCCAGGTGTAGCGGTCCGAGAGCCCCCAGGTGACGACGGCGACGACCGCCAGTTCGTCGAGCACGACGTTCAGATATCGGCTGTATAGGTCGGCCACTGTTTGGTCGCGCTGCCGCAGGTCCGAAGGCGTCCTCAGATCGAGTACATCCAGTTCAGTGATGAGTATCTTAAGCCCCATGCCGGCGATTTCCTTCAGGAAGTCGCGATAGATCCCCTCGTCGAATTTCAAACCGTTCAGTTTCAGGTGCGACTGCAGACCGACGGCGTCGATAGGCGCATCTTTGCTGCGCAGAGACTCGAGGAGCCGAAGCATCGTGCGTCGACGTGCCGCGTGGTCCGGGCTGTCCATCTCCACGGCATAATCGTTGTAGGCCAGCAGGACGCCAGGGTTGGCCTGGCGCGCCTCGCGGAACGCGAATTCTATGAAGGAAGGACCGAGCTTCGCCAGAAGCGGCGAATGCCGCAGCCCGTCCGCGCGCCCTTCCTGAGGGTTCATGACCTCATTGACCACGTTCCACGAGTAGACTTCGCCGGCGTAGTGCCGGGCCATGGCTCGGATATGGTCGGCGATCGCCTTGCGCGCCTCGTCCTGGCTCGAGAGGTCGGAAAACCAGTCGGGCGTCCGCTCATGCCAGAGCAGATGGGCGCCCGTCAGCTTCATCCCATGGGCACGGGCGAAGGCCACGTTGGGATCCTCCCGGGCCGGGTCGGGCGTGCCCCTAGTCGGCGTCACCGAGGCCCAGGACAGGTTGGCGGCATAGAACTCGCATTGTTCTGCGAACAACTGGCCGTAGCGTGCCGGCGCGGTCTCGATCGGAACATCGCTGTCCGAACCGTAGTGGACACCGCACCGGCTGGCCGCGACCTTGAGACTGGCCAGCTGCTCGGCACGGGCGGACGCGCCGCCGGTGATCGCGCCTAGCGCCGTGGCCGCGACCAGACCCATGAGGCGCCTGCGGTTCAACGGCAATGCCGCGGCCTGCGACATACCTAGAATTCCCGCCATCGCGAAGGCGGGATCGCCCGCCGGTTTCGAGGCAAACTTCAGCGTCATGATCTAGTCCTCAGGTGATTGCCGCTCGTCTCGGCTGGGCCGCTATGGTCAGGCGCGGAACAGTCATCAGCACCGGCAGATTGAGCACGCGCTCCGCGCTCGCCGCGGTGACGAAGACATTGTTGGTCGCTATCGAGAAAACGACCACGCCCGCTGCCGCCAAGAGCCCCAGCAGAAGGCCGCCGCCCAGAAACAGGATCTTCACGGGCTTGACCGGCTTGTCCGCGGCCACAGCCGGCTCGACCTGGCTCACACTGACCATCTTGGCCCGATCCATATCGTCCAACGCGCGTGCCTGCTCGTAGTGTTCGCGCATCGTCTTCAGGTTGTCGTTGAGGGTGTCGATGTTCGCCTGAACCGCCCGGAGCTGGGTGTCGGTTGTTTCCAGTCCGGTCAGCTCGCTCTTGATCGTCTCGACGAGCTTGCGATAGCTCGTCACTTCATCGGCGAGGGGCGCCAGCTCGGCGTTGTCCTGGACCAGCTCCTGATCCACCTGCTGGGCCAAGGGGTCGGGGGTTGTTTGGACGCTGGTA
>DATNJA010000055.1:0-4798 GCA_035604155.1 Candidatus Udaeobacter sp. | reverse complement strand
AGGCTCACGCTCCAACAAGCGCGCTCAGGCTTCGTAAATTCGACATGAAAGCTTGACGTGCCGGCTTGATCGCGTCGGAGACCGGGGGTTGGACCCTAAGCCCACCCTAGCGCACAGTTCGTAAGTCAATCCTATCGGCCTCGATAGCTTCTGCCAAACGGCCAGTGCCGGCAGTATCGATGATGGATGTGACAGGTGTCAGCGCCGGCGCCTCCGCCCGATCCGGGCCAGCGAGGATGCGGCGCTCGGACGTGGCTCGACGTAGGCGAGACCGTTCACCGATCCTTACGAGGCCGCGGCGCGGCTATGACTGCCGGGGGAACGGGAAGGCCATCCATCGGCAACCATCGGATCACCGCGCGTGGCGGTGCGACCTGCCCTTCTTCGGCGTGGGTTGCCTGCCAGTGGATATTGCCGGGGCCGTCTATGGTATTTCCGTTTGCAATGACTGGTCCGTTCTCGGCAACATAGGCGGCCGCGTTCAGCAAAACCTGCGCGACCTCTCCGGCCTTGTACCGGGCGGAGGGAAAGATTGCCTCATGATCGGCGGCATCGAGCTGGGTCATGCCCACCGTGTCCATCAGACACCGACCGGGCGCTCTGTCGTCAAGACTAAAGAGGCGAACGTTGCACCAAATGTCGATAGGAAGGGATCCTTCGGCTTCGGCGCGCGCGAAATAGTCGGCAAAGCGTTTGGTCTGCCAAACACGCTCGCCGGCCGGATCGAAGTAACACAGGGCCTACGGCAAACCGGCCAGGGCGGCGGCGATTCTGGTTACAAATTTCAACTCGCTCAGAGGCTCATAGCCCGCAGGCATGGCGAGAGGATTCTTTGGCCGACCCGGCATGTAAGCGGCGCGCAGGCGCAAAAACGCCGTGTGGGAGAGAGGCACGGTCTTGCCCTCCGGCCACTGCCGGGAGTGTTCGCATGCCGACTTGAGGGCGAAGGGCTGGGCCAGACCGAAGTTGCCAAGAGACCAGGCGGCGAAGAGATCGGGATCCGACTCGACATCGCCCATATGATCCGGCCAGGGACGATCGACGAGGTCGACAGTCACCGTGGCATCGACACCCGCCGGGAACGGCACAACGAGGATGGGGTCTCCTCCAAGCCAACCTGAACTCGGCTGTTTGGACGCTTGCGCCGGGAAGGCGCTCAACCGATCCAGGATGTCGCGCAGAGAAACGGGCGATCGAAGCAGAATGACAATACACTGGCTGTAGATTCCCTTGTGCGGCATTGTTCAATTCCCCTTGGGTCAGACCCTTCCCGGCGCCAGGTCGGCCGGTGGCAGCGTCTGGTTCGCTTCTAAGCCGCTAGCATAATGCATCGGACGCGACGATGCAACTTGCGTAATCATAGTACAAGAGTTTCTCTCCAATTACGGTTACGATTACGCGGCGAGTATAGAAGCATTGGCCGAAATGCCGCTGCCCCGCCATCCCAGGGACTCTGGCGCCGGGTGCGAGCCGCACATAGATTTGCCGAGAGGAAAAGCCGAGCGTGTCGATGGGAACGAACAGTCCGAGGGCCAAGCCGCCGCGGGTCGAGGAAACCGTCTCGATCGAGCTCGCCGACGGCTGCCGTTTGGCTGCGCGGCTCTGGCTGCCGGGCGAGGGGCCAGCGCCCGTCCCGGCCATCCTCGAATATCTGCCTTACCGCCGGCGCGACCGGCATCGGGGCGACGACGCCATCCTCCATCCGGCCTTCGCCGCCGCCGGGTATGCGGCGATCCGGGTCGACATGCGGGGCTCGGGCGATTCCGACGGACTGATGCAGGACGAATACACGGCCCGGGAATGGGCCGACGCGGTCGAGGTCATCGCCTGGATCGCGCGTCAGCCCTGGTGCAGCGGCCGGGTCGGCATGATCGGACTCTCCTGGAGCGGGTTCAACGCGCTCCAGATCGCGGCGCTGGCGCCCCCGGCCCTGAAGGCGATCGTCACCACTTGCGCCTCCGACGACCGCTACGCCGACGACATGCATTACATGGGCGGGGCGCTGCTGAACGACAATCTGCAATATGGCGCGACGCTCTTCACCTGGCTCGCGACACCGCCCGATCCGGCCATCGTCGGCGAGCGCTGGCGCGCCATGTGGCTCGCAAGGCTGGCGGCCGTCGAGCCGCCGGCGGCGCGCTGGATGGGGCACAGCGACCGCGACGGCTATTGGCAAAGCGGGTCCGTGGCGGAGGACTACAGCCGGATCAAGGCCGCCGTGCTCGCGGTAGGCGGCTGGGCCGACGGCTATGTCAACGCGGTGCTCCGCCTGCTCGCCGGCCTGCCCGGGCCGCGCAAGGGCCTGATCGGGCCCTGGGGCCATGCCTATCCCCATGTCGCCACGCCGGGCCCGGGAATCGATTTCATCGGCTATGTCGTCCGCTGGTGGGATCATTGGCTGAAGGGTCGCGACAGCGGCCTCATGGAAGAGCCGATGTTGACCGCCTGGATGCAGGAGAGCGAGCCGCCCCGCGCCCGCTATGCGCGGCGACGCGGGCGCTGGATTGCCGAGCCCAGCTGGCCGAGCCCGAATGTTGCAAGCCGGATCTGGCATCTGGCGGAGCATGGCCTCGTCGACCAGGCTGGCGCATTCGAGCGTTCGATCCGCTCGCCGGCGACGGTCGGCCTCGCCTCGGGCGAATGGTGCCCCTATGGCTGGGGGCCGGACATGCCGACGGACCAGCGGGAGGATGATGCGGGTTCCCTCTGCTTCGACGGCGCGGTTCTCGACCGGCCGCTCCAGATCCTGGGCAACGCCAGGCTCACCGTCGATCTCGCCTCGGACCGGACGGAAGGCTTGCTGGCCGTGCGGCTCAACGACTTGGCGCCGGACGGAAGCGCGCGGCGGATCACCTATGGCCTCGTCAACCTGCAATACCGCGAAGGCCACCGGCGCGCGGTGGAACTTCGGCCCGGCGAGCGTCATTGCGTCGTCGTCCGCCTCAAGGCCGTCGGCTATGAACTGCCGCCCGGACATCGCCTGCGGATAGCGCTATCCACTGCCTATTGGCCGCTCGCCATGCCGGGGCCGGATGGCGCGACGCTTACGGTCTACGGCGGCGAGCTTTCATTGCCTATGCGAGAGAGTGAGGCTGCGAAGCCCGCCGAACTCGGCCAGGCTTGGAGCCCGCCGCCGCTCGATGCCGAGGTGCTGGTGCGGCCGGAGCGCGGCCGGGTGAGGATCGAACGCGCCGGCGAGGACAGCCGCACGACCGTCCATGTGGTGCGGAACTTGGGGGCGATCAGGATTCCCGAGGTTGACCTGGAGCTAATGGCCCTGGGCTCGGAGCGCTACGGCATCCTGCCCGAGGATCCTTCGGCGGCGCGGTCGGAGACTGAACGGAGGGCAGAGTTCAAGCGAGGCGCCTGGCACGTGGCGGTCGCGACCAGGACAGTGCTCACGTCCGAAGGAGGAAACTGGCGCTTCCTCGCGGACCTCGATGCCTATGAAGGCGGGGTCCGCGTCTTCGCCCGCAGCTGGGATCTCAGGATCCCACGTTCGACAGCGTTGGGATATTCGGTCAAAGCGCCACTTCCGCCACCAAAGGCACATGGTCGCTGAGGCCGGGCTGGCACCATCCCTCGAAAGAGCCGACGCTGACCTCGGTCATCTTGGCAATCCAGCGCTGGGGCAGGAAGATGTAATCGATGTGATAGGTGGGGCCGTCCTTCTTGCGATCGCGCCAATAGAGAGTGGGAGCGCTCTCTTCGCCCTGAGCTTCGCCGCGAAAGGCGTGGTAGGCGCTGTCGAGGCCGAGTTGGCCCAGCGTGCCGACGGCCCAGGCCTGGTTGATCAGCCAGCCAGGCCGGTCCCAATAAACGCTGTTGTTGAAATCGCCGGCCACCACGGTCGGACCTTCGGCGAGAAAATCCCGGTAGTAGCGTAGGGCGAGGCGCAACGGTCCCGGCTGACGCTTGCGTCTTATACCGTCGCTGAAATTCTGGGCCCAGACGGCAAGAAGATTGAATCGCGCCGCCCCTTCGACCCGGATGGGCGCGATGTGTTTCAGGCTTCGCCGATGCCCCGGTGCCAGCGCCACCCGATGGCCGTTGAAGCCGAAGACGGCGAGGCCCTTGTGGGGGCTCCTGCCGACCCAGACCGGTTCGCTGCTCAAGCGAGCGAAGTCGAGCCGCTGCTTCAGCCGGTCGGGTTCCGCGCATTCGCTGACAATCGCCAGGTCCGGACACAGGGAGAGCAGGGCATCGAACTTCCGATGCAGCGCCATGTTGCAGTTCCAGGCGACGATCCGCATCTTGTCGCTGTCCCTGGAGACTACACGGCGCGGCCGGCGAGCAGGCCCTCGTAGACGGCTTCCTCGGCCGAGCGAGGGGACAGGCAGTCGCCGACATATTCCACCGGCAGGTCGAGGCGTGCCAACTCGGCGCCAAGCGCGGTCTCCGACTCATGGCCCAATGCCAGGACCACCGTATCCACCTGTTCGCAGACGATGGGCTCCTTCGACACGATATGCATCAGATAGGCCGTGTCCCGGTCGACGCCGAAAAGGCGGGCATAGGGGATCACCTCGACGCCCAGGCGATGCAGCTTCGCCGCCCAATGATCCCGCAAATACATCTGGAGGTTCTGGCCGGCATGGACCCCGTTGACGGCAAGGCGGACATGCCGGCCGTCGAGAGCGAGTTTCTCGGCCAGGCCCATGCCGATCCAGTCGCAGCGCCAGTCCGCGATCAGCACCCGGGACCCCGGATTGGCCTCGGACTTCAGCACTGCCCAGGCATCGACGACATGGCCCTCGTCCTTGCCTTCGATCGCCGGGAGATAGGGATGAGCGCCGGT
>DATNJA010000054.1:0-2782 GCA_035604155.1 Candidatus Udaeobacter sp. | reverse complement strand
GGCGATCGACAACGTGCTGTGGTCGGGCGAGGTTGCCGACGCAAGCATTACCGACAGCAACACCACGGCGATCCGGGCGCTCAACAAGCACGTGCATCAGGACGCCCGGGTTTCCATGAGCCTGGTGCCGATCGGCGACGGCCTCACGCTCGTACGCAAGAACTAACCCGGGTCAGCCACCGGTGCCGAGCGCGGCATTGCGCACCAAGTCGCCGGCATGGATGCCCAGGCGCTCGACCGTCCCGCCATTGACCTCGAGCACGGCCTTCACCGGATAGATCGAGGAAATCGGCGTCTCGTTCAGCGGGATCGCGCGTTCCTCGATGCGCCGGATGCGGCCGTCCGCGCCGATGAACAGCATATCGAGGGGGATGAGGGTGTTCTTCATCCAGAACGCCACCTCTTGCTCCCCTGGGTAGATGAAAAGCATGCCGGCATCGGCCGCCAGGTTCTGGCGGTACATGAGCCCGAGCTCCCTCTCGGCCTCCGTGGTCGCAAGCTCGACGGAAAAATGCTGCGGGCCCTGGGACGTCACGATGTCGAGATCCTCGGCTTGCGAGGCGGCGGCGCCGGTCGCAATCGCGAGCAGGACGCCCATCCAGAGGATCAATATGCGCATGGCGAAACAGTAGCGCGCGCCCTCGCGGCAGTCCACGCCGGCGCCGCCGGGGCGCTTGGCCGCCTTCGGCTTGACAAGCAAGCCCGGCCCGCGAAGTCTGCCCGCCCGGGGGGAGTTCGATGAGCGGTACGCCTGTAGCCGTCTTGGGCATCGATCCGTTCTGGCTGGCAAGCGCACTGCTGCTCGCCACATATGCGCTCGTCGTGCTGGAGCGCCTGGACCGGGCGGTCGTCGCCCTGCTTGGCGGCGGGCTGATGATTCTCGCCGGGATCGTGGATCAAAGTTCCGCCATCGCCGCCCAGGACTTCAATACGCTGGCCATGCTGATCGGCATGATGCTGCTGGTGGCGCTCATCCGCCCCTGCGGGATGTTCCAGTATCTCGCCTTCGCCGCGGCCCGCGCCGCCAGAGGCCATCCAGCAATTTTGTTGGCGTTCCTCACTCTGGTGACGGCCGCTCTCTCAAGCGTGCTCAACAACGCCACGACGGTGCTGATGATCGCGCCGGTCACCATCGTCGTCACCCAGGCCCTTCACTTGGCGCCTTATCCGTTCCTGTTCAGCGAAATCATGGCGTCGAACATCGGCGGGACCTCGACCCTCATCGGCGACCCGCCGAACATGCTCATCGGCTCGACGACCGGCCTCGGCTTCGACGCCTTTCTCATGCATCTAGCGCCTGCAACGGCGATCGCGCTTCTGGTCCAGCTCGCGATCGGCCACTGGCTCTGGGGCCGGCATATGCGGGTCGAAGCAGAGGCCCGTTCTCTCGTGCTGTCTTTGCATCCGGGCGACGCCATTTCCGACCGCCCGCTTTTTCTGAAGAGCGTCGTTGTGATTGCGCTTGCCGTAGTCGGGTTCGTCTTCGGCGATCGCCTTGGCCTGGCGCCGGGATCGACCGCCATGGGCGCGGCGGCCCTGTTGCTGTTGCTGGATAATTGGTGGCGCCCCTTGGAGGAACAAACCCGACGGGTCCATGCCGCGTTCGGCGAGGTCGAATGGAGCATGATATTTTTTCTGGTCGGACTGTTCGTCGTCGTCGCCGGAGTGGTGCAGGCGGGAGTCCTCTCCTGGCTTGCGGCCAAGATCGCCGGCGCTACCGCAGGCAATTTGACCTTGACGACGCTCCTGGTCCTGTGGACATCCGCCTTGCTCTCATCGGTCATCAACAACATCCCTTTCGTGGCGACAATGATCCCGGTCATCAAGGGCCTGGCGCCGGGCCTGGGTGGCGAGGCGGCGCTTCAGCCGGTCTGGTGGGCCCTCGCCTACGGCGCCTGCATAGGGGGCAACGGCACCCTGGTCGGGGCGACGGCGAACCTGACCGTGGCCGGCATCGCCGAGCGAAACGGGATCGCTTTCGGTTTTGGCGCCTTCCTGCGCCTGGGCTTTCCGATGATGCTGGTCAGCATCGCCATCGGCATGGTCTATTTCACCCTGCGCTATCTGCTGTGAAGGGTTCCGCCCCATGGACATGACTGGCGAATTCCGCATCGCGGCCCCCAGGGAAACAGTCTGGAAGGCGCTCAACGACCCTGACGTCCTGCGTCAATGCATTCCGGGTTGCGAGGAGTTGCTGAAGACCGCCGACAACGAATTCACGGCCAAGGTCACGATCCGGGTGGGGCCCGTGAAGGCCCGTTTCGCCGGCAAGGTCACGCTCAGCGACCTCGACCCGCCCAACGGATACAAGATCTCCGGGGAAGGCCAGGGCGGCGCCGCGGGGTTTGCCAATGGCGGCGCCGAGGTGCGGCTCGAGCCCGACGGCGACGGAACCCTGATGAAATACAGCGTGAATGCCGCGATCGGCGGCAAGCTGGCCCAGATCGGCGCCCGACTCATCGACGGGACGGCGCGCAAGCTGGCCGACGAATTCTTCGGAACCTTCGCCGGTCTCGTCAGCGCCGGCGTGCCGGCTCCGGCCGAGGCAACTCTGGCGCCGGGTGGGGCGCCTGCCCCCGCGGCTGCGGTTCCTGCTCCCACCACCGCGACGGCGCCGGGCTCGTCACGAGGCCTGAGACCCTGGGTCTGGGTGGTGGGTCTCATCGTCATCGCCATTCTGCTGCTGATCTATTACGGTCGCTGAAGCAAATCCGAACCCGAAACGCGGTTGAATCACCCGCCGGGCAGCGATAGCCTTCTCGGCGAGAAATCCAGGACGGCG
>DATNJA010000053.1:0-2781 GCA_035604155.1 Candidatus Udaeobacter sp. | reverse complement strand
GGCGATCGACAACGTGCTGTGGTCGGGCGAGGTTGCCGACGCAAGCATTACCGACAGCAACACCACGGCGATCCGGGCGCTCAACAAGCACGTGCATCAGGACGCCCGGGTTTCCATGAGCCTGGTGCCGATCGGCGACGGTCTCACGCTCGTACGCAAGAACTAGCCCGGGTCAGCCCCCGGTGCCGAGCGCGGCATCGCGCACCATGTCGCCGGCATGGATGCCCAGCCGCTCGACCGTCCCGCCATTGACCTCAAGCACGGCCTTCACCGGATAGATCGAGGAAATCGGCGTCTCGTTCAGCGGGATCGTGCGTTCCTCGATGCGCCGGATACGGCCGTCCGCGCCGATGAACAGCATATCGAGGGGGATGAGGGTGTTCTTCATCCAGAACGCCACCTCTTGCTCCCCCGGGTAGATGAACAGCATGCCGGCATCGGCCGCCAGGTTCTGGCGATACATGAGCCCGAGCTCCCTCTCGGCGTCGGTGGTCGCAAGCTCGACGGAAAAATGCTGCGGGCCGTGGGACGTCACGATGTCGAGATCCTCGGCTTGCGAGGCGGCGGCGCCGGTCGCAAGCGCAAGCAGGACGCCCATCCAGAGGATCAATATGCGCATGGCGCAACAGTAGCGCGCGACCTTGCGGCAGTCCACGCCGGCGCCGCTGAGGCGCTTGGCCGCCTTCGGCTTGACAAGAAAGCCCAGCCCGCGAAGGCTGCCCGCCCGGGGGAGTTCAATGAGCGATACGCCTGCAGCCATCTTGGGCATCGATCCGTTCTGGCTGGCAAGCGCGCTGCTGCTCGCCACATATGCGCTCGTCGTGCTGGAGCGCCTGGACCGGGCGATCGTCGCCTTGCTTGGCGGCGGGCTGATGATTCTCGCCGGGATCGTGGATCAAAGATCCGCCATCGCCGCCCAGGACTTCAATACGCTGGCCCTGCTGATCGGCATGATGCTGCTGGTGGCGCTCATCCGCCCCTGCGGGATGTTCCAGTATCTCGCTTTCGCAACGGCTCGCGCCGCCCGTGGCCGGCCCGGTCTTCTCCTGGCGCTGCTCACGCTGGCGACGGCCGCTCTTTCCAGCGTGCTCAACAACGCCACGACGGTGCTGATGATCGCGCCGGTCACGCTCGTGGTCGCCCAGGCGCTTCGCTTGCCGCCCTACCCCTTCCTGTTCAGCGAGGTCATGGGTTCCAATATCGGCGGCGCCGCGACCCTCATCGGCGACCCGCCCAACATGCTCATCGGGTCGGCGACCGGCCTCGGCTTCAACGCCTTCCTCGCGCATCTGGCCCCGGTGGCGGCGATCGTGCTTCTGGTCCAGCTCGGGATCGGGCATTGGCTCTGGGGCCGGCAGATGCGGGTCGACGGGGAGGCTCGTTCCCTCGTGCTGTCATTCCGTCCGGGCGATGCCATCTCCGATCGCCCGCTCCTGCTGAAGAGCCTCGCCGTGATCGCCTTGGCCATAGCCGGCTTCGTCTTCGGCGAGCGCCTCGGCCTGGCGCCGGGATCGACCGCCTTGGGGGCGGCCGCGCTGCTGATGCTGCTGGACAATTGGCGGCGCCCTTTGGAGGAGCAGTCCCGGCGCATCCATGCCGCCTTCGGCGAGGTCGAATGGATCACCATCTTCTTTCTGGTCGGCCTGTTCGTCGTCGTCGCCGGGGTGGAGCGGGCCGGCGTCCTCTCCTGGCTCGCGGCCAAGATCGCCGGCGCCACGGCAGGGAAATTGACGCTGACCACGCTCCTGGTCCTTTGGACATCCGCGCTGCTCTCCGCGGCCGTCGACAACATCCCCTTCGTGGCGACGATGATCCCCGTCATCAAGGGCCTGGGGCCGGGCCTGGGCGGCGAGGCGGCGCTTCAGCCGGTCTGGTGGGCGCTCGCCTACGGGGCCTGTCTCGGGGGCAACGGCACCCTGATCGGGGCGACGGCGAACCTGACCGTAGCCGCCGTCGCGGAGCGCAACGGGATCGCCTTCGGGTTTGGCGCCTTCCTGCGCCTGGGCTTTCCGATGATGCTGGTCAGCATCGCCATCGGCATGGTCTATTTCACCCTGCGCTACCTGCTGTGAAGGGTTCCGCCCCATGGACATGACTGGCGAATTCCGCATCGCGGCCCCCAGGGAAACAGTCTGGAAGGCGCTCAATGACCCTGATGTCCTGCGTCAATGCATCCCGGGTTGCGAGGAGCTGCTGAAGACCGCCGACAACGAATTCACGGCCAAGGTCACGATCCGGGTGGGGCCCGTGAAGGCCCGTTTCTCCGGCAAGGTCACGCTCAGCGACCTCGACCCGCCCAACGGATACAAGATCACCGGGGAAGGCCAGGGTGGCGCCGCGGGCTTCGCCAACGGCGGCGCCGAGGTGCGGCTCGAACCCGACGGCGACGGAACCCTGCTGAAATACAGCGTGAATGCCGCGATCGGCGGCAAGCTGGCCCAGATCGGCGCCCGGCTCATCGACGGGACGGCGCGCAAGCTGGCCGACGAATTCTTCGGGACCTTCGCCGGTCTCGTCAGCGCCGGCGTGCCGGCTCCGGCCGAGGCAACTCTGGCGCCGGGTGGGGCGCCTGCCCCCGCGGCTGCGGTTCCTGCTCCCACCACCGCGACGGCGCCAGGCTCGTCACGAGGCCTGAAACCATGGGTCTGGGTGGTGGGTCTCATCGTCATCGCCATTCTGCTGCTGATCTATTACGGTCGCTGAAGCAAATCCGAACCCGAAACGCGGTTGAATCACCCGCCGGGCAGCGATAGCCTTCTCGGCGAGAAATCCAGGACGGCG
>DATNJA010000052.1:0-5216 GCA_035604155.1 Candidatus Udaeobacter sp. | reverse complement strand
GCAGTCGAGGGCAGCGCAACCGATGAGTCTGAGCTGCGGCCCTGCTTCCGTCCCAGTCATCGACCGAAGGCCGCCGGGCCATTCTTGGACTACGGTTCCAGCACCCACACCGAGCGCAGCCGGTCGAGATAGGTGCTGTCGAAGGTACTTCCCGCTTCGTCCGTGGTCCAAAACGGCGGTCGCAGCAGTTGCTCCGGCTCTTGCAAGACAATGTTCCGCTCTTCGATGTCGTAGAGAAGAAGTGCGCCCTGCCGGACTGAAAAAGCGGACATGGCACTGGAGCCCGAAAGAACGAAGATCGGCAACGTAGGCAGGTCTGTTGAGAAATCCCCCGGCCGATCGAACTGCATGGCGCGTTGGGGATCGCGAAAGCAGCTTGGACCACGGCTCGGTTGCTGCAGGTCGCCGTAAACGTCCGCGCCGTGTGAATGGGCATTGCTCGCATGAGCCCAGGTAAAGTTTACCTGGACGAAGGCGCCATTGCTCGCCAAGCCCACGGTGACGGCTCCGCCGAAGATCTTCACAAGCTTCCAGCCCTGGTCTCTGCACCGCGCGAGAAACACGTGGCCTGAGTCCATCGTACGCTGCCAATAGACACCCAAACGAGTCATAGCCAATGCCAGTAAGGCGCAGCGGCGTTCTCCTCACGGGCCGAGGCTTCTGCCCATTACCCCCAGGCATCGCTGCACCTTGGCGGGATCGGGTTGCCCGGCCGCCAGAAACTGTCGGTAGTCGACAGCGGAAAGGACAAGAACGAGCGCGAGAATCCAAATCGCTCTACGCAAACGCTTCGTGCCTCTTATGCGGGAGCTTGAAACGACAGATACAATCTTATGTTGGCTGAACCCGCAGCCCGCGTCGCGCTGCTTATTGTGTACGTGGGCTTCACGTCCCACGCGAAAGGGCCGTCACTTCTCCGTCAGCGTCCAGACCCCGTTCCAATCCGCCGGCGGCGATTCGGCGGCGAGCCTCCGGACGCGCGCCTGGAAGATCAGGCTCGGCTGGTCGTCCGGCATGACTTCCAGCGCGGTGGCAAAGGCGCGTTCGGCGTCGGGCCAGGCGCGGCGCCGGTAGCAGGCGAGGCCCTCGGCGAAGCGCTCGGCCATGGCCTGGACGGGTGGCGGGATTTCGCCCTTGCGCCCCAGCACCTCGAAGACGCGTTCGGGCTCCTGCTTGCCTTCGACGAGGAGGAGGTCGATCTCGCGGAACGCCAGGGCCTCGGCCGCCGTCTCGGCTGTCCTGGCATTGACCAGGAAACGGGTGCCGTAGGCCTTGTTGGCGCCTTCGAGGCGCGAGGCGAGATTGACCGTGTCGCCCATCACCGTGTAGCTCATGGAAACGTCCGAGCCGATGTTGCCGACGACCACTTCGCCGGTGGCGACGCCGATGCGCATGTCGATGGGAGGTATGCCACGCCTGAGGCCGGTGATCTCCGGCAGCTCGGCGCGGAAGCCCGGCAAGGCCGCCAACTGCTCGAGCCCCGCGGCGCAGGCAAGACGGGCCTGATCCTCGGGCACCGTGAAGGGCGGACCCCAGAAGGCCATGATCGCGTCGCCGATGTACTTGTCGATGATGCCGTGATTGCGGCGAATGGGGTCCGACATCAAGGAGAGGTAGCGATTGACGACCCGGACCATCCCGGCCGGCGTCATGCCTTCGCTGAGGCTGGTGAAGCCCTTCATGTCGCAGAAGAAGACGGTCATCTCCCGTCTTTCGCCGGCACTGCCCAGGCGTTCGGGCTTGTCGATCAGGCTCTCGACGATGCGCGGATCGACGTAGCGCCCGAAGGTTTCCCTGATCCGGGCCTTGGCCTTCAGCTCCCGAACCATGGCGTTGAAGCCGGCGGTGAGTTCTCCCACCTCGTCGTGGGAGGTGACCGGGACTTCAGTGTCGAGAGCGCCTTGCTGGACCTCGATCGTCCCGCGCAGGAGCCGGCGGAGCGGCCGGACGAGCCCGATCGCGATGATCGCCGCCATGAAGGCGCCGAGCGCAAGGGCGAGGCCGAGGAGCAGGATCCCGTAGTCGGCCGCCGTCGATTGGGCATTCGCCGCCATGTGGGTGGCGTTGCCGAGGATCTGCATCATCTCCAGCCGCGTGACGTCGAGCTCGCCGCTGAAAATGTCGCGCAGCTGGTCCAGCTCCTGAATCCTGGTTTTCCAGGCTGCCGTGTCGCCGGCCTCGATGGCGGCATCGGCGGCGGCGCGCGCCTTCTCGTATTCGACGTGCCGGCTCTGGAGGAACTCGATCCGGGTGTCGAGACGGCTCAACTCCAGCTTGTCCTCGAAGCTCGCGGGATCGGCGATTTCGAGCGCGACAAGCCGGCGCGCCTCGGCGAATTCGACGTCGGCCTGGCGGGCCTTGCCGTCGGCAGTGTGCGCGAGGATATCCATCGCCTTGGTATCCTCGGGCGAGAGCAGCCGGGCGATGATGAGGCGCCGGACGAACAGGCCTTCCTCGACCGAACGCAGGTCCCCCCGGGCGAGCGCGCCATAGGCCGGCACATATGTGTCGTGGACGTTGGCGATCAGGGATTCGACCTCGCGCGCGCTCCTGGCGTTGATCCAGGCAACGGCGCCCACCAGCAGCATCAGCACCAGCGCAACGCTGAATACCTTGAGCCCGACGCTGATCTTCAACCTGGCATCCCCCTAGAGCCTGATCGTCTCAAGCCTGCTCGGCTTGAGACGTGAATCAGGCTCTAATCCTAACAAGTAGAGCAAGATTCACGGGTCAGCTTGAAAGAAGCTGACCCGATCTTGCTCTGGAATCGGCCCCTTGCCGCTTCTAGAGCATGTTTCGATCCTATCGAATCGCAACATGCTCTGGATTCTTTAGTTTGGTCGCATTTTCTGCGCCGAACCGGTGCCCACTTCGGCGGAAAATGCTCCAATACAGCAGAACCAGGCGGGAGGGGCTAGGCCGGCCCCGGCCAATTCCCGCCCTCCTTGATTTCCCCGGCGCCAAGCCCTAATGACCCTGCGCCATGAACCTTTCCACCGCCCTTCAGGCCGCCGCCCCTGAGGCCGCAGCCGCCAGAGCCGGAGCCAGCGAAGCCCAGCGCCGGCGGAGCTTCGCCATCATCGCCCATCCGGACGCCGGCAAGACCACCCTGACGGAGAAGCTCCTGCTGCTGGGCGGTGCGATCCAGCAGGCGGGCGCCGTGCGGGCCCGGGGCGAGCGCCGGCGGACGCGTTCGGACTGGATGAAGATCGAGCAGCAGCGCGGCATCTCGGTCTCGGCCTCGGTCATGACTTTCGAGCATGGCGGCCTGGTGTTCAACCTCCTGGACACGCCGGGCCACCAGGATTTCAGCGAGGACACCTACCGGACCCTCACCGCCGTCGATTCGGCGGTCATGGTGCTGGATGCGGCCAAGGGCATCGAGTCCCAGACCCTGAAGCTGTTCGAGGTCTGCCGGCTCCGGGACGTGCCCATCATCACCTTCATCAACAAGTTCGACCGGGAAGGCCGCCACCCCTTCGAGCTGATGGAGGAGATCGAACGGCGCCTTGCGCTCGATGCCGCACCCGTGCTGTGGCCGCTCGGCGCCGCCGCCGACTATCGCGGCGGCTTCGACCTGCTGGCCGACCGGCTCGACGTCTATGAGGGCGGGGAGCCGACCGGCGAGGAGCGCGAGAAGCTCGAGGAGGAAATCGGCCTGGCCCGCGCCGCCTGTCCGGTGTTCGATCTCAAGTCCTACCGGGAAGGCCACATGACGCCGGTCTATTTCGGCAGCGCGCTACGCACCTTCGGGGTGGAAGCGCTGCTGGCCGGTCTCGCCCGCCATGCGCCTTCGCCCAGGCCCCAGCCGGCGAAACCCCATGCCATCGATCCCGCCGACGACAAGGTCGCCGGCTTCGTCTTCAAGGTCCAGGCCAACATGGACCCGAACCACCGCGACCGGGTCGCCTTCCTGCGCCTCTGTTCCGGCCGCTTCAAGCGCGGCATGAAGCTGACCCAGGTGCGCAGCGGCAAGCAGATCGCCATCAACAATCCCATGTTCTTCGTGGCCCGGGAGCGCGAGCTGGCCGAGGAGGCCTTTCCCGGCGACATCATCGGCATCCCCAATCATGGGACGCTCCGGATCGGCGACACGCTGACCGAGGGCGAGGCCTTGTCGGTGATCGGCATCCCCAGCTTCGCGCCGGAAATCCTGCGCCGGGTCCGCCTCGACGACCCGATGCGCGCGAAACACCTGCGCCGGGCGCTGGAAGACCTGGCGGAGGAGGGCGTCTCCCAGCTGTTCAAGCCGATGACCGGCGCCCAGTGGATCGTCGGCGTGGTCGGCGAATTGCAGCTGGACGTGCTGGCGGCCCGGATCGAGACCGAGTACGGGATCAAGGCCGGGTTCGAAGACGCGCCCTACGAGACCGCGCGCTGGGTCCAGGCGGATGACCCGCTCCGGCTCAAGGCCTTCATCGACGGCAATCGCGGCGCGCTCGCCGAGGATCGCGATGGCGCGCCGGTCTACCTGGCGCGCAATTCCTGGGAGCTCGACTACACCCAGAAGCAATGGCCCGACATCCGCTTCGCCAAGACGCGGGAGCAGCCCGAGACATGACTACCCCCGCCCCCTTGACGGGGGCGGGCCGGGGTGGGGGTGATGGCGCCCACGAGGTGTGAGTGTCCCGCTGACCGCCCCCCTCCCTGACCCTCCCCCGCAAGGGGGGAGGGGACTCTGGTGCACGGCTCGCTCGCCCCAGCTCAAATGCCGCAGGCAGTATGCCGTATAATCACAGTCGGCGAGGCGGATATAGGCGTCTAACAGGAACGTCGTTACCGATCCGGAGAGCTTGCCGCGGCCGATCCGTCCGCTCGCGCCGTCCACGAGCTTTCGGACGATCATTCCGCATCACCGCCATCTCCAGTTCCGGATTTCGGGCATGTGTGGATGGCGACGGGCGGTAGTCTATCCGGTGTGCGATGGCCGCCAAGACGCGGGAGCAGCTCGAGACATGACTATCCCCGTCCCCTTGACGGGGGCGGGCCGGGGTGGGGGTGGTGGCGCCCACGAGGTGTGCAGTGTCCCGCTGACCGCCCCCCCTCCCTGACCCTCCCCCGCAAGGGGAGGGGACTCTGGTGTACGGCTCGCTCGCCTCAGCTCAAATGCCGCGGGTAGTGTGCCGTAAAATCACAGTCGGCGAGGCGGATATAGGCGTCTAACAGGAACGTCGTTACCGATCCGGAGAGCTTGCCGCGGCCGATCCGTCCGCTCG
>DATNJA010000051.1:0-34887 GCA_035604155.1 Candidatus Udaeobacter sp. | reverse complement strand
CCCCTCCCTAACCCTCCCCCGCAAGGGGGGAGGGGATATTCCCATCCTCCTCCGGCGTCAGGGTGCGGAGCGCGAGTGCGTGGATGGGGCCGTTCAGTTCTTCGGCGAGGAGGCCGTAGACGAGGCGCTGGCGGGCGACGCGGGTCAGGCCGGCGAAGGCGGCCGAGACGACCTCGACGCGGAAATGACTTTCGCCGCCTGCCCGCGCGCCGGCGTGGCCGGCGTGCATGTGGGACTCGTCCACGATCGACAGGCGCCGGGGCTTCAGCCCCTCGGCAAGCTTTTTCTCGATGGCAGATTTGACGGTCATGAGCCCTTCCCGGTTCGGGCAAAGATGTTAGTTTGCCCGCCGCCATGCAACAGGCAACCGCCCTTCCCGCCGGGATTCACTCCCGCTCCACGGCCTACGCGCTGCTGGCGGTGCTCGTCTTCGTCTGGGGGGCGAACTGGCCGGTGATGAAGATCACCATCGCCATCCTGCCGCCCCTCTGGTTCGTGGTCGTACGCCTGCTGTTCGGCGCGATCACCCTGTTCGCGGCGCTTGCCTTCATCGGCGGCATCCGGATTCCGAGCCGGCGCGATGCGGTCCAGCTGCTGACCGGCGCGGTGCTCCAGCTCGCCCTCTATATGGGCCTCCTGATCCTGGGCCTGCGCGACGTGGGCGCCGGCCGGGGCTCGGTGCTCGCCTACACCACACCGCTCTGGGTCGTGCCCGGCGCGATCCTGTTCCTCGGCGAGAAGTTCAGCCGCCTCAAGGCCGCCGGGCTCATCGCCGGCCTCGGCGGCGTGGTGGTGCTGTTCAATCCCTTCGCCTTCGCCTGGTCCGACCCCGAGGTCGTGCTCGACAACGGCCTGCTCATGCTCGCGGCCTTCTCCTGGGCGGCGGCGATCCTCATCGTCCGGGGCCGGCCCTGGCATCTGACGCCGCTCCAGCTGGCGCCCTGGCAGCTGCTCCTCGCGGGACTTCTGCTCATGCCCTTTGCCGCCGCAGCCGAGGCCCTTCTTATGCCCGAGCTGACCTGGAAGCTGACGGCCCTCATGATCTACAATGGGCCGATCACCATAGGCTTCGGATTCTGGGCCTCGGTCGCCATTGCCCGGTCACTGCCGGCGGTCACCAGCTCGCTTTCCTTCCTCGCCGTGCCGGTCATGGGCATCCTGTCTTCGGAATGGGCGCTGGGCGAGCGGATCGACATTTCGCTCGTCGCGGGATTTGGTCTGATATTGGCCGGACTTGTGCTGGTAGCGGCGGCCGACCGCAGGACATAGAGCAAGATCGGGTCAGCTTGACCCAGGCTGACCCGTGAATCTTGCTCTACATGTTAGAATTAGAGCCTGATTCACGTCTCAAGCCGAGCAGGCTTGAGACGATCAGGCTCTTGCAATTTCGCCCGGCGATGCGCTTGTCAGCGGCACCCCGCCTGCCCATACTCTTGGCATGGTCAGGAGCAGCCATGACATGCTTGGCCTGGACGAGGCCGCCAGTGCCGGCAGCGGGCCGGCCCTGCAGCGTTGCGAGCATGCCGGCTGCCCGGCCGAGGGCCTTTACCGGGCGCCCAAATCCCGGGAGCGGATGAACGACTACTACTGGTTCTGCCTCGACCATGTGCGCGACTACAACCGCGCCTGGGACTACTACGCCGGCATGACCCCGGTGGAGATCGAGGCCATCGTCCGGCGCGACACGGTGTGGGAGCGGCCGACCTGGCCCTTGGGCCGCTGGCCCCATAGCCATCGGATCTTCGGCGCCGAGTTCATCCCCGACGACGTCGATATCCTGGGCGAGCGGCGGCGGGCCGAGACCCAGAGCCGGCCGAAGACCAAGCACGAGCAAGCGCTGGCCGAGCTGGCGCTGGCCCCGGGTGCCACGCTGGAAGAGATCAAACGCCGCTACAAGACGCTGGCCAAGCAGCTCCACCCGGATGCCAATGGCGGCGACAAGACGGCGGAGGAGCGGCTCAAGGCCGTGAACCTCGCCTACAGCACTTTGAAAAGCAGCGCCGTTATCTGATAGAACCCCCCTTCTGATAGAACCCTCGGGCCATCAGACCGAACAGCGCGACAAAAACGAAAGCGACAGATATGGCGTCCCCCACCACCGCTCCCGCGGGCAACGGCTCCTTGCCCGACATCACGATCGCGGTTGCCCAGACCTTCGGCATCGACTGCGCCATGCAGGTGCCGGCCTTCAGCAAGCCGAGCGAGCATGTGCCCGACATCGACGAGGCCTACCGGTTTGACCGCGACACCACGCTCGCGATCCTGGCCGGCTTCGCCTACAACCGGCGGGTCATCATCCAGGGCTATCACGGCACCGGCAAATCGACCCATATCGAGCAGGTGGCGGCGCGCCTCAACTGGCCCTGCATCCGGGTCAACCTGGACAGCCACATCAGCCGCATCGACCTGATCGGCAAGGATGCCATCGTCTTGCGCGACGGCAAGCAGGTGACCGAATTCCGCGAGGGCCTGCTGCCCTGGGCGCTGCAACGGGCGACGGCCCTCGTCTTCGACGAATACGATGCCGGCCGGCCGGACGTCATGTTCGTGATCCAGCGGGTGCTGGAGGTGGAAGGCAAGCTGACCCTTCTCGACCAGAACCGCGTCATTCGGCCGCACCCGGCCTTCCGCGTCTTCGCCACGGCCAACACCGTGGGCCTGGGCGACACCACCGGTCTCTACCACGGCACCCAGCAGATCAATCAGGGCCAGATGGACCGCTGGAACATCGTCGCCACCCTCAATTACCTGCCCCATGAGGAGGAGGCGAAGATCGTGCTGGCCAAGGTGCCGAGCTACGACACCGAGGCCGGGCGCAAGACCATCGATGCCATGGTGCGGCTGGCCGACCTCACCCGCGCCGGCTTCGTCAACGGCGACATCTCGACCGTCATGTCGCCGCGCACGGTGATGACCTGGGCGGAGAACGCCGAGATTTTCGCCGACATCCCCTTCGCGTTCCGCGTCACCTTCCTCAACAAATGCGACGAGCTGGAACGGCCGACGGTGGCGGAATACTACCAGCGTTGCTTCGGCGCCGACCTGAAGCAATCCGCCGGCCGCGCGACCCTGGTGTGATGGCGACCCCAAGGAATCGCCTCCCCCTCGACGGGGTCGAGCCGCAAGGCGGATCGACCGGCGAGCGAAGCGAGCGGAGGGGGTGGGGCAACCGCGCATTCATGTCGTCTTGCAGCACCCCCCTCCCCAACCCTCCCCCGCAAGGGGGGAGGGAAGCGACGCACGCGGCATAGCCCATGGCGGCGCGCGAATCCCGCATGGACGAATTCCGCCGGTCGACCGCGGCGGCGATGCGGGCGATCGCGCATAAGGGCGACATCAACGTGGTCTTCGCGCCGGGCCAGCCGGGCATCGCCGGCAGCGAGGCGCGCCTGCCGCTGCCGGCCCGCGACCTGCCGGCCGAGGATGTGGCGCTGACCCGCGGTGCGGCCGATTCCATCGCTCTCAAGCTTCGCTATCACGACCGTAAGCTCCACGCCCGCGAGACGCCGCGCAACGACGCCGCGCGGGAGATCTTCGAGGCCATCGAGCAGGCGCGGGTCGAGGCCATCGGCGCGCTGGCCATGAAGGGCGTGGCCGACAATCTGAGCGCGGCGCTCGACGACCATTGCCGCCAGCGCGGCTTCAACCGGGTGAGCGAGCGCGAGCACGCGCCCATCGGCGAGGCGCTGCGCCTGTTTGCGCGCGAGGCCTTGACCGGCGAGCGGCCGCCGGCCAGCGGCAAACGGCTGGTGGATCTCTGGCAGGCCGAGCTGGGCGACGCGGCGCGGGCGGATCTGGCCGAGCTCGCCCATCTCATCCACGACCAGCGCGCCTACGCCCGCACCGCGCGGCGCCTCATCAAGGATCTCGACCTCGACCTGGGGGCGGAAGACCTGACGCCCGAGGAGAGCGACCAGAAGGACGACGACCAGCGCCAGGACGACCCCAACGAGGCCGAGGGCCAGGGCGGCGAAAAGGAATCCGCCGAGAGCGCCGACATGGAGGGCGCGGAGACCGAGGAAGGCCAGGAGGATGCCGGCGAAGCGGACGCCGAGACCGACGCCGAGATGAAGGGCGAGGGCGGCGAGGACAGCCCCAACCGTCCCGGCCGGCCGCCGGAAACCGACCCCCGCAAGCGCGGCCAGAACGAGCCGCTCTATCACGCCTTCACCCAGGACTTCGACGAGGTGGTGGAAGCGGCCGAGCTCTGCGACGCCGACGAGCTGGCGCGGCTGCGCCAACTCCTCGACCAGCAGCTGGTCCATCTGCAGACCGTGGTCGGCCGCCTCGCCAACCGCCTGCAGCGCCGCCTGATGGCGCAGCAGAACCGGAGCTGGGAGTTCGACCTCGAGGAAGGAATGCTGGACAGCGCCCGGCTTTCCCGCGTCGTCGTCAACCCCGAGACGCCGCTCTCCTACAAGCGCGAGCGCGACACCGAATTCCGCGACACGGTGGTGAGCCTGCTCATCGACAATTCCGGCTCGATGCGGGGGCGCCCCATCACGGTGGCCGCCATGAGCGCCGACATCCTGGCCCGCACGCTGGAGCGCTGCGGGGTCAAGGTGGAGGTCCTGGGCTTCACGACAAGAATGTGGAAGGGCGGGCAATCGCGCGAGCGCTGGATCGCGGCCGGCAAGCCCGCCAATCCCGGGCGCCTCAACGATCTGCGCCACATCGTATACAAGTCGGCCGACGCGCCATGGCGGCGCGCCCGCAAGAGCCTCGGCCTGATGCTGCGCGAGGGCATCCTCAAGGAAAACATCGACGGCGAGGCCCTGCTCTGGGCTCACAATCGCCTGCTTGCCCGCACCGAGCAGCGGCGCATCCTCATGGTCATCTCCGACGGCGCGCCAGTGGACGACTCGACCTTGTCGGTCAATCCGGGCAACTACCTGGAGCGGCACCTGCGCGAAGTCATCGACTGGATCGAATCCCGCTCCCCCGTCGAGCTGGTCGCCATCGGCATCGGCCACGACGTGACCCGCTACTACCGCCGCGCCGTCACCCTGGTGGACGCGGAGCAGCTGGGCGGCGCGGTGATGGATCAGCTGGCGGCGCTGTTCGAGGAAGACGCTGCGGCGGCGCCGAAGAAGATGAAGAGGGCGGGGTAGACACAGTATTCCCTCTCAAACTTGCTTCGCCAGTCGTCGCACTGTCAAAGCTGCGCCAGCGGCTGTTCGCGCCGGTCTTGCGCGCATGAACGTCAGCGGATTGGGATACTCGCACCGCTCGCGCAGTAGCCCGTCCGGCCAATCTCGGGATTCCGCCAGAAGCCGGATGCATTGCGCCTCGACGCCAGGGTTGGGTACCTATGCCAATCCGATGGTTCTTGGCCGTACTGCGTTAGTTCAAGCCGGAGATTGATACCTGACACGTTATAGGTTACACCGATAACGTGATACGCAGCTTCAGGCACAAGGGATTGAAGCGACTTTTCGAGGATGGCGAGCGCAAAGGCATTCGCCCCGAATTCCTGGACAAGGTGGAAAATATCCTTTTCGTGCTGAATCGCGCGACGACACCGGACGATATGGATTTGCCCGGATTCCGCCTGCATCCCCTGAAAGGCGACTTGAGGGGTTTCTGGGCAGTCACCGTGCGGGCGAATTGGCGCATTGTGTTCCGTTTCGAGGACGGCGCCGCCGCCGATGTTGACTTGGTTGACTATCACTAGGAGGACAACAATATGCTGATGAAGAATCCCCCGCATCCCGGCCGGATCGTCCGGCAGGAGTGCATCGAACCTCTGGGATTGACCGTAACGGCCGCCGCGAAGGGCTTGGGTGTGACGCGCAAGGCGTTTTCCGAGTTGCTCAACGGCAAGTCGGGAATATCGCCCGAGATGGCGTTCAGGCTGGCCAAGGCATTTGGCAGCAGCCCTGAAACATGGCTCGGACTCCAGATGGACTACGATCTGGCCCAGGTTCAAAGAAAGGCCGGCAAGATCAGGGTACAGAAACTGGCCCCGGCCGCGTGAGTGGTAGGAGGAAGATCCGGGGCGGGAGTGGATTGTCACGCCCTGACCGGCCCCTGATGATCCCAGCGCTCTCATGAAGATTTCGAGTCAAAGTGGACTCTGGTGGGCCTTGGTCAACGCGCAACTGGGGCGAAAGTCCACTCTGACCCCAGCACTCCCGTCAAACCAAGGCGTCGTAGTCGGCGTGCGATCCGATCCAGAACCACAGCAAGCCACTGTCGACCTCCACCGCCAGCGCACGGTAGCGACTCCCGACCCGAACCGACCAGAAGCGGCCGACCTTCTTCAGTTGCAGGGAAGGATGCCGCGGGTTCGCCTTCAGTCGGTCATAACTCTTGTCGGCGAGCCCGCGGACGTCATCCGGGAGCCGGGCATAGGCAGTCCAGAAAGGCGGGCTCGCGGCATGCTTCACAGCTCTCGCGCGCGGCCGGCGCGGTAGTCCGCGAGTGCCTGTTCGGCGAGTCGATCCAGACGGCCCGCCTTCGCGTCCCGCTCGATCGCCTGATCGAAGCGGGCGGCCTCGAATTCCGCGAACCAGGCGCGAAACTTTCGAAGCTGTTCCGGCGGCAATTCGGCCACCGCCTTCTCGATGTCTTCAACGGTTGCCATCGAAGTCACGCTAGCATAGCGGTCATCTGCTGTCATGGCGGCCGTCGAGCCAACTGCTTTCCGTCCGCGGGACGGGGTGAATCGCAGAAGGGATATCCGGACTTTTGTGCGCTGGCTCAGGCCCTCGACAGGGGCTATAGGCGCGCCCACGACGATGTCGAGGCGCTGGCACAGGCCGGGCTTCTGGAGAGAGCCGACGAACGGACCGGCGTCACGGCACCCTTCGATGCGATCGAAACCCGCGTCGCGCTGTAGACGGGCGACGAGCCGCAGCTTCGTCAGGGCGCGGGCTGCTCCAGAAGCCGCCTCACCTCGCCCCGTATGAATGCCGCGTCCGCGGGGTTCGTCATCGGGTTCCCGGCCCGGTGGCCCCAGATGCTGGGGATCGGCCGGAGTCGGCAATTGGCCAAGTATCTCGCTTCAGCCTCGTTGTCGGCGACGCGGAAATAGAGATCGGTCGCGCCCGGCATCAGCAGGACGGCGGCGCGGATGGCGCGGAGCGCCTTCGCGAGATCGCCGTCATAGAGCGGGTTGGCGCTGATGTCGCCGGCGCTCCAGGTCTGGAGCTGAGCATAGAGGTTGGCCGCCTTGCGCAGGCCGAAACGCTCCTCCCAGCCGAGCTTGAGGAAGGTCTCCAGATCCGGCGTTGTCGCGTTCAGGTGCAGGTCCGCCCGGTAGAAATCCTGGCTGAGCCCCCAGCCGGCATAGACCCGGGCGAAGGCGCGCATGGCGGCCGCGGGCTCGGCCGAGAAGCGGCCCTGGCCGAGATGCTCGGGTGCCGCTTCCAGGATCGCCATCAGCCCGGCAAGGAACACGCGGTTGTGCACGGCGGTCCGCGCGCTGCCGCAATTGACGACGATGCGCTGCACTTGGTCGGGAAACGCCGCGGCCCAGTGATAGGCCTGCTGCGCGCCCATGGACCAGCCGTAGACGCAAGTGAGCCGCTCGATCCCGAATTGCTCGCGCAACAGTCTGTGCTGCGCCTGCACATTGTCCCAGGCCGTGACCAGCGGCGGATAGTTCGCGCTGTTGGAGGGCGAGGAGGAGAGGCCGTTGCCGAACATGTTCGGGATCACGATGAACCAACGCGTCGGGTCCAGCACCTTGTCCGGCCCGATCAGCCATTCGAGATCGGGATGCTGGGCCGAATAGCTGGTCGGATAGAGGATCGCGTTGTCCTTGGCGGCGGAGAGGCGCCCGTGGGACTTCCAGGCGATCGACGCATCCGCGATCGCGGCACCTGACTGCAAGGCGAGCTTGCCGAGCCGGAACACGCCTTCGTCCGTTGCCCAGGTCACGACGGCGCCTTTCCGTTCCGGCGTTTCAGCAGCCGATCCAAGGCCCGCCTCCTCAGGCCGTCTTCTTCAGGAACAGCCCCAGATTGATCCAGCCGATTCCCGCCTGGATCAGATCGACGCCCAGGATGATGCCCAGCACATAGAGGCTCGAAAACGGCCAATGGACCAGGATGATGAGGCCGAAAAGGAAGGTGACCAGGCCCGAGATCATGATCCAGCCCGAATGCTCGTCGCCCTTCAAGCGATACCCCAGCAGGAAGCGCACGATGCCGGCGGCGACCAGGGCGAAGCCCAGCAGCAGGGTGAGCACGACGGAGGCCAGCAGCGGATTGATGACGGCGAAGAAGCCGCCGACGATATAGAAGATGCCGGCCACGACCCACAGGGTCGCCCTGCCCCAGCCCCTGTGCTGCAGGCCGTGGACGATCTCGATGACGCCGGCGATGATCATCATCACGCCGACCCACAGCACGGTCACGGCGGTCGCCACGACCACGCTCATCAAGGCCACGAACCCGCAGGCCACCAGGCCGACGCCCAGCGCCAGGACCAGGCCCCATTTATGGCGAAGCGCCTCGAGGGCAGGACCGGCGGCAGGGGTGCTGGGCGCGTCGACCATGGGCGTTCTCCTGGGACGGAATCGGGACATCAGCTTCCGTCTTCGCGAGCGGCCCGGCAATGGGATTCGACGGGCCGGCCACCGAGTCCCGGCTGAGGCTGGCGATTTTGCTGCCGCCTCGAGTTCGATGCCGCTAGGCGCTATGCGTTAGGCGGCAGGCCCGCGGCCTTCGCCGCTTGCTGCGCAAGGAAACTGCTGTCCCGGTCCACGGCGGCGTCGATCTCCCGGCACCGGTCGCCCGTGGCGCTCGTCGATGCGACGCAAAAGCGCGCGCTATTCCGAAAGAACTTCGCCCGTGCCGCCCATCTCCTTCGGCAGGTCCTTCAGCTTCGGCAGGCCGTCGCGCATCGCCATCACCGTCTCGCCGTAGTTCACATGGAGCTTCGGCTCGAACTTGAGCCCGGGCAGGACCGCGGCATAGACGTCGATCAGTTGCCAATGGGGATGGGCGGTCATCAGATGGCCGCCGCAGAGCTTGCAGAACTGGCGATGGCTGCGATCCGTCTTGCGGTAGACGCCGACATGTTCGGCGCCCTTGGTCACCTTCACCGAATCCTGCTTCCACAGGGAAAACCCGTTGACCGGTGCCGCCGCCCAGGAGCGGCAAGAGGCGCAATGGCAATAGCCCATCGCCTCCGGCATTCCCGCAACGCTCAGCTCTACCGCGCCGCAAAAGCACTGACCCTTCAGATCGGCCATGATGTCGTCTCTCCTTTTTTGGGCATTCCATACCAACGGGTCGGCCAGGCCAAGAGCCTGATCGTCTCAAGCCTGCTCGGCTTGAGACGTGAATCAGGCTCTGATCCTAACATGTAGAGCAAGATTCACGGGTCAGCTTGATAGAAGCTGGCCCGATCTTGCTCTAGCGCCGCGGCCGACTCGTTCGCGTCCGGCCGGCGACGTGGTCTCCGCCCCAACGCGGTGCTAGCATCGCCGATACGAGGGGTCTTGTCTTTGCAGCCCGTCCGGGATTCCTGCCCCGGACGCCGGATCGGATTGGCACCTCCCGCGTTTTCACATTCGACGGCAAACGGGCGACGGCAAGCGGGCATGGACGCGCTTTCGGATGTTTTGCGGACGATCCGGCTGACCGGCGCTGTCTTCCTTCGCGCCGAGTTCAGCGCGCATTGGTGCATTTCCACGCAGCTCGAACCCGAGGTCTGCCGGCCGATGCTGAACGGCTCCGAGGCGGTGATCCTCTATCACTATGTGCGGGAAGGCCGCTTCACGCTGAAGCCCCAGGGCCAGCGCCCGGTCGAGATCGGCGCCGGCCATGCCGTGCTGCTGTCGCGCAACGACCGCCATCTCATGGGCAGCTCCCTGGAACTGGCGCCGGTGAACAGCCTCAGCCTGGTCGAGCCCTCGCCGGACGGCTTGCTGCAGATCACCCATGGTGGCGGCGGGGCGGTCACCCGCATCCTGTGCGGCTATCTCGGATGCGAGCGGGGAATCGCCAGCACATTGGCGACCGTCCTGCCGTCGGCATTGACGGTGGATCTTCGTGAAGGGCCGGCCGGCGACTGGATGCGCAGCACACTGGAGTTCGTCGCCGACCGGGGGCAAGGATCGGAGCGGCCGGGCTTCGAGACGGCCCAGGCCAAGCTCTCCGAGCTATTGTTCATCGAGGTCCTGCGCCGCTACATCGAGAGCATGCCCGAAGACGAGCGGGGCTGGCTCGCGGCCTTGCGCGATCCGGCCGTGGGTCGCGCGCTCGCCCTGCTCCACGGCCGGGTCGCCGAAGACTGGACGGTGGAGAAGTTGGGGCGGGCCTGCGGGCTCTCGCGCTCGGTCCTGGCCGAGCGCTTCCAGCGCCTGGTCGGCGAGCCGCCCATGAAATATCTGGCGGCATGGCGGATGCGCCTGGCCGCGCAGCGCCTCGCCGACGGTGCCACGCCGCTGCTGGGCGTCGCCGAGGAGGTCGGCTACAAGTCCGAAGCCGCTTTCATCCGCGCTTTCCGCCAGCAATACGGCACGCCGCCGGCCGCCTGGCGGCGTGCGCGCAAGGCCGCCGGCGCGTGAGTCCGAGTTTTTTCTGAGGGATCGTGGAATGGAAACGAGAGGCCGGCACGGGTTGTCGACACCGGACCTTGCCGCCCTGGTCGCCGGCTGCGCCGAGGCCTATCGGGCGACGGGCGATCGCAGCGCGATGGCGCTGGCCAAGCAGCTTGGCGATTCCTCGCCGGGTTTTGCGCTGCCGGCGGCGCAAGCCCAGCCAGCGCTCGCCAGTCTCTCAGGAGCGCTGGCGAACCTTCCGCCAGGTCCTCTCGCTCCGCTCCTCAAGGCTTGCGCCCCGGCCGTTCCCTGGACCGTCGGCGACTTCAAGATGCCGGCGAGCTTCGCCGGGCGCTCGGCCTATGTGGAAATCGTCGGGCCGGAAGGCCTGGCCCAACGCGAGGGCTTGCGCTTCGGTCTCTATGTGCAGACGCCGGAGAGCCTCTACCCGCCCCACAACCACGCGGCCGAGGAGCTCTACTATGTGCTGAGCGGAACCGCCCGCTGGCAGAAGGCGGACGGCGAATTTCGCGCCATGGCGCCCGGTACGCTCATCCGCCACGCCCCTTGGGAGCGCCACGCCATGCGGACGGACAGCGAACCGCTGCTCGCCATGTGGAGCTGGACGGGGGATTTGAGTGTTTCCGCCTATCGCGTCGATGGGGCCTAGTCGCGTCGATGGGGCCTAGCCGGCGCGCTGAATCCGCGTGTTGTCCGCGAGCCTGAAGCTCGCCCTCTTGCCAAACCAAAAATTGCCTTACTGGAGTTCCGCCTTCAAAGCCTGGGCGAGGCGCTCGTAGTCGGCCAACTCGTTGTAGATCTGAGCCGAAAGCCGGAGCCAGATGCGGCCGGCGAAGGGGAAGATGGGAACCTCGATACGATGGCGATCAAGCAGGCGGCCTTGGAGCGCTTCGGCCGCCCGGCAGTCGGCGGGGTCGGCCATGGGCAGCGCCAGCGAGGCCATGGCGCCGCGCATATTGGGCGCCGCCGCCGGTAAAGCGCCAAGCTCGCCTTGCAGCAAGGCGGCCGCTTCGGCCGCCAGCGCACGGTTGCGCTCCCGGATCGCGCCGTCGCCCATGCGCCGGTAGAAGTCGATCGCCGTCGGCAGGGCGAGCCAATTGCTGGGATCGCTGGTGCCGGTCCAGGCGAACTCTTCCTCGAAGCCCTGGCCGTAGCCGTGGGAGATGACCGTCGGATGGAGGCCGTCCTGCGCCGCCGGCGCGGCCCACAGAAAGGCCGTGCCCTTGGGTGCGAACAGCCATTTGTGGGCGTTGCCGGTCACCCAGTCCGCGCCGAGGCCCGGCACATCGAGCTCGATATGCCCGGGCGCATGGGCGGCGTCGATCAGCACCCGAGCGCCCGCGGCGTGGGCGGCCTCGATGATCGGCGCCACGGGCAGGATGGTCGCCGAACGCGAGGTGATGAGGTCGAGGACCACGAGTTGGGTCCGCTGCGTTATCCCGGCAAGGACCGCTTCCAGGATCGCCTCGGGTCCCTCGAAGGGAAAGGGCAGCACGACCTCGATCAACCTCGCGCCCGACAGTCCCGCCACGTGGCGCAGAACCTTCAGCACCGCCGGATAGCCGTGGTCGACCGTCAGGATTTCCGCCCCCGGCTTCAAGGCGAGGGAGCGCAGCACGGCATTGCAGCCGGCCGTGGCATTCTCCACCAGGACGAGGTCCTCCAGCGCCGCCGAGACAAAGCCCGCCATTTCCGCGCGCGCCTGCCTTAAGGCCGGCGCGCGCTCGCTTTCCATGAATCGGGTCGGCTCGGCTTCCAGCCGCCGGCGCCAGCTTTCCGAGGCGGCCATCACTTCGCGCGGCGTAGCGCCGAAGGCGCCGTGATTGAGATAGGCGATCCCCGGCTCCAAGAGGAAGAGATTGCGAACGCCGGCACAGTGGCTCATCTGGCTCATCCCCCGCCCGTCAGCGCCGCCACCAGGAAGGCGGTCAGCACATAGCCCATGACCTTGTGGAAGTAGAGATAGTATTTGGGCCAAGCCTGGAGATCGAAGCTGTTGTGTTCCTGACGCAGCGTGATGAAGGGCAGCAGGGCATCGAAGCTGTAGATCAGGCGATCCACCGGCTGCATGGAACGCAAACGCACCGTGGGCTCGAAGCCGAAGACGACGGCGCCCAGCGGCACCAGCACCAGAATCCAGAGCGCCGAGCGCTCGGGATAGACCCCGAAGCCGATGATCGCCCAGCGCAGGGCGTCGTACCACCAGACGAGCCCCGTCTCGCCCTGCCAGGCGCGCAAGTCGCCGGCATAGAGGATCGCCCGGGCCTTTTCCGGATAGCCCGAGGCACGCAGAACCCCGGCCAGCGTCCGATAGGGCTGGGGCGAATACTGCCGCTGCTTGGCGAGCCAGGCGACGAAGCTCTCGGCATCGCGCGCGCCCACGTCGCTGCCTTCGGACTCGTGATAGCCGCCCAGCTGCTGGTAGGTGAAGCCTTCGAGATCGACCACGGCGGGCCAGGCCTCGGGCAGATCCTGCAGCGCCTTGGCATCGACATTGCGCAGAGTCAGATGCCCGGCGGGGCTCCAGGCGATGGCCGACAGGCCCTTGCTGGCGAGACGGATTTCCGCGCCCACGGAGGTGCCGGTGAGATCGACCGTGTCGAACCGCCCGCCCGTCAGATCGACATTGGCCCCCACATGGGCGAAGGTCATGCGCAGGCGCCCGGCGATGCTGGCGTCGTCCGTTATGCTGAGGCTCTGGCCGATGCTGACCCCGTTCATCAGCACGTCGCCGGCGAACTCGGCCCCGGTGAGCACCGCGCCGCCGTCGATCTTGGCGTAGTTGGCATCGACCTCGCCGTCGAACACCGCGCCTTTCCCCAGGGAGAGGAGATGCCCGACATGGCTGGCGGCCAGCATCAGGGGGCCGCTGACGTGGGAAGCGTCCAGGCGCAGGCCATAGCCGACATTGGCATCGGGCATGGCGATGGCGGCGAACTTGCCATGGTCGAGGAGGGCGTCGCCGCCGATCTTCGTGCCCGAAAGATTGAGCCTGGCGGTCGCGACCGCCCCGGTCATCACCAGATTGCCGCCGATGGAATCGTTCACCAGGTCGGTCTTCTGGAGATGGGCGCGCCGAAGGTAGAGGTCGCTGCCCAGTTGCAGGTTCTCGATCCAGGCCCAGCCCGCGATGCTGACATCGTCCATGGTGAGGTCCGAGGCGACCGAGGCCGCGAGCAGGTTGATGCCAGAGAGCGACGCGCGCCGGAGGTTCAGGTTATGGGCGATCGAGATCCGCTCCAGATCGAAATCCTTGGCGACGGCGATCAGGTCCATCGCAAGGCTTCCCGCGATGCTGGCCCGACGCAGGGAGATGTCCTCGGCCGTGGCAGCTTCGAGGTCGAGGTCGCCGCCGATCCTGGCGCCGTCGAGGTTCAGCCGGCCGAGGAACCGGGAAGCGGCGAACGAGATGTTGGCGCCATCGACGAGGCCGTGCAGATCGACATCGCCGGCGAACTCGCTGCGCTCGATGGCGATCTCGAACCCCGGCGCGGCGTTGGAAAGATCGACCGCGCCCTCGAAACTGGCGCTCGCGATTCGCAAGCCCTGATGGGGGACCAGGGCTCTCAAGGTCGGATCGAAGACGAGAGCCGCGAGGAAGCCGGGCGAAAGCCGGCGCTTGGCCGGCTCTCCGGCATAGGGAACCATGAGATCGGCGGGCAAGCCGGCGCAGATCCGGGCCCAGGTCCAGCTCTCCTGTTCGGTCCAGCCGGGCTTCGCGGCACCGGCGCAAGCGTCCCCATCAGCGAGGGCCGAGTGCGCCAGAAGCAGCAGCGCCAGCAGCATAAGAACGCCAAGACGATTCATGGGCTCCCACTCGTTTGCCTCGCCGACTGTGCCAGACCGCGCCCCGCCAGGTCACTCCCGCCCCGAAAGCGATCCGGCCGACCTTCGCCATGGATCATGGCGAGAATGAGACGCTGCCTCCATGCCCGGGCCTGCATAGACGGCCGCGGAAGGGGTCCGGTATACTCAGGCAGACAGGCAATAAGGGGCTCGATTTCTTGAGTGAATTCGACAAGCGATCGCTGGCCGACTGGGCGGCGCTGGCCGCCCGTGAGCTGGGCGGGAAGCCCGTGGATTCGCTTGTCTGGAAGGCGCCCGAGGGGATTCCGGTAAAGCCCCTCTATACCGCCGCCGACCTCGAAGGCCTCGAGCAGCTGGACAGCCTGCCCGGCTTCGCGCCTTACCTGCGCGGGCCCAGGGCCACCATGTACGCCAACCGGCCCTGGACCATCCGCCAATATGCCGGCTTCTCCACGGCCGAGGATTCCAACGCCTTCTTCCGGCGCAATCTTGCCGCCGGCCAGATGGGCCTTTCGGTCGCCTTCGACCTCGCCACCCACCGGGGCTACGATTCCGACCATCCGCGCGTGGTGGGCGACGTGGGTAAGGCGGGCGTGGCCATCGACAGCGTCGAGGACATGAAGATCCTGTTCGATGGCATCCCGCTCGACCAGATGAGCGTCTCCATGACCATGAACGGCGCCGTGCTGCCGGTGCTGGCGGCCTTCATCGTCGCCGGCGAGGAGCAGGGCGTGGCCCGGCGCCGGCTCTCGGGCACCATCCAGAACGACATCCTGAAGGAATTCATGGTCCGGAACACCTACATCTATCCGCCCGGACCCTCCATGCGCATCGTCGCCGATATCATCGCCTACACGGCGGCGGAGATGCCGAAGTTCAACTCGATCTCGATTTCCGGCTACCACATGCTGGAGGCGGGCGCCACGGCGGTGCAGGAGCTGGCCTTCACGTTGGCGGACGGACTGGAGTATGTCCGGGCGGCGCTGTCGCGCGGATTGGCAATCGATGCCTTCGCGCCCCGCCTCTCCTTCTTCTTCGGCATCGGCATGAACTTCTTCATGGAGATCGCCAAGCTGCGCGCCGCGCGCCTCACCTGGGCGAAGCTCATTCGGCCTTTCGGGCCCAAGGACCCGGCGAGCCTGGCGCTGCGCACCCATTGCCAGACCTCGGGCGTCAGCCTGACCGAGCAGGACCCGTACAACAACGTGGTGCGCACCACCATCGAGGCGCTGGCCGCCGTGCTGGGCGGGACACAGTCGCTCCACACCAACGCCTTCGACGAGGCGCTTGCTCTGCCGAGCGAGGCCTCGGCGGCGATCGCGCGGGCAACCCAGCTCATCCTCCAGGAGGAGAGCCAGATCGCCCGCACCGTAGATCCGCTGGCGGGCAGTTATTTCGTCGAATCCCTCACCGCCTCGCTGGCGGCGGCAGCCGAGACGCTGATCGCCGAGGTCGAGGCGCTGGGCGGAATGACCAAGGCGGTAGAAAGCGGCATGCCGAAGCTGAGGATCGAAGAAGCGGCGGCGCGCCGGCAAGCCCGGATCGACCGGGGCGAAGAGGTCATCGTCGGGGTCAACAAATACCGGTCCGAGGAAAGCCCGCCCATCGAGGTCCTCGACATCGACAACAGCAAGGTGCGCGCGGCACAGGTCGCGCGGCTGGCCCAGATCCGCGCCACCCGCGACCATGCCAAGGTCGAGAAAGCTCTGCAGGCGCTGAGCGAAGCGGCGCGCGGCGAGGGCAACCTGCTGGCCCTTGCCATCGATGCGATGCGGGCCCGCGCCACGGTGGGCGAAGTCTCGAGCGCGCTTGAAAAGATCTTCACCCGCCATCGGGCGACGACGCGCGCCATCGCTGGCGTCTACGGCGGCGCCTATGAGGGCGATCCCGAGTTCCATCGCATCCAGCAGGACGTGGCCGCCTTCGCCGAGGAACGGGGACGCCGGCCGCGGCTGCTAGTGGTGAAGCTCGGCCAGGACGGCCATGACCGCGGCGCCAAGGTGATCGCGACCGCGTTTGCCGACATCGGCTTCGACGTGGATATCGGCCCCCTGTTCCAGACGCCGGAGGAGGCCGCGCGCCAGGCGGTGGAAAATGACGTCCATGTGGTCGGCGTCTCGACCCAGGCCGCCGGCCACAAGACCCTGGTGCCCCAGCTCATCCAGGCCCTGGCCGCGGCGGGCGCGCGGGACGTGCTGGTCGTCTGCGGCGGAGTCATCCCGCCTCATGACCACGAGTTCCTGAAGAAGGCCGGCGTCGCCGCCATCTACGGCCCCGGCACCAACATCCCCCGCGCGGCGGCCGAGATCCTCGGCCTGATCCGCCGCCGGCGCCTGGCGGCCTAGGTCCAAGCCCATGAGCACGCCCGAGCAGGCGCCCGGCCGCAGCAGCAGCTTTTCCATCGGCCTCCTGATCAGCCTGCTCTGGGTGGTCGCCTTCGCCATCTACGTTCAGGCCCGAGTCGGCTGGAGCACCCTCAGCGACCTGCCGCCGGGCGAGATGGGCGGGCTTGTCGCCGGATTCGCCGCGCCGCTGGCCGTGCTCTGGCTGATCCTCTCCGCCATGCGCCGCGGCTTCAGCAGCGGCGGCGGCGCGCACCGACCCGCGGCCGCGCTGGAGGAGGAAGTGCGCCGGCTTTCCGTGCCGCTCTCGGAGACCGAAGCCAAGACCATGCGCATCGCCGACGCCATGCGCCGGCAGGTCGAGACTCTGAACGCCGCCAGCACCAACGCCCAAAGCCGGCTGCAAGCCACCGCCGATGCCCTCGACACCCAGTCGAAGCGCATCGCCGGCGTGGCCGAGCATCTGGTGAATGAGGTCGAGCGGGCGAAGCTGCGCCTGGCCGGCGAGGCCAAGACTTTGGAAGACCGTATCGGCGCCGTGACGGTGGGCTTGCGCAGGGAGATCGGACAGCTGGAAATCGCCATCGCCGAATCGGGCCAGCGCCTGGAGGCCCAGGCGGCCGGGTTCGGCGCCCAGGTGGAATACGCCCGCCAGGCCTTCGCCAAGCCCTCGGCGGAACTGGCCGCCATGGCGGACCGTCTGGCCGAGCAGCCGGCCGCCTTCGTCAAGGTCACCCGAGAGCATGCCGACATTCTGCTCGGCGCCGCCGGCAAGGCGGTGGAGGAGATGGAGACCCAGATCCGGCTGCGCGCGCTGGCCATGGACGACCTGTTCGACAACCTGATTTTCCGCGGCGAGAGGGTCCAGGAGCAGATGCTGACCCACCTCACGCAGCTGACGCGCTCGGCCTCGGAAGCCGGCGAAGCGGCGAACGAGGTCGGCCGGCTTCTGGAGCGCCGCACGGAAGAGTTCGCCCACAGCTTCGAAGCGCACAGCCGGAGTCTCGGCAACGAGCTCGCCCGCCAGCACGAGACCCTGGCCGGCCAGCTCCAGCAGCAAACCGAGACCCTGACGCGCGAGATGACCGCCCAGGGGACGGAGACCCTGCGCGAGCTTCGGCAAGAGACCGAACAGGTGATGGAAGGCTTCGGCGCCTTGGAGCGGCGCACGGAAGAGTTCTCCAACAGCTTCGAAGCGCATAGCCGGACCCTGGGCAGCGAGCTCACCCGCCAGCACGAGACCCTGGCCGGCCAGCTCCAGCAGCAAAGCGAGAACCTCACGCGCGAGATGACCGCGCGGGGGGCGGAAACCCTGCGCGAGCTCCGGCGCGAGACCGAGCAGGTGATAGAAGGCTTCGCCGCCATGGAGCTGGCGAGCAAGGGATTGCACGAATCGCTGAAGACCCAGTCGTCCGACAGCGCCACCGTCGCCGACCGCATCGCCGGCGAGGCCCAGGCCATCGTCACCTCGTTCCGCGCCGAGACCCGGGCATTGGCCGAAGCCATGACCCAGGCGTCCGGCGACGCGGGCGCGCTCGCCGCCGCCTTGCGCCGGCAAGTGGAGGAAATTGTCCGGTCGACAGGAGAGGCGACGGGCAGCGTCGTCCTACTTCACGGCGATATCAGCCAGCGCCTGCAACAGCTCTCGGCCGAAACCGACGCCGTGGCGACCCGGGCGCTCGGCGTCGCCGACACCTATCGCCAGCACAGCGCCGAGCTGACCCAGGCCACGGCGCGCGAGCATGACCGCATCGCCGAGCTGGGCAAGTCGCTGCTGGACGGTGCCACGGCGCTTTCCCTCACCGCGGCCGAGGCGCTGGAACGCCAGCAGGCGATCGCCACCGCGCTCAGCATGCAGCGCCAGGCCTTGAGCCAGGCCGCGGGCGAGGGCGACCAGCGGGTGACCGCGTTGCGCCAGACCGTGCGCGAGCTTTCCGCGGAGCTTGGGCTTGCCGCCGCCGAGGCCTCGCGTCAGGCGGAGGATGCGACCCATGCCTTCAAGGGCGAGTCCGAGGCACTCGTCACCACGGCGCGCCAGGCGACCGAGCAGGCGAACGCCGTCAGGGTCGCGGTCGGCGAACAGCTTGCCGAGCTGGGGCGGCTGGCCTCGACCTGCGGCGAGCTTGCGGCCTCGGTCCGGGACAAGCTGATGCCGCCCATCGCCGAGATCGCGGCCGCTTCCGGCAACCTGGGTGCGCGCGCCGAGGAAGCCCGCGGCGGCGTGGTAGCGCTCCGCGACGAAGTGAAGGAGCAGACCGAGCGCCTCAACTCCGCGGCCGAAGCGGCCGCGCGCCAGCTCGGCGCCATCGGCGATCAGATCGAGGTCAAGGCCAAGACGATGATGAGCGCCGCCGACTACGTGCGCGACCATGCCGGCGGCATCGGCGGCGGGCTGGAGGAGCAGGCGGAGAAACTGACCGCCGCCGTCACGGAATCCATGAGCCGCATCGCCCAGCTTGCAAAGGCGCTGGAGCGGCAGAAGCAGTCGCTGGCCGCCGCCGGCGCGACCGCCCAGAAGCAGATCGAAACTCTCGATGCCGCCCGCGAACGCGCCCGGCGCGAGAGCTTCCTGCAGGCGGCGGCGGAAATGGTGACCGAGCTCAACGGCCTCTCCCTCGACATCGCGCGCCTGCTCGATGCCGATGTGCCCGACGACGTCTGGCGGCGCTACAAGAAGGGCGACCGCTCGGCCTTCGCGCGCCACCTGCTGCGCCAGAAGGACAGCTACGCCGTCAAGGGGATCGTCGATCGCTTCGGCAAGGACGAGCGCTTCCGCGAGCTCGCCGCCCGTTTCATCGCCAAGTTCGAGACTCTCCTGGCCGAATCCGGGCGCGCCGATCCCGACGACGTGCTGAACACCGCCTTTCTCACGGCCGACATCGGCAAGCTCTATCTCCTGCTCCAGCGCAATATCGGCAAGCCGACGGAGCACTGAGGCGGCAAGCCGGCGCCTCCCAGGCTGTGCAAAATCTCAGCGATGCGGGGTGCCGTGGATCGATGGCCCGCATTGATGAGTGCCGGTACCGGAAAGGAACCGACAAAGCCGGTGGCGCCAGTCAGAAACGCTTGCATCACCTATCAGGACAGTAGGCGAGTCTGGCGAACGATCCAGAACAGATTCCGATCACTATGAATCGTAACCCGCGGCGGTGGAGCAGTTGGCGCAATCGGGTAGCGCCTCAGCTTGAATTACGGCTTGAGCAACTCGGAAATCGCCCGGATGACCCTGTCTGGCCGCACGGTACTGCCCTCCGGCAATCCCCTCCCAAGTCCGTCATGCCAGATAGCGAAGATGCCCAGCTTCTGTGGGGCGGCAACTTCCCACTCCAGATTGTCGCCTACCATCCAGGTTTCGTGTGCCTCTACGCCCAAAGCGCTCATCGCATGGAGGTAGGCACGTTCGTCAGGCTTGCCGAAGGCGTGCTCGCCTTCGATCTGAATGTGATCGAACAGAGGAGCGAGTGAAAACCGCTCGATCTTGGCGCGCTGGGTGGCAGAGTCGCCATTGGTCACAAGCGCCATCCGAACGCCGCGAGCCTTCAGTATCTCGATAGTCTCCCGGGCCCCGGGAAAGAAATCAGTCAACCGCTCGCGATCGGCCGTGAAGCGAGCCGCGAAGCGCTCGGCCAGTTCCCGAGTCATGTGCGTCGAACCGGTGGCGATGAACGCGTCGGCGATCACCTGCTGGCGAGCTTCGGATAACCCGAAACGCGCAATCTTGTGACGCGCCGGATCCGACCAGAACTCCGCGAGGGCTGCATCCAGCTGCTCGGCCACGCCATCGGGCGGCAAGGGGGCCAACTCAGACTCGAATTCGCCAGCAATCAGCCTGAGGACTTCCAGCCTTTGGCCGGCGGCCAAGATCGTGTCGTCGAGATCGAAGAGGATCGCGCGCGGTAGCGCGGCCTCGTCGGGTTTTTGATCGGCTGAGGCGGGGGCGAAGTCGGACATGGGAGCCATCATAGTCCACTCGACGCTCAGGTTTGAGGTCCGCATGTCACCGGTGGGCTTCAGGTCCGCAGGCGAGGGCCCCAGTTCGCGCAATCCGCCCAATCCAGAAATTCAAACTGAAGCACTGCCGGGGTTTTCGCATAGCCTGCCCCCCATTGCCCCAACCGTACCGAAGGGCTCATATAGTCTGAGGATTAGGCCGGTTCGCCCGGCGGGCGAACGGCAGCCGGCCGCGGAGGTGACAGGCAATGCCCATGATCCACAGGTTCCTCGCCGAGGAAAAAGCCCTCAGCCGGCTCACCTGGGCCCTGCTCGCCGCCGCCGTAGCGGTCGGTGCGATCATGTATTTTCCCCAACTGCGCTTCATCGTGTCTGGCCTCAGGCAATTCGGGGCATGGCTGGGAAGCGGGGGGTTCATGTAGTTGGCGGCGCCCGCGAGGCTCGATCTGCTGGTCGCCTACCCTGTCGGTTTGGCTCTGACCGCTTCTTCCACCCTCTTCAGCACCGCTCGCAGCGCCGGCACGGCAAAGGCCGTGAAGGCAGCGAGCCGCGCCGGCGCCGGGCGCGCGGGCAGGGTCACGATCTGGACCGGGAGCGGCGGCGGCTCGAAGTCCTTCAGAAGCCGCAGGAGCCTGCCATCCCTCAACTCCCTCTCGGCTTGATATGAGAGCACGCGCGTGATGCCGTGGCCTTCCGCCGCCGAGGCGACCGCCGACTGGGCGTCGTTCAGGTTGAGGCGCGGCCGCAAGCGGACGCGTGCGCGGCCGGACTTGGCGCCGGCGAAAGTCCAGACCTCTTCGGCGGCGTTGCTGGAAAAGACGATGCAACGATGCCGGCGGAGATCCTGCGGGCGGCGCGGGCGGCCGGCGCGGGCGAGATAGGAAGGGCTCGCGACGACCAGGCGGCGGACCTCTCCCACCTTCACCGCAGTCAGGCTGGAATCGGGCAGTTGTCCGATGCGGATCGCGGCCTCGATCCCCTCCTCCAGCAGATTCACCACGCGGTCGAGCAGCAGCAGGCGCAGGCGCAAACCCGGATTGGCCGCGAGAAAGCCGTCCACCATCGGGCGTACATGCAGGCGTCCGAAGGTCGCGGGCGAGGTGAGCGTCAGGAGTCCGCGAAGCTCGGCCTCCGCTTCGGCGCTGGCGCGCTCGGCCGCCGCCAGCTCGGCCAGCACCCGGCGGCAGGCGGCGAGATAGCGCTCGCCCGCCCGGGTGAGGCTGAGGGCCCGGGTCGTGCGCTGAAGCAGCCTGGCGCCGAGGCGCTGCTCGAGGGATTCGAGCGCCCGAGTCATGGCGGCGGGGGAACGGCCGAGCCGGCGTCCGGCAGCGGCGAGGCTGCCCTCTTCCACGGCGAGGACGAAGCCCTGCATAGCATCCAGACGATCCATGGATTATTCCTGTTTCCGCAATAATCTTTTGCATCTTACAGGAATTATCATCGTGGCGGATCAACCCTAGATTCGTCCCGTGAACGAGACCCCAAATGCGACCGCCAATACCTGGCATGCCGGCGAGCGCAAGGCCCAGCGTCGCGCCGGCGTCGCCGAGAAGCTCGCTGCCCATGGGCCGCGGGTGCTGCGGCCCTTCATGACCGAGCAGCATCGCCGGTTCTTCGCCCAGCTTCCCTTCCTTGTCGTTGGCTCGGTCGATGGCCAAGGCCGGCCATCCGCCTCGCTGCTCAGCGGATATCCCGGCTTTGCGGCAAGCCCCGATCCGACGACCCTCCTGGTCTCGGCTCTGCCCTCTCCAGGCGATCCGCTGGGCGAGGCGCTGAAGCCGGGCGCTGCGCTCGGCATCCTCGGCATCGAGCTGCCGACCCGCCGGCGCAATCGGGTCAATGGCCGGGTAGCACGCGTGACAGCCGATGGATTCTCGCTCGCCGTCGACCAAAGCTTCGGCAACTGCCCGCAATACATTCATGCCCGCGACTATGTCCGCTGGGCGGGCGATGGTCCTGCATCGCCCAGCGCCGTCGAGGCGCTGGCGAAGTTGGACGACGAGGCAAGGGCTCTCATCGCGCGGGCCGATACCTTGTTCCTCGCCTCGGCTGCGGCACCGGGGGCGGATGGGCGTTTGTCTGCCGTCGATGTCTCCCACCGCGGCGGGCTGCCGGGCTTCCTGAAGCTCGCCGGCGACGGCGCAATCGAGCTGCCCGACTACCGCGGCAATTTCTATTTCAACAGCATCGGCAACCTCATGACCCATCCCTACATCGGGTTGCTGATCGTCGATTTCGACAGCCGCGACCTGCTGCAGCTTGCAGGAAGCGCCGAAGTGATCTGGGAAGGCGAAGCTCTCGAGCGCCATCCGGGCGCTCAACGCCTGATCCGCATTCGCGACATCTCGGGCCGCTGGCTTCGCCGCGGTTTCCCCCTCGACATGGCCGCACCCGAACTTTCACCTCAGGCGATTGCGGCGGCAGCCAATTGACGCCGCCGGCCGATCGGCCTACCTAAGCCGTTGTGTCAGGCGGCTGGACGGCTGCCTTTCGGCCGGCGACGGTCGGGGGGAGGAAAGTCCGGGCTCCACGGGAACACGGTGCCGGGTAACGCCCGGCGAGGGCGACCTCAGGGAAAGTGCCACAGAAACATACCGCCGGCTTTTCGCGCGAGCGGAAGGCAGGCAAGGGTGAAATGGTGCGGTAAGAGCGCACCGCGCGGCCGGTAACGGCGGCGGCAGGGCAAACCCCACCGGGAGCAAGACCGCATAGGGGCGGCCGGCCGGCCGGTCCTCGAAAAGAGGATCGGCGCGGCACACGGCGTTTCCGCCGCGCCGCCCGGGTAGGTCGCGCGAGGCGTCCGGCAACGGGCGTCCCAGATGAATGGCCGTCCATGGCCCCCTCAAGGGACCGGGACAGAACCCGGCTTACAGGCCGCCTGACGCTTCTCTCTCGATCGATTCGCGGCTTAGCTTTCTGCGCGCCAGAGGGCAATAAACCCTGTCGGCCGCCTACCGAGAATTGCGACTCGGAGGAACGGAAAATGGACATCCGTCCAATCGCCGGCGGCGACCCCTAACTCTGAGTCCGGGGCGGACCATTTCTACCAAATCTAGTGCCCAGACAAGAACGGAAAATGAACACGGTTTCGCCGTATTGTCTTGATAGCATCTGTTCCGCCGGCCAAGTCGATCGTGTTTTGTTCTTCAGATGCAGATCGCTTCACTGAGCCTGGACAGGGGAAAATCCGGGAAATTCCAGAGATTTACTATGGTTTCCCATTGACCCCCATACCATCCCATGCTATCCCAAAGACGACCGCAGAACATCTCGGCAGCGGCGGGCCCTAGGCCGGGATGCCCATGACCGCGCAGCACCGGCGGGATCTCTCCACCGGATCGGCGCCACGAGGGAAAAGGGGACGGCCGGCGCAGCATGGCTCTGTTCCTGGATACATTCGTCAACAAGCTCGACCGCAAAGGGCGCGTGTCGGTGCCCGCCTCCTATCGCCAGCAGCTGGCGAGCCAGAGTTTCCAGGGCATCGTAGCCCTGCCGTCCTTCAAGCACCGGGCCATTCAGTGCGGCGGCCTGGACTGGTTGATGGACGTGAGCCGTGACCTCGACCAGGTCAATCTGTTCTCCGATGAACACGACGACTTGACCTCCTCGATCTTCTCCGACGCCAAGCAGCTCGCCTTCGACGGCGAGGGCCGCATCGTGCTGCCCACGACGCTGATCGAATATGCCGGCATCAAGGATCTGGCCGCCTTCGTCGGTCGCGGCACGGCCTTCGAGATCTGGGAGCCCGCCGCTCTCGACGTCTACAAGGCGGAAGCGCGCCGGCGCGCGCTCGAAAAGGGCCGCATCCTGCCGCGCCGGCCCATGGGCGAAGGCAAATGAGCGGGCCCCGCCATCAGCCGGTGCTGCTTTCGGAAGTGCTCCACCTGCTGGCGCCGCGGGCCGGCGGCAACTACGTCGACGGTACCTTCGGGGCCGGCGGCTATGCCCGCGCGATCCTGGAAGCGGCCGACTGCCGCGTCTGGGGCATCGATCGCGATCCTGGCGCGATCGCCCGCGGGGCGGAGCTGGCGCGGCGCTTTGCCGGCCGCCTTGTCCTGATCGAGGGCCGGTTCGGCGAGATGAACAGGCTTCTCGCCGATCGCGGCCTCGCCGACGCCGACGGAGTAGCACTCGACCTCGGCGTCTCATCCATGCAGCTGGACGAAGCCGAGCGCGGTTTCTCCTTCCGCGCCGACGGACCGCTGGACATGCGCATGAGTGGCGAGGGCGAGAGCGCCGCCGACATCGTCAACCAGGCGCCGGAAAAAGATCTGGCCGACATCCTGTTCCGCTACGGCGATGAGCGCCGGGCCCGCGCCATCGCCAAGGCGATCGCGAAGCGCCGGGAGACGGCCCCGATCAAGCGGACGGGCGAGCTGGCGGAGATCGTCCGCGGCGTGCTGGGCCGGCGGACCAAGGACGCCATCGATCCGGCCACCCGAAGCTTTCAGGCGCTGCGCATCGCGGTCAACGACGAGCTCGGCGAGCTCGACCGCGGGCTGGTGGCCGCCGAGGCGATGTTGAAGCCAGGCGGACGCCTCGCCGTCGTCTCCTTCCATTCGCTCGAAGACCGGCGGGTGAAGGCCTTCATCCGCCAACGCACCGGCCGCGCGCCCGAGCGCTCGCGTCATCTGCCCGCAGCACCGCGACCGGCGCCGAGTTTCCGGCGCTGTCCGGGCGACGAAGCGACGCCGACGGCGAGCGAGATCGCGGCCAACCCGCGGTCCCGGTCGGCGCGCCTCAGGGGCGCGGAGCGGAGCCTGTCCGCGCCCTGGGGCGCCCTAGAGGAAGCGGCATGATCAAGCCGGGCACCCTGCTTTGGTTCGCCCTGATCGCCGCCGCCATCTTCGGCGTCTATCATATGAAGTATCGCGTCCAGGCCGAGGAGGAGGAGCTTACCCGCCTCGACCTTCAGATCGCCCATGACCGCGACGCCATCCAGGTGCTGCGCGCCGAATGGGCCCATCTGAACGAGCCGGCCAGACTCGCCGAACTGGCCCAGCGCCATCTGGCGCTCACTCCCGTCGCCGGCCTGCAGATCGTAAGCTTCAAGGCCCTGCCCGACCGGCCGACGGCGACCGTGGGCGAGGAACAGGCCCAAGGCGATCCCGCCACCGTGGCGCTGCTCGAGGCGCTGGGCGGCGTTGGAGGGCAGCCGTGAGATCCCTTGGCGCGAAAGTCCCGGCATGTTGAGCGCCATCGGGCGCGCGGGGCCCTGCAGCCCGCGCCACGCCGATCCGTTGCCGCCGCGCCGGGACGATGTGGTTCAGCTCGACGGCGGCACCAAGCGCGCATTGGAGGTGGGCCGCTCGCGGCTTCTGATCGGCCTCGCCCTCTTCGCGCTCGCCTTCGTCGTCATCGCCGGGCGCCTTGCCGACGTGACCCTGTTCCAGGACGGCGGCGAGCCGAAACTGACCGACCAGCCGGCGAACGTGGCGCCGGTCGCCGAACGGGCCGACATCATCGATCGCAACGGCGTGGTGCTGGCGACCAATCTCGGCACCTTCTCCCTCTTCGCCAACCCGAAACAGGTGACCAGGCCCGGCGAAGCGGCGAAGGAAATCGCCGGCGTGCTGCCCGAGCTCAGCCCGGCGGAGATCGAGGCCAAGCTCGCCTCGGACAAGACCTTCGTCTGGCTGAAGCACGACCTGACTCCGGACCAGCAGGTTGCGATGGCGAAGCTCGGCATTCCCGGCCTCTATTTCCTGCCCGACGAGAAACGCGTCTATCCCTTGGGCAGCCTCGTCTCCCACGTCGTCGGTTTCACCAATCTGGACAACCGGGGGATCGCGGGCATCGAGCAATCCTTCGAGGACGTGCTGGCCGGCGGACGGCATCCCGTCCAGCTCTCCCTCGACGTGCGGATCCAGGAGATCATGCGCGACGAGCTCGCCAAGGGCATTGCCGATTTCAGCGGCATCGGCGGGGCCGGCATCGTGCTCGACGCCGAGACCGGGGAAATCCTGGCCATGGTCTCGCTGCCCGACTTCGATCCCAACCAGGCCGGCACGGCCACGTCCGACCAGCGCTTCAACCGGTCGACGCTGGGAATCTACGAGATGGGCTCGGTCTTCAAGGTGTTCAACACGGCCATGGCGCTGGACAGCGGCAAGATCACGCTCGCCGACAGTTTCGATGCCAATCCCATCCATATCGGGCGATTCACGATCCACGATTTCGAACCGATGCACCATCCCCTCACGGTGCCGGAAATCTTCATGTACTCCTCCAACATCGGCGCCGCGCACATGGCGGTCGAAGTCGGCACCGATTACCAGAAGGCCTTCATGGCCCGGATCGGCATGCTGCGGGCGGCCAGCCTCGAACTCCCGGAGCTGGGCAAGCCCCTTTATCCGGCCGACTGGCGCCCGATCAACACCATGACCATCGCCTTCGGCCAGGGCCTAGCGGTCTCGCCGCTTCATGTCGCCTCGGGCGTGGCCGCCATGATCAACGGCGGGCTCATGCGGCCCGCGACCCTCATCAAGCGCGCGCCCGACCAGGTGAGCGACGGCGAGCGCGTGGTCTCGCCCGACACCTCGGCCAAGATGCGCGAGCTCCTGCGCCTCGTGGTCCAGGCCGGCACGGGTAAATCCGCCGATGTGCCGGGCTATCTGGTGGGCGGCAAGACGGGTACGGCCCAGAAGCAGATGGGTCACGGCTACGAGGCCAACGCGCGGCTCGCTTCCTTCGTCGGCGCCTTCCCCATGAGCGCGCCGCGCTACGTCGTGCTTTGCATGGTCGACGAGCCGAAGCCGAACGCCCAGTCCCACGGCTTCGCCACCGGCGGCTGGGTCGCGGCCCCCGTGGTCGCCCGGATCATTCAGCGCATGGCCCCGCTGCTCGGCCTGCCGCCGATCCCCGCCGACGCGCCGGAGGCGAAGAACGATTTGCTGACCCAAGTCAGCCTCACGGCCAATGCGGCTGAGTGAGCTGGTTGTGGCGGGCCAGGAGGGCCGAGACATCAGAATGGCAGGGGACGTGGAAATCCGCGGGCTCTCGGCAGATTCGCGCCGGGTCGAGCCAGGCTTCCTGTTCGCCGCCCTTCCCGGCACCAAGACCGACGGCCGCCATTTCATCGATGCCGCCATCGCCAAGGGCGCCGTCGCCGTGCTGGCACCCGAGGACACGGCCGTCCCGGCGAGCGTGGCCTATCTCGCCGACCGGAATCCGCGCCGGCGCCTCGCCCTGCTGGCCGCCCGATTCTATGGACGCCAGCCCAAGACCATTGCCGCCGTCACCGGCACCAGCGGCAAGACTTCGACCGCCGAGTTCACCCGGCAGATCTGGACCCTGCTGGGCCGCAACGCCGCGAGCCTGGGCACACTGGGAGTCGTGGCGCCGGCGCGGAGCGAATATCTGGCGCTCACCACCCTCGATCCCGTTGACCTGCACCGGCGCCTGGCGGAGCTGGCCGGCGCAGGCGTGGAACATCTCGCCCTCGAGGCTTCGTCGCACGGCCTCGACCAGTATCGTCTCGACGGCGTCAGGGTCTCCGCCGCGGCCTTCACCAATCTCTCCCGCGACCATCTCGACTATCACGCCGATATGGCCGACTACCTCGCCGCCAAGCGCAGGCTGTTCACGGAGCTGCTGCTGCCCAACGGCACCGCCGTGCTGAACGCCGACGCGCCCGAGTTCGAATCCCTGGTCGAGGCGATGGACTCCCGCGGCCATCCGGTGATCGCCTATGGCCAGGCCGGAAGGAACCTTCGCCTCGTCGGCCAGCGCCCGGAGGCCGACGGCCAGCGCCTGACCGTCGAGGCCTTCGGCCAGCGCCGGGATCTGTACTTTCCCGTGGCCGGAAGCTTCCAGGCGCCCAACCTTCTGGCAGCACTCGGCCTCGTCATCGCCTGCGGCGAGGATCCCGAGGCCGTGCTCGCGACCGTCGCCGGGCTCAAGGGCGTGCATGGCCGGATCGAGCGGGTGGCAAGACTGCCCAATGGCGCCGCGGTCTATGTCGACTATGCCCATAAGCCGGGCGCGCTGGAGGCCGTGCTCCGCGCGCTGCGGCCCCATGCCCGGGGCAGGCTCGTCGTCGTCTTCGGCTGCGGCGGCGACCGCGACCGCGGCAAGCGCCCGGTCATGGGAGCGATCGCCACGGGCCTCGCCGACCGCGTCATCGTCACCGACGACAACCCGCGCAGCGAAAATCCGGCCGCAATCCGCCGCGAGATCATGGCCGCGGCCGCCAGTGCCGTCGAAATCGGCGACCGGCGTCAAGCGATCCGCGCGGCGGTCGAGGCCCTCGGCCCCGAAGACTTGCTGGTGATAGCAGGCAAGGGTCACGAAACCGGACAGATCGTCGGCGGGGAAACCTTGCCCTTCGACGACAGCGAAGAAGCACGCGCCGCCGTGGAGGCGCTGTCGTGAACGCCGTTCTCTGGAATTCCGCCGATGCCGCGCGCGCGACTGGTGGGCAGGCCGTGGGCGCCAGCTGGCAGGCGACGGGCGTATCCATCGACAGCCGGACCTGTCAGCCGGGCGATCTCTTCGTTGCCATCGCCGGTCCCAGTTTCGACGGCCATGACTTTGTTTCCGCCGCCTTTGCCAAGGGCGCGGTCGCGGCCATGGTCCACCGGCCGGCCACAAGCTTCGCCGCCGACAAGCCGCTGCTCGTGGTGGAGGAGACGCTTGCCGCCCTGGTGCGCCTCGGCCTCGCCGGGCGCGCGCGCTCCTCGGCGCGCTTCATCGGCGTCACCGGCAGCGTCGGCAAGACGGGGACCAAGGAGGCGCTGCGCCTCGTGCTCTCGACCCAATCCGAATGCTTCGCGACCGCGGGCAGCCTGAACAATCATTGGGGCGTTCCGCTCAGCCTCGCGCGCCTGCCGCTCGCCGCCGAGATCGGCGTGTTCGAACTCGGCATGAATCACGCCGGCGAGCTCGGGCCGCTTTCGCGCATGGTTCGCCCCGACGTCGCCATCATCACCACCATCGAAGCGGTGCATCTGGAGTTCTTCGCCTCCATCGAAGCCATCGCCGACGCCAAGGCCGAAATTTTCGAAGGCATGGGCGCAGGCGGCAGCGCGATCCTCAACCGCGACAACGATCAGTTCGAGCGCCTTGCCGCCGCCGCGCGCGGCCATGGTCTCTCGCGGATCATCGGCTTCGGCGAGCATCCCGGCGCCGAGGTCCGCCTCATCGACTGCCGGCTGGACGCGAATGGGAGCCGCGTCTCGGCCGACGTCCTGGGCCGGCGCGTCGACTATCGTCTCGGGGCGCCCGGACGCCATTGGGTCCAGAACAGCCTCGCCGTGCTGGCGGCCGTCGCCGCCCTCGGGCTCGACCTCGGGCTCGCCGCGGGCGCCCTCAGCAGCCTGAGCCCACCCAAAGGCCGCGGCCAGAGACGGCGCATCGCGCTTCCCACCGGCGGCAGCTTCGAACTGATCGACGAAAGCTACAACGCGAGTCCGGCCGCGGTCAGCGCCGCGCTGGCCGTGCTGGCCAAGGCCGAGCCCGGCGCCTCGGGGCGGCGCATCGCCGTGCTCGGCGACATGCGCGAGCTGGGAGCCGAAGGCCCCCGCCTCCACGCCGAGCTGGCCGAGCCGGTGACGAAGGCGAATGTCGATCTGGTGCTGACCTGCGGGCCGTTGATGCGAGGCCTTGCCGCCGCCCTGTCACCGGCCCGGCGCGGCGCTCATGCCGCCGATTCGCAAAGCCTGATCCCGGCGGTGCTCGCCGCGATCCGTGCCGGCGACGTGGTGCTGGTGAAGGGTTCGCTCGGCACCCGCATGGCCCCCATCGTCGACGCGCTGCTGCGCCTGCAGGCGGCAGCACCGCCGGCGCGCGCGGCCAACGGCAATTGAGGAGAAGGCCGATGCTCTATGACCTTCTCGCTCCCCATGCCGGTGCCGGCGGCGTGCTCAATCTTTTCCGCTACATCACCTTCCGCAGCGGCGGCGCCGTGGTGACGGCGCTGGCCTTCAGCTTCCTGTTCGGCCCCGCGATCATCCGCTGGCTGAAGAAGAAACAGCGCGAAGGCCAGCCGATCCGCACCGACGGGCCGGAATCCCATCTGCTCACCAAGAAGGGCACGCCCACCATGGGCGGCGTGCTGATCCTCCTGGCTCTTGCCGTCAGCACGCTGCTCTGGGCCGACTTGCGCAACGGCTTCGTCTGGGTGGTGCTCTTCGTCACCGTCGGTTTCGGCCTGATCGGCTTCGGCGACGATTACCTGAAGCTCACCCGGCGCAACAGCAAGGGCCTGCCCGGCCGCATGAAGCTTGCCGGCCAGGTTGCCATCGGCGCCGTGGCGGCCTTCGTCATCATGCGCCTGTCGCCGGCTCCTCTGGATGACAGCCTCGCGGTGCCGTTCCTGAAATCGGTGCTGATCCATCTCGGCTGGGGATTCATCGCCGTCGCCGCCTTCGTCATGGTGGGCGCTTCCAACGCGGTCAACCTGACCGACGGGCTGGATGGGCTCGCCATCGGCCCCATCATCCTCGTCGCCGGGTCCTTCACCCTCATCGCCTATCTCGCCGGCAACGCGGTCTTCGCCACCTATTTGCAGATCAACTACATCCCCGGCGCCGGCGAGCTTGCCGTCTTCTGCGGCGCGCTGGTGGGGGCCGGCATGGGCTTCCTCTGGTTCAATGCGCCGCCGGCCATGGTGTTCATGGGCGATACCGGGTCGCTCGCCAGCGGCGGAGCTCTGGGCGCCGTCAGCGTGGTGGCGAAGCACGAGCTGGTGCTGGCCATCGTGGGCGGGCTGTTCGTCCTGGAAACCGTGTCGGTCATTGTCCAGGTCGCCTCCTTCAAGATGACGGGCAAGCGCGTCTTCCGCATGGCCCCGCTCCATCACCACTTCGAAAAGAAAGGGTGGGCCGAGCCCACCATCGTCATCCGCTTCTGGATCATCGCCGCGATCCTGGCGCTGGCGGGGCTCGCAACCTTGAAGCTGCGATGATCCGCGTACCCCATGCGCCGGGCCGGCCGGTCGCCGTTCTCGGCCTCGGCAAGGCAGGCCTGGCCGCGGCGAAGGCCTTGGCGGCCAGCGGCGCCGAGGTCTGGGCCTGGGACGACGACCCGGGCAAGCGCGGCGACTTGCCGACCATGGATCTCGCACGCGTCGATTGGAGCAAGCCCTCGGCTCTGATCTTGAGCCCAGGCATCCCGCACCGTTTCCCGAAGCCTCATCCCGTGGCCGCGCGGGCGGCAGCCGCCGGCTGTCCCATCATCGGCGAGGTCGAGCTTCTGTTCCGCGCCCAGCCCAGGGCCCGCTATGTCGGCATCACCGGCACCAACGGGAAATCGACCACCACCGCCCTCATCGGCCACCTGGCCAGGCAGGCCGGGCGCAAGGTCGAGGTGGGCGCCAATCTCGGCACGCCGGCTCTCGCCCTGCAACCGCTGGCCGAGGACGGAATCTATGTCCTGGAAATGTCGTCCTATCAACTCGAACTGATGGAGAGCGGGCATTTCGACGTCGCCGTGCTGCTCAACATCACGCCCGACCATCTGGAACGCCATGGCGGCATGGAAGGCTATATCGCTGCCAAGCGTCGCATCTTCGATCGCCAGCACGGCCATGACTGGGCCGTGATCGGCGTCGACGACGACCCCAGCCGGAAGATTCGCCACGCCCTTGCGGGCCGGCGGATCGCTGCCATCACCATCGGACGCCAACATCTGGGCCTGATCACCGTCGAGAGCGGCATCATGCGCGACGAGCAGGGCCGGACAATCATGGATCTCGCCGGGGCGCATGCGCTGCCCGGCCCTCACAACTGGCAGAATGCCGCGGCGGCCTTCGCGGTCGCGCGCGCCCTTGGCATTGCTGAAGCCAATACCGTCGCTGGCATCGCGAGCTATCCGGGACTGCCCCACCGGCAGGAACTGGTGGCGACCATCGGCGGCGTGAAGTTCGTCAACGACAGCAAGGCGACCAACGCCGACGCCACGGCCAAGGCGCTCGCCTGCTACGATTCCATATATTGGATCCTGGGGGGACGGCCGAAGGAAACCGGCCTCGACGGGTTGGAGCCCTTCTACCCGCGTATCGCTCATGCCTATCTCATCGGCGAGGCGGCGGCGGATTTCGAGCGCCGGCTGAAGAGCGCGGGCCTGGCCACGACGATCAGCGGCACTCTCGATCGCGCGGTCGACGCCGCGGCGACGGATGCGAAGGTGGCCAAGAAGCCGGGTGCGGTCGTCCTGCTCTCGCCGGCTTGTGCGTCTTTCGATCAGTTCGCGAATTTCGAGGAGCGCGGCAACAGGTTCCGCGACCTGGTCCGCCAACTCGGTGGGGTGCCGGCGCCATGACCAGCTTCGCGCGCACCGACCGCAGCGTTCTCGGCGTCTGGTGGTGGACCGTGGACCGGTGGACGCTGGCCGCCCTCGTGCTGCTCATGGCGATCGGCGCCATGCTGGTGCTGGCGGCGAGCCCCGCCGTGGCAGTGCGCCTCAAGCTCGACAGCTTCTACTTTGCCCGCCACCACATCGCCTTGCTGGTGCCGGCGGCCCTGCTCATGTTCGGCATGTCCCTCTTGAGTCCGCTGGGCGTAAGACGCCTGGCCGCCATCGGGCTGGTAGTGGCACTTGCCCTCACCGCGCTCACGCTTTTGACCGGCGAGGAGATCAAGGGCGCCAGGCGCTGGATCGATTTCGCGGGGCTCTCGCTCCAGCCCTCGGAGTTCCTCAAGCCTTGCTTCGCGGTGTTCACCGCCTGGATGTTCGCCGAGCAGCATGGCAAGCGCCGCCTGCCCGGCAATTACATCGCCATCGGCCTCTATCTCGCCATCGTCGTCGTGCTCATGAGCCAGCCGGACTTCGGCATGACCTTCGTGGTCTCGGTCACCTGGTTCGCCCAGTTCGTGCTGGCGGGCCTGCCGCTCATCTGGGTCGGCGCCTTCCTGATGGTGGGTGCTGGCGGCCTCGCCGGTGCCTATTACCTGTTCCCCCACGTGGCGACCCGGGTCGACGGCTTCCTCGATCCCGCCGCCGGCGACAGCTACCAGGTGGATCGGGCCCTCGAGGCCTTCGTCAACGGCGGGCTCTACGGCCGCGGCCCCGGCGAGGGCACCGTCAAAGAGGTCCTGCCCGACGCCCATTCCGACTTCGTCTTCGCCGTCGCCGGGGAGGAGTTCGGGCTCATCGCCTGCCTCATCATCCTGGCCCTCTTCGCCTTCATCGTGCTGCGCGGCTATGGCCGGCTCTATCGGGAGAACAATCTCTTCGTGCTGCTGGCCGCCGCCGGGCTCATCACCGATTTCGGCCTTCAGGCCGTGATCAACATGGCCTCCAGCCTGCATCTCATGCCGACCAAGGGCATGACATTGCCCTTCATCAGCTACGGCGGCTCCTCGCTCCTGGCGCTCGCACTCTCCATGGGCATGTTCCTCGCCCTCACCCGACGGCGCTATGGCCCCGGAGACGTCCTATGAGCGGGCTCGTGCTGCTCGCGGCCGGCGGCACCGGGGGACATATGTTCCCGGCCGAGGCGCTCGCCGGTCAGCTGCTCTCCCGCGGCTATCGCGTGGGCCTGGTCACCGACCGGCGAGGTGGCGGCTTCGGCGAGCGCCTGCCGGCGGTCGAGGTCCATCGCATCAGCGCCGGCGGGCTTGCGGGACGCGGCTTCGCGAGCCGGATCGCCGCGCTGCTGCATCTCGTCAAAGGCTTTTTCGAGGCCCGGCGCCTGGTCGCCCGGCTTCGTCCCTTGATCGCCGTCGGCTTCGGGGGCTATGCCTCGGTGCCGACGATCCTGGCTGCCGCGCGCGCCGGGCTGCCGACCCTGCTCCACGAGCAGAATGCAGTGCTGGGACGGGCCAATCGCCTGCTCGCCAGGCGCGCGCGGGCCATCGCCACCTCCTTCGCCGACACCCAGGCCCTCGGCGGCGCCACGCCGCGCCTCACCGGCAATCCTGTGCGTCCGGCCATCGCGGCATTGGCCGCCAGAGCCTATGCCGCGCCCATGGAGAGCTTCGGCCTTCTCGTGCTGGGCGGCAGCCAGGGCGCGCATGTGTTTTCCCAGCTGGTTCCGGCGGCCATCGCACTGCTGCCGGCGAAGCTTCGCCAGCGGCTTGTCGTCGCCCAGCAATGCCGGGCCGAGGATCTGGAGGCGGCGCGCGCGGCCTATGACGCGCTCGGCCAGCCCGCCGAGCTTTCGACCTTCTTCGCCGACGTGCCCGAGCGTCTGGGTCGCGCCCATCTCGTCGTCTGCCGCAGCGGCGCCTCGACCGTGGCCGAGCTTGCCGCCGCGGGACGGCCGGCGATCCTGCTGCCCTTCCCTTACGCCACCGACGATCACCAGACGGCCAACGCCCGCAGCTTCGC
>DATNJA010000050.1:0-3871 GCA_035604155.1 Candidatus Udaeobacter sp. | reverse complement strand
CCACGGCGCCGGTCGATCTCAATGCCGTCCGGCGCTACCGGTTGGCGCGCCTCAGGGCCGAAATGAAGCGCGCCGACGTGGCGGGCCTTCTGATGTTCGATCAGATCAATACGCGCTACGCCACCGACGCGACCAACATGCAGGTCTGGTCATCGCATTACGAGTGCCGTTGCGTGTTCGTCTCTCTCGAAGGCCCGGTCGTGCTGTTCGATTACGCCAATCATCCCTATCTGGCCTCGGAGCTGCCGACGGTCGACGAGTACCGTGTCATGCCGTCGTTCTACTACTTCTCGGCAGGACCGCGTGCGGAAGAGCGCGTCCACCGCTTCGCCGATCAAATTGCCGATTTGATGCGCCGCCATGGCGGGGGGAACAGACGGCTCGCTGTCGACCGGCTGTCGCATATGGGCACCGATGCGCTACGGGCCCATCAGCTGCAGCTGATGGACGGATTGGTCCTGACGGAACATGCCCGAGCGATAAAGTCACCCGAGGAAGTCGTCCTGATGCAGGCTTCTCTTGCCGTCTGCGAGGCAGGATGTCGGGCCATGCAGGAGGCGCTGGTTCCGGGCATCACGGAAAACGCGCTGTGGGCCAAGCTTCACGAAACGAACATTCGCCTAGGGGGTGAATGGATCGAGACGCGACTGCTCTCCTCCGGCCCACGAACCAACCCATGGTTCCGAGAGTGCTCGATGCGGCCGATCGAGGCTGGCGACATGGTCAGCTTCGATACGGACCTCATCGGCCCTTATGGGTATTGCGCCGACATCTCCCGCGCCTGGGTCTGCGCTGCCAGGCCGAATGATGAGCAGCGGCGCCTCTATGGCGCAGCGGTCGAGCAGATCGAGCATAATCTGGCGCAGCTCAAGCCCGGCGTCAGCTTTCGCGAGCTGTCCGAGCGCAGCTGGCCCATTCCCGAGAAATACCTGTCCCGCCGGTATCCGAGCATGATCCACGGCGTCGGCCTCGCCGATGAATGGCCTTCGATCAAGTATTGGCCGGACTTCGCGGCCAAGGGTTATGACGGAATCGTCCAACCGGGAATGACGCTGTGCGTGGAAAGCTTCATCGGTGCGGAAGACGGGCGGGAAGGCGTCAAGCTCGAAGAGCAGGTCCTGGTCACCGATGCCGGGATCGAACGTCTTTCGCGCTACCCGTTCGAGACGAGCTGGTTGTAGACGGTTCAGCTCCAGCGATTGGCATGCTTCTCGAAGCCGGGGCGCTGCACCCGCACGACGCAAAAGCGCTGGCCGGTCGGTGCCTGCATGACGACCCACGTCTTGATGCGATCGACCACCGTCGCCCCCAGCTTCTCGAGTCGCGCGACTTCGGCCGGGATATCGTCGGTCTCGATGTCGAGATGCACGCGACTGTCGTGGTCCACCCGCTGGATCTGAACCAGGGCTTCCTCGGGCTCGGTCGCAAGCTGGCGATAGTTGCCGCGACTCCCTGGATGCTGCAGGTCAAGCGGCCGGCCCAGCGCTTCGGCCCAGAATCGGGCGGCCTCATCCACGTCCTTCGTGTTGCAGTCGATCTGCACGCTGCAGAGGCGGGAGTTGTGCATCGCATGCCTCCTTGTCACTAGGTCCCAACGGGGCGTCATCATCAGATTGAATCGGACTTAAACTCCAGGAAAACCGAGCCATAGGAAAGCGGAGCGCCATGGGCCGCCGAACGGAACCGACCGATGGGGCGCCAAGCGTGAGGGGCCGCTGCTCAGCGCTCGCCGCGGTCGTTGCTGGAGTATAAAGCCCGGCCTTGCGGATAGGCGGTCGCCACCTCGGGCTTGACCGCTACCCGCCGGCACCGGATTAATCGCCGAACTGCGCAACCCGCGAGGCGTCCCATGCTCCCGACCTTGGCCGAGCTGCAAACGGCCAGCCGACTGGTAAGCGCTCATGTCCCGCCGACCCCGCAATATCGCTGGCCGTTGCTCTGCAAGCGCGCCGGTACCGAGGTCTGGGTGAAGCATGAGAACCACACGCCCGTGGGGGCCTTCAAGGTTCGCGGCGGGATCGTCTACGCCGAGCATCTGAGGCGCGATGAACCTGACGTCACCGGCGTGGTGGCGGCGACCCGCGGTAATCATGGCCAGTCGGTCGCCTTTGCCGCCGGCCAGGCGGGACTGAAGGCGGTGATCGTCGTGCCGCGCGGCAACAGCGTGGAGAAGAACGCCGCGATGCAAGCCTTGGGCGCGGAGCTTGTGGAGCACGGCCACGACTTCCAGGCGGCCTATGAACATGCGGTCGAGTTGGCCAAGGAGCGCCGGCTGCATATGTTTCCCTCCTTTCACCCCGCGCTGATCCAAGGCGTCGGCACTTACGCCCTGGAGCTTTTCTCGGCGGTGCCAAGGTTGGACACGGTCTACGTGCCCATCGGTCTCGGCTCGGGCATTTGCGGCGTGATGGCCGCACGGGATGCGCTCGGCCTTGAGACCAAGATCGTCGGCGTGGTGGCGGAAAATGCGCCGGCCTATGCGCTCTCCTTTGCCGCCGGCAAACCGGTCTCGACCAATTCCGCCGACACCATGGCGGATGGTCTTGCCTGCCGCGTGCCGATCGCGGCCGCGGTGGCGGCGATCAACAAGGGGGCCGCGCGGGTGGTGAGCGTGAGCGACGAGGAAATCAAGCGGGCCATGGCGGCCATTTTCGCCGATACCCACAATGTCGCCGAAGGGGCGGGTGCGGCGGCCTTGGCGGCCCTGTTGAAGGAGCGCATCCAGATGGCCGGCAAACGCGTGGGCCTCGTCCTTTCCGGCGGGAACGTGGACACCGCCGTCTATCGCGACGCTCTCGCGGCCCTTTGAGCAGCGCCGCTTCAGCAATGCTGCCGCCAAAGGAAAGCCTGACCATCTGCTTCGCCCATGTGGCCTACCGGCTCCAGGAGCGTTTCCTGGCCCGGCAGACCGGGATCGCCAGCTTCGAGGTCCGCTCGGCCGAGGACCTCGCCCGGAGGATAGGCGAAGCCGATGTGCTGGCGGTCTCGGGCCTATGGCGTAGCGCGCTGCTTGAATCGGCCCATCGGCTGAGGTTCATCCAGTCGGTCAGCGCCGGCATCGACCAGTTCGATCGCCCCCTCCTGGCCGCACGGGGCATCAGGCTGGCGAGCGCCCAGGGCGTCAACGAACGCGCCGTCGCCGAGCATGCCATGGCCTTGATCCTGGCCCTGATGCGGCGATTGCCGGAAGCGCGTGACAACCAGGCTCGTCGGCACTGGCGCGGCATGGCGCGCAGACTGGAAGGCCGGGAAGATGAGCTCGGGGGCAAGACGCTGCTGATCATTGGCCTGGGCAGGATCGGCGGCCGCCTGGCGCGGCTTGCCAAGGCCTTCGACCTTCGCGTGCTGGGCATCCGGCGCGATCCCGCGGCCGGCGGCAACGGCGCCGATGCGGTCCACGGGCCGGACCGATTGGGAGAGCTGTTGGCGGCGGCGGATTTCGTGGCGCTCACCTGTCCGCTCACGCCCGAAACCCGCGGGATCATCGATGCCGGCGCGCTACGGCGGATGAAGCCCACGGCCTACCTCGTCAACGTCGCGCGCGGCCGCTGCGTCGAGGAAGCCGCACTCGTCGAGGCCTTGACCCAAGGTCGGATCGCCGGCGCGGCGCTCGACTGCTTCGCCGAGGAGCCGCTTCCGCCCTCCTCGCCGCTATGGGCCTTCGGGAACGTGCTGATCACGCCCCACAGCGCGGGCGAGACCAAGCGATACGAGGACAATGTCCTCGACGTCCTGGAGCAGAATCTCGAGCGGCTCTGGTCGGGCGCCAGCCAGCTGGTCAACGAAATCCTTGCTGCCTAAGGGCCAATCCCGAGAGCAGGGATTTCGGATAGGATGTCCAGTCGGAACGAGACAGCCGCAAGATCGAAGC
>DATNJA010000049.1:0-3193 GCA_035604155.1 Candidatus Udaeobacter sp. | reverse complement strand
GCTGCGCCTGCGCCGGGCCGCCGATCTGCTTGCCCATTCGAGCCTGCCGGTGCGCGAGGTCGCGCTCGCCTGCGGCTTCGCCAACATGTCGAGCTTTGCCCGGGCGTTCCGGGGGTTCAAAGGCCAGTCGCCGGGCGCCGCTCGTCGGGGCTGACGCCTGAACTGGCGCACGGACCCGCGGAATCCCGCACAGTAGTTGCGGAAAACGGCACAACACGGCGCTCCCGAACTCCCATGATTTTTGCTTATGAGGAGGCGCGAAGGCCCCTCTGGCAACCGCTGTGGGAGGCAAATTCCAATGTCGCTGGCAAAGAAGGATCTCGAGCAGGTCCATGTCGCCCTTCCGGGGCTGGTCGACCAGTTGAAGGAAGGCAAGCTGGAGCGTCGCGAATTCCTTCGTTTGTCGACCTTGCTGGGCCTGTCGGCTACGGCGGCCTATGCGTTGGCCGGGGTGCCCGAGCCGATCGCGCCGGCCGAGGCGGCGACGGGGGGAACGGTCACCTTCTCGATGCGCGTGGCCAAGATCGACAACCCGGCCGCGACCGACACGGACTACTGCGCCAACATCGTCCGGCAGGTTTGCGACTATCTGACTCGCACCACCGCCGACAACGTCACTCACCCCTGGCTGCTCGAACGGTGGAAGCCGAGCGACGATCTCAAGACCTGGACGCTCACCCTGAGGAAGGGAATCAAGTGGTCGAATGGCGACGAGCTCACGGCAGACCATGTGGTTTGGAACATCTCGCGCTGGCTGGACGAAAAGACCGGGTCATCGATCCTCGGCCTCTTCAGCTCTTTCATGATGGTGTCCTACGACACCGGCACGAAGGACTCCGCCGGCAAGGCCGTCATGGGCAACAAGATCTGGTCCGACAGTGCCATCCAGAAGGTCGACGACTACACCATCCAGCTGAACGGCAAACAGGCGATGCTGGCTCTGCCCGAAAGCCTGTTCCACTATCCTGCCTTGATCCTGCATCCGAAGGAGAACGGCGTTTTCGGGGTCGGCTCCATCGGCACGGGCGCCTTCACCTTGACCGAATTCGAGCTGCAAAAGAAGGCGGTGTTGAAGCGCCGTGACGGGTACTGGCGCAAGCCCGCCAGGCTCGACCAACTCGTCTTCATCGACAACGGCGACGACCCGGCGGCCGCCATCGCCGCCCTCGCCTCGGGTCAGGTCGACGGCATGTACGAGGCCTCGACCCTGCAATACGCCACCTTGCAGAAGATTCCGACCGTCGCCATTCACCAGGTGACGACGGCGCAGACGGCCGTCGCTCGCATGCAGCAGGACAAGGACCCGTTCAAGGATCCGCGCGTGCGCAAGGCCATGCGTCTCGCCGTCGATTCGAAGAAGGTGCTGGAGATCTCGTACCTCGGCTTGGGCGCGCCGGGCGAGCACCATCACGTGGCGCCAATCCACCCCGAATACTACAAGCTGCCGCCCATGAGCCAGAACATCGCCGAGGCCAAGAAGTTGCTGGCCGATGCCAGCGTGCCCAACGGCTTCGACTGCACGATCTTCTGCAAGAAGGACCCGGATTGGGAGGCGATCTCGGTCCAGGCCATGGTCAACATGTGGAAGGAGATCGGCGTCAACGTGGCGATGAACGTCCTGCCTTCTTCGCAGTATTGGGACCATTGGACGACCGAAGCCTTTGCCTACACGCCCTGGACCCATCGTCCGCTCGGCACCATGGTCCTCGACCTCGCCTATCGGACGGGGGTTCCGTGGAATGAGTCCCACTACGCGAACCCGAAGCTCGATGCCCTCCTCGACCAGGCCGATGCCACCGTCGATGTCGCCAAGCGCAAGCTCGTCATGAAGGACATCGAGGAGCTGATGCAGCAGGAAGGCCCGATCGTGCAGCCGGTGTGGCGCGCCGTCTTCACCGGGGTGAATAAGCGCGTGAAGGGCTTCAAAATGCACCCGACCCTCTATCTCTTCGCCGAGGAGTGGTCGGTCTGAGGCCGCGGGGATCGTCCCATGAGCATCGTCGCCTTTGAGCCCGGCAACGCGGAAGCCGCCGATCTGACCGGCCCCATGCGCCATCCGCACGCGGCCGATCCGGCCGGCGGCATGTGGCTGTCGGATACCGAGCCGCCCTTCGTCGACACGGTCGCCTTGCGCAGCGGGCGCCTCGGCAAGCTGCGGGCCTGGATGGCCGAGGCCGGCTATGGCGCGGTCGTGCTCTTCGACCCCTACAACCAGCGCTACGCGACGGGGTCGCGCAACATGTTCGGCTACTTCCTGCGCAATTCGACCCGGTATTTCTTCGTGCCGACCGAAGGGCCGATCGTCCTGTTCGAATATCCCCAGAGCTACCACGTCTCCTCCAGGCTCGGCACGGTCGCGGAGGCCCGGCCATCGAAGCTCGTCTGGTCCTCGGTCGGCAATCGCGACCAGGAGACTGCCGGCGCGTTCGCCGGCGAGATCGCCGATCTGCTGCGATCCCACGGCGGCGGATCGATGAAGATCGGGCTTGACCGCTGCAACCACCTGCAGGCGCTGGCCCTCGAGAAGCGAGGCTGCATCGTCACGGATTGCCAGGGCGAGATCCTCGCCGTCCGCGCTGTCAAGACGGCCGAGGAGATAAGATGCCTGCAGGTTTCCATGGCCGGCGCGGAGGCGGCGGTCGCCGTCGTCCGCGAGGCGATAATGCCGGGGGTTTCGGAAATCGAGCTCTTCGCCGCGATGTACCACGAAGTCATTCGCCAGGGCGGCGAATTCATCGAAACGAGGCTGCTCGCCTCCGGTCAGCGCACCAATCCATGGTTCAGCGAAGCGAGCGGCCGGAAGGTGAGGCCGGGCGAGCTCGTCGCCCTCGATACCGACACCATCGGCTGCTACGGCTACTACTCGGATTTCTCCCGCACGTTCCGCTGCGGGCCGGGCAGACCCACGGCTCAGCAGAAGATGCTCTATCGCATGGCCTACGACCAGGTGCAGCACAACATCGGAATCGTCAAACCCGGCATGGCGTTCCGCGAGGTCGCGGAAAAGGCCTGGACGATTCCGGCGCGGTTCGTCGAGCAGCGCTATACCTCCGTCATGCACGGCGTGGGCATGCATGGCGAGACGCCGTTCATCGCCCACGCCATGGACTACGAAACCTATGGCCGGGACGGTCACTTCGCCCCGGGCATGGTGGTCAGCGTCGAGAGCTACATCGGCGAGAAGGGCGGGCGC
>DATNJA010000048.1:0-3480 GCA_035604155.1 Candidatus Udaeobacter sp. | reverse complement strand
CTCCGGCCACCCTCGTCCTGCTCGGCTATACCGCCGCCACCAAGGAAGGCTTGGCCGTTTCCGGATCGCCGCCGCCGCCGCCATCGCCGCCGCCCCCGTCCTAAGCGGGTCGCGGTCGATCCTGTCGCTGGGCAATTGCCTCGGTCTTGCGGGTTGTTGTATGAGCGGGCCGGCTCCCTTGCCGGCGTGAAGCCCGCAGCCCCCGAAAAATTGCGGCGCTGAGCCAGCCTCCCTTGCGCGCCCTCTACTTCCTCGCCCTCTCGGCAGTCGTCTGCATCAACTTCGCCGCGGTGACTCTGGTCATGGCGCGCTGGCTGCCGTCCTTCGCGATCGCGCGGACGGCAGGCATTGTGGGCTTTTGCCTCGGCCTGTTCTTCATCGAGCATTTCATCGGCCTGGGGTCGCTGCAGTGGACGCTGCCGGCGTTCACCGCGGCCTCGGCTTGGGTGCTGTGGCGATGCCGCTCGGCGTTGCGGCAGGGGTCGTTCATCGAATCCGAAGCGGTGTTCCTGGCCGCGGCCGCCTACGGCCTCCTGTGGAAGCTGGCGTTCCCGCAGATCGTCGAGCTTTACGATCGCCTCTCCGACGTTCATCTCGTGGCCAACTACATGACCGGCGCGCGCCTGCCGCCGGTGGACATGTGGCTGCCCTGGCAACATCTCGACTACTACTACGCCTTCCAGCAATACGCAGGCGCGCTGCTGGGGCGGATCACCGGCCTCTCGGCGGGTGCGGCCTTCAATGTTTCGGCGCCCATCCTCTCCGCCCTCGTCATCGCGCTCGCCTGGGACTTCGCAAGCTGTTTCGGCCTGAACACCTGGGCGCGACTGCTGGCGGCCGCCTGCCTCGCGATCGGGGGGACGGGGATTTCGCCGCTCTTCCATCTGATCGCCGCACCCGATCCGGCAGGCTTCTTCTCGGCCGCCTCGGCTCAGGCAGCACTGCTGCACAACACCCGTTTCATCGGCTGGTTCGAGGACGGGGTCGCATCGGATTTCTGGCGCCACCTCTCGGCCGGCGCGCCGACGGCGAGGGGCCTTCAGCTCCCCATCGAAACTTTTGGTCAGCAATATGCCGTCGGCGGCTTCCACGCACCTCTGTCGGGCTTCCTGACCTTGTTTCTGGCCCTTGCCTCAATGGCGCGCCTGACGCAGGCGCCGGCCGGGGCTCGCCCACGGCTGGAGTTCCTCCTGGGACTTACCTTGCCGCTCACGATTTGCTCGAACGCCTGGGTGTTCCCGTTGCAGGCGGTTCTCGTGGGCACATGGAAGCTGTGGGACATCGGCACGACACCTCTTCGGCAGTGGGGTTCTTCGCTTGCCGGCCTTGCCGCGGGCATGGCGCTGATCCTGCCCTTCCTGGCGGGATTCGCCCTGCATGGACACCCGATCGCCTTGACCCGCGTCCTGCCGGACGAGCACAGCCCGTGGTTCCAATTCCTGATCGTCCATTGGCCGCTGATGGCCGTCGCTGCCCTGGCGCCGTTCGCGGGCAAATACAGCAGCCAGGCGCTTCGCTTTGCGCTGATCTTTCTGCCGCTATTGGCGGGCAGCGAGCTGCTCAACGCATTCGACGGCGCCTATTCCGGCGATCTCGTGCGGTTCAATCCCGCCCTCAAATGGTGGGGCTGGATCTTCACGGGCGGACTGTTCGCCGTTTCGACTTGCCTGCTGGCGAGCGAAAGGCGCGCCGTGCGTTGGGCGGCAGCCGCCATCCTGGTGCTTGTGACATCGATGGCGGTCGACGTGGCCTGCTTCCTGGTTTTCCAGCCCAAGCCCTATTTCGGCAAGCTGGAAGGGGATGGGTTCTACACGGCCGATCCCGCCAATGCGCGGATGTTGAGCTATCTCACGAACGCCGACGAAGGCCTCGTCCTCGAAAAGGTCTACGAAGAGCGCCCGCGGGACACGGGGATCTACGGCAGCCTCTCGGGCCAGCCCGATCTGGTGGGGGTGCCGTGGATCATGAGGGTGTGGAAGCCCAGCCTGCCGGAGTTGCCGAGCCTCGTCGCCGAGATCGAGCAATTCTATCGCGGCGAAGGATCCTCGCCGCTGGCGTTCTTGCGCGGCTACGGCATCCGCTATGTCGTCTGGTCGGTTCGCGAGAGCGGCGATCAGGCGGCCTGGGCGACGATCAGCCGATCGATTGCCGACGGGTATCGATGGATGGAGTTCTCGGCGACGCCCGACAAGCATATCGGGCTATGGATCCGCCAGCAGTAGCGGGCCCGCCTGGTCTCACGTCTTCCAAGGCCTCACGCGGAGCTTGATCCTGTGGTCCGCGGATCCCTCCTTGCCGTCGAACCGGACGCCCCGGTAGTAGTGCTTTTGCCAGCGCTGTTGATGGGCGGGGCTGCCGGCCTCCTTGATTTCCCGATTGAACGCAAGCCGCGCCGCATGCCAGCTGCGGAACTCCTCGGCCAGCTCGGGGTCGCTGTCGATCGGCCTCACCTCCGGTTCCACGGTTTCGATCATCCCGCGCTCCAGAGGGAAGAAGAACAGGAAAGCTTCTCCCATTTTCCAGCTCACGTCGATGTTGGGCGCGGTAAATTTCCAGTTCATCGTGAAGGTGTAAGGGGACCAGTCGGTCTCGACGATGCCCGAAAGGGCAGTGATGCCATGCTTCGGCTGGTTGACTGGACCTGTCACGAACAGGTTGATGCCGGGCGGCGATCGGAACAGGAAAGGCACCGGGAAGGTCAGCACGCCATGACCGAAATGCGTGAGCGGAAGCTCGCCCTCGGAATCGTCGCCCTTGATCACGATGGCCTCGCGCTCGCCGCCTCCGTCCCAGCGCGCCGTGAAGTCGCGGGTGCAGCCGATTTCCCAGCCATGGGCGTTGGCGATGTTGAGGGGCAGGCAGCGGTAGGCGAAGGCCTCCGGAAGGCGGTCCATCCAATCCCGGGTGGCCGGTGCCGGGCGGATCTCCGGCGCGGTTTCGTTGGTCCTGTAAGCGATCAGCTTCATGGTCGCGCTATCTTTCGGTTCCTTCGCCGGGCGCGAGAGCTGCCCAGCGCGACCCGTATGGCCTGTCAGCCTTCGCCCGTGGGCTACACCATTACGCCAGCCAAGAGCATGTATTCAATCAAGTTGGCCGCCTTGCAGCCAAGCGTCTCAGAGCTCGTCGGCGCATCTCGATTTTCAGCGATGGCGGGCCGGCCTCTCTGCCATGGCTTCGCGGCGCCGCTCGCGCTAATTTCGATGGACCAGCGCATCCGCCCGGCCCGATCGAGGAATGAAGCCCACGTCTATGCAGCAATCGCGGCCCGATCGGCTCCAAAGGGCCATTGTCGCCCACCGCAAGGGCGATCTGGGCACGGCCGAGCGCCTCTATCTGGACGTGCTCAGGGCCGTGCCGACGGAGTTCAACGCCCTGCAGCTGCTGGGTGTCATCCGGGCCCAGCAGCGCCGGCTGGAAGAGGCCGAAGGGCTGATCCGGCGCTCTGTCCAGGCCAACCCGATGAACGCCGAGGCGCAGAAC
>DATNJA010000047.1:0-8333 GCA_035604155.1 Candidatus Udaeobacter sp. | reverse complement strand
ACGGCAGTCCCTTCGGTGGTGCCGCGGCAACCGCGATCCTGCGCGTCGGTCCGGTGACCCTGGGATTCTTCTCCGTGCTGACGCCCGACACGGCGAGCCTTTCGAGCCCCGGCCCCCATGTCCATTTCCTCAAGCCCGAGATGATCGCGGCCGATGCGGTCAAGGCGCTGCGCGCCGCCCATGTCGACGTGGTGATCGCTCTGACCCACGAGACGGATGCCGAGGACGAGGCATTGCTGAAGACCGTGCCCGGCATCGATGTCGCGCTCGGCGGCTTCGAGTCCGCGCCGGTTTCGACGGATGTCCAGGGCGTGCCGCTGATCAAGCCCGGCCTGAATGCGGCAGAGGTCGGCGTGGTCGATCTCACCATCGACAAGGACGGCAGTCAGGCCAAGGTGACGGTCGACGCGCGACTGGAGCCGACCGCCGACGTCCGGCCGAGCGCCAAGATCGGCGGCAGGATCAAGGCCTATCTCGACGATTTCGACAAGATGCTGGCTGAACCGGTGGCGACGCTTCAGGGCGAGCTCGACAGCCGCGAGCCGGGGGTCCGCACAGGCGAGAGCAGCATGGGCGATCTCGTCGCCGAGGCCATGCGCCAGGCCGGCAAGGCCGACGCGGCCATCGTCAATGGCGGGGGCATCCGCGGCGACCGCCTTTATGCCGCCGGGTCGACGCTGACCCGCAAGGACATCCGGCGCGAGCTGCCGTTCGAGAATTTCCTGGTCGTGCTCGAAGTCACCGGCTCGGATCTCCTGGCGGCGCTGGAAAACGGCGTTTCCCAGGTCGCCGACCGGGCCGGGCGCTTCCCCCAAGTGTCCGGGATCACCTTCGAATTCGACCCCGGCAAGCCGGTCGGCCGGCGGGTGAGCAAGGTCATGGTGGACGGCGCGCCGCTGGACCCCAAGAAGACTTACAGGCTCGCCACCAACGACTACATGGCCCGGGGCGGCGACGGATACGACATGCTGAAACGCTCGAAAGCCGCGACGGATGGTGACGAAGGCCGGCCCCTGACCCAGGTGGTCATCGACTATCTGGGCAGCTTAGGCAACCTGTCGCTCCAGCCCGATGGGCGGATACGCCAGGTGCAGTAAGCCTCGACCGGCCGGCTGGCCCAGGATAGGTTCATTCCCTCGAGGCGATTTTCAGGCGGACACTAATGGCGAAATCCCACCCGCAGCCGGTCGATGCGGCGCTCGTGCCGCGCTTCGGCGCGATCGCGACCTTCATGCGCCTGCCCCATGTCGCCGACCCGGCCGAGCTCGACATCGCCCTCATCGGCGTGCCTTGGGACGGCGGCACCACCAACCGGGCCGGTGCCCGTCACGGGCCGCGCGAAGTGCGGAACATGTCGAGCTTCATCCGCAAGGTGCACCACGTCAGCCGGATCGCGCCCTATGAGCTTTGCCGCATCGCCGATCTGGGCGATGCGCCGGTCAATCCCATCGACCTGAAGGACAGCCTGGAGCGCATCGAGCGGTTCTTCGCCAAGGTCCATGCTGCCGGTGCCGTGCCGCTTTCGGTGGGCGGCGATCACCTGGTCACGCTGCCGATCTTCCGCGCCATCGCAGCCGACGGGCCCGTCGGCATGGTCCATGTGGACGCCCATTCCGACACCAACGACAGCTATTTCGGCGGCAACAAATACACCCATGGCACGCCCTTCCGCCGGGCGATCGAAGAGGGGCTGCTCGATCCCCGCCGCACGGTCCAGATCGGCATTCGCGGCTCGATCTATTCGGACCAGGACATGGCCTTCGCCGAGAAGTCCGGCATCCGGATCATGTACATGGAGGAGTTCGCCCGCATCGGCGTCGAAAAGGCGATCGCCATTGCCAGGCGGACCGTCGGCCGCGGCCCCACTTATGTCAGCTTCGATGTCGATGGTCTCGACCCGGTCTATGCGCCAGGCACCGGCACGCCGGAGATAGGCGGGCTTACCACGCTGGAGGCCCAGCAGCTGATTCGGGGGCTGCGCGGCCTGAACCTGATCGGCGGCGACGTGGTGGAGATCTCTCCCCCCTTCGATCCCAGCGGCAATACTGCGCTGGTCGGCGCCACCATGATGTTCGAAATCCTTTGCGTGCTGGCCGATGCGGTAGCCGGCCGAAGGTCCCGGCGCCGCAAACCCCAGAGCAAGATCGGGTCAGCTTGACTCAAGCTGACCCCTTGAATCTTGCTCTGCATGTTAGATTTAGAGCCTGATTCACGTCTCAAGTCGAACAGGCTTGAGACGATCAGGCTCTAGGCGATAAGGCGAATTGAATCATCGTTCCGGCTTTGGCATCAATGGGGCTGGGATTTCGGAGGGGACAGGAGCTATGAACGAACCGGTTTTCCGGAACATGACCGCCGACCAGCTGCGGCTGCAGTACAACCCCAGCCGCAGCCTGCCGGGCTCCCCCCAGATCTTCCAATCCTGGAAGGAGCGTAGCGCCGCCTTCCGCGCCACGGCCAAGGCGAGCCTCGACATTGCCTATGGCGAGAACCCGGCCGCGCGCCTCGATCTCTTCCTTCCGGAGGAGCCCTCGCCGCGGCTTCACGTCTACGTCCATGGCGGCTATTGGCAGGCCTTCGGCAAGGACGACTTCAGTTTCATGGCCGAGGGCCTGGCCAAGTCCGGCCTGGCCGTGGCTGTCCTGGGCTTCCCCCTCTGTCCCACCGTGCCCTTGCAGGGCGTCGTGCGCCATGTCCGTCTCGCCCTTGCCTATCTCTGGCGCGAGGCGGAGCGGCTCGGTTTCCGGCGGGAGAAGATCCAGATTTCCGGCCATGCCTCCGGGGCCCATCTCTGCGCCATGCTGCTGGCGACCCTGTGGCCCAAGTTCCAGGCGGAGCTCCCCGACGAGATCATCCACAGCGCGCTGATGATCAGCGGAGTCTATGAGCTGGAGCCGCTGCGCTTCATCGAGACCGGCCAGGCCCTGGCGCTGACGCCCGAGCTCGCCAAGCGGCTCAGCCCCATCAACCTGCGCCCGGCCGGAAAGGCGAGGCTCCTGCTGTGCACCGGCGGATTGGAGAGCATGGAGTTCAAGCGCCAGAGCAGCCTGCTCGGCCGGGCGTGGTCGCGCTATGGCTCGCCGCTCGAGGTCATCAGCTTTCCCCAGCGCAACCACTTCACGATCCTGGAGGAGTTGGCGCCGCCGGACTCGTCCCTGGTCCGCCGCGCTCACGACCTGCTCCTGTTTTAGCCGGCGGGGCCAGGACAAAAACAAAGTTTCGGGAGGAACCAAGCCATGGCCAGCCGCCGCAAAGTCATCATCACCTGCGCCGTCACCGGCTCGATCCACACGCCCACCATGTCGCCCCATCTGCCGATCACCCCGGCGGAGATTGCCCAACAGTCGATCGAGGCGGCGGAGGCGGGGGCGGCCATCATCCATCTCCACGCCCGGGATCCAAAGGATGGGCGCCCGACGCCCGACCCCAAGGTGTTCATGGAGTTCCTGCCGCGCATCAAGCAGGGCTGCGACGCGGTGGTGAACATCACCACCGGCGGCGGGCATGGCATGACGCTCGAGGAGCGCCTGGCCGCTCCGCTCCGCGCCAGCCCGGAGATGACCTCCCTCAACATGGGCTCGATGAACTTCGGCCTGTTTCCCATGCTCCAGCGTTACAAGAGCTTCAAGTACGACTGGGAGCCGAAGCATCTGGAAGGCAGCCGCGATTTCATCTTCCGCAACACCTTCAAGGATATCGAGAGGGTGATGAAGGACCTGGGCGAGGGCCACGGCACGCGTTTCGAGTTCGAGTGCTACGACGTGGGCCATCTCTACAGCCTTGCCCATTTCCTCGAGCGGGGCCTGGCCAAGCCCCCGCTCTTCGTCCAGACCATCTTCGGCATCCTGGGCGGGATCGGTGCCGACCATGAGAATCTGGTCCATATGCGCCGCATCGCCGACAAGCTGTTCGGCGACGCCTACCAGTGGAGCATCCTCGCCGCCGGCCGGCACCAGCTCCCCTTCGTCTCCATGGGCGCGATCATGGGCGGCAATGTCCGGGTCGGGCTCGAGGACAGCCTCTATGCCGGGGCGGGCAAGCTCGCCACCTCCAACGCCGAGCAGGTGAAGATCGTCCGCTCGATCCTGGAGAACCTCTCCCTCGACGTCGCCAGCCCCGCCGAAGCCCGCCAAATGCTGGCCCTCAAGGGCGGCGACCGGGTGGCGTTTTGATTGTCGACTTCTTGCCGGGCATCCGTCGGCAGGAAAAGAGAAGATAACCACAGAGGCACAGAGGCACAGAGAAGTAAGACAAGAAGACAAGATTCTTGGGCCGCGTCGCGGCCCTATCTCTTTCTTGATCTCCTCTGTGTCTCTGTGCCTCTGTGGTTTTACTTCTTCACAAAACCCTCCTCGAAGAATCGCAACCAATTGCCGCCCATGATCTTGGCGACGTCCGCGCGGGAGAAGCCGCGGGCGAGGAGGGCCTCGGTCAGGTTCGGGAAATCGGCCGGGCTTTTGAACCAGGCCGGCCAATCGGGCCAGCTGGGCTTGGCGCTGCTCCGGGTCCAGCGGCCGCTGCGCATCCAGTCGAGCACGTCGTCGGGTTGCTTGCGCACGCTGTCCGTACCGAAGCCGATATGCTCGACGCCCATGATCTCCGCCGTGTGGGCGACCATGGCGGTGAATTCTTCCAGCTTGCAGCGAGAGCCGCCGATGTGGAGCGGGTAGAGCGAAAAGCCCAGCATGCCGCCGGAGGCGCCGAGCGCGCGCAGCACCGTCTCGGACTTGTTGCGGACGTTCTCATGGAAGAAGTTGGGGTCGGCGTGGCTGATGCAGACGGGGCGCGTGGAGTGGGCGATGGCGTCCAGGGTCGTCTTCTCGCCGCTGTGGGAGAGGTCGGCGATCATGCCCACCCGGTTCATCTCGGCCAGCACTTCGCGCCCGAACCGCGTAAGGCCGGAATCGACGGCCTCGTAGCAACCGCCGCCGAGCGGACTCTGGTTGTTGTAGGTGAGCTGCATCACCATGAGACCCAGGGAACGGAAGATCTCCACCAGTCCCAGGTCCTGCTCGATGGGCGTGCAGTTCTGGGCGCCGAACAGGAAGGCGACGCGGCCTTCGCGCTTGGCGGCCCGGATGTCCTCGGCGGCTCTGACCGGCCGGATCAAGTCGCCATGCTCCAGGAAGCGCCGGTTCCAATCGGCCAATAGCCCCAGGGTCTGGCGCGCGTCTTCCCAGTAGACGACCGTCGCGTGCACGGCGGTGACGCCCCCTGCCTTCAGCTCCTCGAACAGCTCCCGGTCCCAGTTCGAGTATTCGAGCCCGTCGACGACGATGAGGCCGTCGTGAAATTCGCGCGCGTCGGTCATGGAACGAGAGCGTGCATGGATCGGGCCTGTTCGGGAAGGGGGATCGGCCGACAATAGAGCGGGCCTGGAGGGTGCTCAAGTCGCGCTGTTTGGCGCCTTCCAGCCGGCATGGCCCTGTCATAGAGTGCGCGCACTCATGAGGGAGGGCAGGATGGTTGACGAGAGCGCGACCGCGGCGGAATTGGGCATCATGGCCGGATTTCCGCCGCCGCCCGACAAGCGCATCGCGCCTGAATCCTGGGATCTGGCACCCTTCAACCGCTGGAGCTTCCAGAACATCCGCATGGTGCTGCCGACCCGCGCCGTGCCCCGCGGGCCCGGTTCGGCCTCGGTGCTCCCCGAGGCTCATCAGCGGCTGGACGATCTTGGCTTCACCGACGTCGATGGGCGCGCGAGCACCGTCGGCGAAATGTTGGCCACGACCTATACCGACGGCTTCATCCTGCTTCATCGTGGCCGGGTGATCATGGAGCGCTATCTGAACGGCATGAACGAGGCGTCGCTCCATCTGTCCCAGTCGGTGGTCAAGTCCTTCGTCGGCAGCCTGGTCGGGATCATGGCCGGGCGCGGCATCCTCGCACTCGACCGGCCCGTCTCCCACTATGTTCCGGAGCTGGCCGGCTGCGGCTATGCCGGGGCGACGGTCGCGCAGCTCCTGGACATGCGCAGCGGCGTGCGTTTCGTCGAGGACTATCTCGATCCGGAGTCCGAAGTGGGGATGCTCGACCGCGCCGCCGGCTGGCGGCCGCTGCGGCCCGGCGATCCCGTCGGCATCTACGAGATGATCCTGCGCCTGAAGCAGGAGAGGCCGCATGGCGGACATTTCGCCTATCGCTCGATCGAGACCGACACGCTCGGCTGGGTATTGGAGCGAGCGACCGGGGTCTCGCTGGCCGAGCTCTTGAGCCGCGAGCTTTGGCAGCCCATGGGGGCGGAATTCGAGGCCTGCATGGCCATCGACCGGTGCGGCACCTGCCCAGGCCGACGGCGGACTCAATGTCGCCTTGCGCGACTATGCCCGCTTCGGCCAGCTGTTCCTGGACGAGGGCGCCTTGGCCGGCCGTCAGATCGTCCCGGCCGAATGGGTTGCCGGCTGCAGGACCGGCGATGCCGAGGCCTTCCGTCCGCTCTACGCCGAACGCTTCGCCGCCTTTGCCGACCCTTGCTACAGCCGGCAATGGTGGGTGTTCGACCGGAAGACCGGAAAGCACGCCGCGCTCGGCATTTACGGCCAGATGATCTACATCGATCCGCCGGCCGGCATCGTGGCCGTCAAGGTTTCGTCCTGGCCCGATCCCCTGAACGACCTCAGGCGCCTAACGACGATCCGCGCCATCGAGGCGATGGCGAAGGCGCTGAATTAGGCAGGCGCTGCTTGCCGTCGGCCCCGCTTCAACTGTCCGGCAGGGTGTAGACGGCGCAGGGCAGGGCGATGCCGCGCAGGGCATGGCTTCCCAGTGGAATCAAGGTTGCCGTGGTTTCGGCAGCGAGTGCGCCGGAAATCAGGACCGCCCGGTCGAGCGTCCGGCATAGTCCTTCCAGCCGGCTGACCAGATTGACGGCGGGCCCGATCGCCGTGAAGTCCAGCCGGTCAGCCGCGCCGATGTTACCCCACAGGATCTCGCCCACGTGCAGCGCCGCGCGGAAGCTCAACGATGGCAGGCCTTGCTGCCGCCGCGTGGCGTCCAGATGAACCATGCCGGCCTCGGCGGCCGAGACGGCCTTGAGCGCGGCTTCGCAGGCGCCGGCGGGAGACTCGCCGGCGACCGGAAAGATCGCCAGTACCCCGTCGCCCATGAATTTCAGCACTTCGCCGCCGAAGGCATGGACGGAACCGGCGATGCGGTCGAACCAGGCGTCGAGAGCGGCGATCACCGCCGCAGGAGGTGCCGCCTCGGAGAGCGCGGTGAACCCGCGCAGATCGGCGTAGAGCAATGCGGCCCGGATGGTTTCGCCGACGCCGCGCCGAAGCGGCCCCGCCAGCACTCGCGCGGCGCTGCGCCGGCCGAGATAAGCCGCGAGCGCCGCAGTCAGTGTCGCGCGAGCCGAGAGGGCGGCGAGCGGCGCCCCGGCAAAACGCGCGGCCTCGCGCAACCGGTCGCCCTCAGCCGGCGTGAACGGGCGCGGCCCGATCCAGCCGAGCACAGGCCCGTCCGGCCTCGATCCGACCGCGTATTCTTGCACTTGACCTGGTGCAATCCTTGCCAGCCAGTCCCGGCCGGCATCGCCGGAAGAATTCAGCGGCCCGGTCATTGCGAATCCCGCCGACGCGAAACCCAGGGACTCGATCACCGTTCCGGTCTCGGCCCGCCACAGCCAGGTGCTGCGAGCGATGATCGGGTGCGGCACGGCGAGGGTCAGGGCGCCGCCGGCAAGCGGCACCCGGTCCTCGATCAGGCGCGCGCCGAGTTCGGCCAGAAACCGGTCGGCGCCCGGCGAGGCGTCGGCCTCGTCGACCAGCCAGGTGAGCGTGGAGGACAACTCCATGGGCCGATCTTGCGGTGGGGACGGCCCGTTGTCACGATCGGCTAGATCAGCTTGAGTGCGCGCAGGCTCTTATGGCCCTTGCGGCCGACCACGAGATGGTCGTGGAGCAGGATGCCGAGCTTCTCCGCCGCCGCGGCCACCGCCTTGGTCATGGCCACGTCGTCGCGGGACGGCGTCGGGTCGCCGGATGGGTGGTTGTGCACCATGATGATGGCCGAAGCGCCCAATTCGAGGGCCCGCTTCACCACCTCGCGCGGATAGACCGGCGCGTGGTCCACGGTACCGGTCTGCTGGCGCTCGTCGGCGATGAGGGCGTTCTTGTGGTCGAGGAACAGCAGGTGGAACTGCTCCGTCTTTTCCTCGGCCAGCTGGACGCGGCAATAGTCCACGAGGTTCTGCCAGCTCGAGATCACAGGCTTGCCGTCCAGCTCCTGGCGTAGCAGGCGAAAGGCGGCGGCGCGCACGGTCTTGAGGCCGGCGATGGCGCCCTCGCCCATGCCCTTGACCTTGGCGAGTTCGGATTCCTCGGCCGCCA
>DATNJA010000046.1:0-8951 GCA_035604155.1 Candidatus Udaeobacter sp. | reverse complement strand
GAGCGGCATGGCCATTGCGTTCGCCATCACCCGGTCGCTGCGCGATTGCGCCGCGGCTCTCGATTCCGTCTCAGGCCCCGGCGTGGGCGATCCCTATGAAATAGCAGGACCCGAGCGGCCCTATGCCGAGGAGCTGCGGCGCCCTGCGGGCAAGCTGCGGATCGCGTTTACGGCCAAGGCCTGGTCTGGCCTGCCTCTCGATCCGGAACTGGCCGCGGGCGTCAGGTCCATCGCCCGCCTGCTGGAGTCCATGGGGCATGCGGTCAGCGAGCAGGCGCCCGCATTCGACTACGAGCAATTTCTCGCCGCCCAGATCGACCTGTGGTGCGGCCACACGGCCTATGGCATCGATGCCTTGGCCGAAGCGCTCGGCCGCAAGCCCGGCCCCGACAATCTGCAGACCACAAGCTGGGCAACTTATGAAGCGGGCAAGCGTCTCTCGGCAACGCGCTTCCTTGCGGCCGAGGCGGTCTACAACACGGTCACCCGCCAAGTCGGCGATTTCTTCCAGAAGGTCGACGTCCTCCTGACGCCGACCTGCACGGTTCAGCCGCTCGCCCTCGATGCCCATGACATCGATGCTCCAGGCGCCACGGTCGCGGATCTGTTCGACCATCTGGCCCCGATCGAAACTTTCACGGCGCTCTTCAACGGTACCGGCCAGCCGGCCATGTCCTTGCCGCTTTGCTGGAGCAAGTCCGGCCTACCGCTCGGCATGCAGCTCGTCGGCCGGTCCGGAGACGAGGCCACGCTGTTCCGCCTGGCGGCCGCTCTGGAGCAGGCACTCCCCTGGCGCGATCGCCGTCCGCCTATCCATGTGGCGGCCGCATAAGAGAAGGCTTAACGGCAATTTCTAGTCGGCCGCTCGCCAGACGGTAGGGAACCAATCTTCGCGCAGGCGCTCGCCGTTCGCCTGGCCGATGCCGGGGTAGGGGGGCGAGGTGCGCCCCGGGCGCTGGACGAAGCGCGCGTCGTCGCCGACAAAGCGCGCCGAAAATGCGCGCCGGCGCGCGGCGCCCGTGTTTCCTCCTGCCCCATGGACGGTTCGATAATTGAACAGAATGGCGTCCCCGGGTTCGAGCGCCACGGCCATGATCGAATATCGCCCGCCGTCGAGATCGGGCAGGTCCATGAATTCGGCGTCGTTGGCATAGAAATCCTCGCCGCCGGCCCAGCGCTTCGGGCGCACGAGCTTGGGCCAGAGATGAGAGCCCAGGACCAGGCGCAAGGTGTTGCCTTCGGTCACGGGATCGAGGGGGATCCAATAGCTCCCGGTCTGCATGCCCTCAACACAGTAGTGGGGCATGTCCTGATGCCAGGGCGTGGGTTTGGGCGTCCCCGGTTCCTTGACCAGAACGTGATCGTGGAAGACCTGGACTTGCCGCGAGCCCATCAGCCGGGCCGCCATTGCCGCGGCCGGCGAGTTGCGCATGAAATCGGCAAATTCGGGAATGCGCTGCCAGTTGCAGTAGTCGTCGAAGAAGCGGCCGCCGCCGTCGCCCGGCCGGACGTTCTCCGAGCCATAGAGGCCCGGCGAGGCCATGTTCCTCTCCACGCCCCGGCGCAGAGGCTCGACCCAGTCGATGAAAGCGCCGCGCAGCACCATGGCGCCGTCGCGCCGATAGTCTTCGACCTGCCGATCGCCGATGTTCATTTCGTTCAGACCCCTCAGCTATCGACGACCGGAACAGGGCGTGCCGGACCCGGCGACCCGTGCCAGGCCCCCGCCGGAACTGGAGGTTGCATCATACGGTACCTCAGGTAAAATAATGTTTCATGATGCTCTGAATTAAAAAATGCTATCTATCTCGCTGAGGCAGTACGAGTACGTCGTTGCAGCTGCGGACCACGGCAATCTGACGGCCGCGGCGTCGGCCCTGGGTGTTTCCCAACCCGCCGTTTCGGTCGCGCTGGCGGCAATCGAAGCCCATTTCGGCCGACCGGTCTTCATCCGCCGGCATGGCCAGGGCGTGTCGCTGACCTCGTTCGGGCAAGAGGTCGTTCGCGAAGCCCGGCAGATATTGACGCAGGCCGGCAATGTCGAGCGGCTCGGCGAGGAGGCGGGTCCGTTGCGCGGACAACTTGCCTTCGGATGCTATACCGATCTGGCGCCTTTCTACGTTCCCGCTCTGTTGCGGGGTTTCGCTCTCCGGCATCCCGGCATTGCGGTTTCGTTCCGGACGGTCGATTTCGAGACGGTGTCGGAACAGCTCGAGAGAGGCACGATCGACCTGGCGCTGACCTATGGCCTGGGCTTGAGCGCCGCGTTCGCACGGACCATGCTCCTGGAATTGCCGCCGCGCGCGATAGTTTCGGCGGATCATCCGCTGGCCGCGCGCAAGACCGTCAGCCTGAGGCAGTTGGCCCAGCATCCCCTGATACTCACCGACCAGCCGATGAGCCGGGAGCATGTCCTTACGCTGTTCTCGACGGCCGGGGTCGATGTGGCGGTCACGGCGCAAGCCGGCAGCTTCGAATTTCTCCGCAGCATGGTCGCGAACGGGCACGGCGTCGCGGTCGTCTATTCCTGCCCCAAGAGTGACCGAAGCTACGACGGAAAAAAGATCGTCGAACTGCCGATCTCGGATCCTCTGCCGAGCCATCCGATCCTGCTCGGGCGCCTGAAGAACGCCTCGCTCAACAGGGCCGCCACGGCATTCCATGATTTCACCGTCGGCATGTTCAAGGCCCGGCAAGACCGAGCGTCGTTACGCGGCTCCGGCCGGCGCCAAGCGTGAACGGCCGCTTGTGGCCCTGGGCGGACACTTGCTCAGCCTCGCCATGACTTCTGACTGTCACAAATGCGTATTCTGTTGTTACATGACCTCCGGCGACACACCCGGCGCCCGGTCACCCGCCTGGGCGAGGACTAAACGGCAAGTCACGTAACCGTCGCCAGGCGAACCTTGACCATGTTTCCTCTGAGATTTTCTCGGTACATCTTCGAATCAACGGTCCTGCATCAGGTTGCTATGGCGATCCTGACCGTAATCGTGTTCCTGATCGAGGTCGTCCCTCTCGAATTGCAGCGGCGCATTGTCAACGACGCGGTAAAGCAACGCCCGTTTTTGACGATTCTCACGCTTTGCGCTGTCTACGCAGGCGTCGCCTTGTCCCATGGAGCCATCAAACTGGGCCTTAACATTTACCGCGGCTGGGTCGGGCAGCGGTCCGTTCGCGACCTGCGCGAGCGGATACGGGCGCTGGAGAACGGTTTGGGGCCCAGCTCCGAGACTGGGGAGCGCGGCAAGGAGATATCCATGATCGTTGCCGAGGCCGAGCCCGTCGGCCTCTTCGTCGCCTCGGCGTTGGCTGAGCCTTTATTGGAAGCGGGCGTCCTCGCCACCGTATTCGCCTATATGGTGCACATTGATACCATCATGGCGACGATAGCGGCGGCGCTTTTCCTCCTGCAAATGGTCTTCGTGCCGCTGATGCAAGCAGCGATCAACCGGCGCAGCATGTCGGGCATCTCCCTTCTGCGCGGTTTGAGTACCAACTTGACGAACCCGACCGACGCCGGCGGCCAGCGCCTCCAGGAGGACAACGAACGCATCGGCCGGGTCTTCAAGCTAAACATGGGCATTACCATCCTGAAATTCAGCATGAATTTCCTGATGAACTTCTGCACTCAACTGCAGATCATCGCAGCACTGCTCTATGGCAGCTGGCTGGTGTTGACGGATCAGCTGGTAGTCGGGGGAGTGGTCGCCTTCATCTCCGGTGTCACCCGTCTCACCGACCCATGGGGCGACTTGGTCAATTACTTTCGCGACCTTAGCTTGACGACGGTGAAATACCGTCTGCTCGCGAATACAGCCAATCAGATCGCCGCGCGCCATGGCACCACCGACACGATGTCGTGAATTCGCTCCGCCAGACCCGCCGCAGCCAGGCCGTTCTCAAAGATCGTCGTAGAGGCTCGCCGCGTTCCCATAGGTGAACCGAAGCGGGACCGATCCCTCGACCATCCACGCCTCGACCGTCTCGCCGGCCATCGCGCGGCAGGCCCGGTCCGTGTCGGCGACTGCGCCGCCGTAGAGACGGTTCGCCAGGTTGAGGATTCCAGTCTGGTGCATCGCGATGCTTCCGCTGCCGCAGGCGTCCTTCACCAGAAGGACCCGGAAGCCGAGGCCGATCGCATCCCTGACCGTCGCGGCGACGCAAGCCTCGGTCCAGACCCCGGCGACGACGATCCACTCGACTCCCCGAGCCTGGAGCAGCGGTGCCAGAGCCCCTTCGCCGAACGCGCTCGCTTGCGATTTGACGAGCACCTCCTCGCCTCCGACCGGGCCGGTTTCCGGGCACAGGGCGGAGAACGGGCTTGCCTTGTCGCTGAAGGCCGAGGTGCCGTCCGCGTTCAGGGGATGGAACCGCCCGGGCTTGCCCGCTGCCATATCGACGACATAGGCGGCGTGGAAGACGGCGATGCCCGCGGCCCGCGCCGCCCGCTGCACGGCGCGGACATTGGCGAGGACGGCATCGAAGCCCTCGACCAGATAGCGCCGGTCCCGGCGATGCTCTTCCTGCAGGTCGATGAAAAGCGCGGCGGCCTTGCCGGGTGGAAGCGAGAGGCGGCCCCTCACCCGGCGCCCCCGAGCAGTTCGTCCTCGTAGGGGAAGCGCGACAAGAGCTCGCTGCCCGTCTCGGTGATCAGGATCTCGTCCTCCAGCTTGACCCCTTCGCGCCCGCCCCTGGCGCCGATGTAGCTCTCGACGCTGACCACCATGCCCGGGACGATGACGCCGTCCCGGCCATAGGTTTCGTAGTCCATGGCGTGGGCGATGAACGGCGTCTCGCCATGCATGCCCACGCCGTGCATGACGGAGGTGTAGCGCTGGGCGACGAACCGCTCGGGAATCTTCCAGGCGCGTTCGGCGACCTCGCGGAAGGCCATGCCGGGCCTGACGATGCCGATGTTGTGCTGCACCTGGTCATAGGCCATGCGATAGAGCATGCGCTGCTCGGCCGTCGGCCTGCCCGGGCCGCAGCGGAAGCTGCGGGAGAAATCCGAGTAGTAGCCGTAGCAGCCGATGGTGTCGGTATCGAGGGCGACGAGCTCGCCCGGCCTCACCTTCCGGCCGCTTGCCTCGGCGAACCATGGATTGGTGCGCTGGCCGGAGGTTAGCAGCCTGGTCTCGATGAACTCGCCGCCCTGGCGAATGACCTCCTGGTACATGGCGGCGAAGAGATCGATTTCCGAGACCCCCGGCCGGATCGCCTCGCGAACGATCGAGACCGCCGCCTCCGCGCCGGCCATGGAAACCTGCAGGCACCTGATCTCCTCCGTCGTCTTGACCGCGCGCACCGCGAGGATTTCGCCCTGGCAATCCTCGACGATGCAGCCGCGCTTCGCCAGCGCCAGGGCCTGCAGGTGGCCGCAGCGGTCGAGCCCGATCTTCATCGAGCCGCCGCCGTGGGAGCGCAGCAGATCGGCGATCTCGTCGGCAAACGCGCCGGCGGTCTCCTGGTCGCGATTCCCGACCGAGGACCAGACGAGCTTCGAAGGCCGGGCCTCGGCGACCGCCTCCAGCGCGGTGGAGACGTGATAGCTCTGGGGATATTCGAACAGGACGATCGGCCCTTCGGTCGGCACGAAGAAGTAGCGGGTCGAATTGCGCAGGAAGTAGCCGAACATGTTGCGCGAGCCGGTGGCGTAGCGCTGATTGTAGGGATCGAACAGGACGACCGCGCCGTAGCCGGCCGCGGCCATCCAGACCCTGAGCCTTGCCAGGCGGCCGCTGCGCAGCGCGACCGTGTCGACGAAGGGCGGCTCCGTATCCGACAGCCACATGCCGCCGGCCGGATCGGCGGCGACCGGATGGCGCATGGGGCCGGCAAATTCCGCGGCCCCCGGATTGCCGGGGTCGAAGGCGATCGTGCTCATCGGCCGGTCCCTAAGTCTTCAGACCGACCACTCCTCGGCGAACAGGTAGAGCGTCGGGTGCATCTTGAAGCCCTTCACGCGCTTGTTGACTCCGGTAAAGACCGCCCGCCAGACGGGCTGCACGATCGGGCCTTCTTCCTGCATCAGCTCCTCGATGTCCTTCATGATCAGCTTGCGCCTGGCCACGTCGACGGTGGCATCGGCCTTGTCGAGGAGCGCGTCGAGCCGCGGGTTCGCGTAGTGGGACTCATTCCACGGAACGCCCGTCCGATAGGCGAGGTCGAGGACCATGGTGCCCAGCGGACGATGGGTCCAGGGCGTGTAGGCGAAGGCCTCGGTCGTCCAATGATCCCAATACTGCGCCGAGGGCAGGACGTTCATGTTCACGGTGACGCCGATTTCCTTCCACATGTTGACCATGGCCTGGACCGAGATCGCCTCCCAGTCCGGGTCTTTCTTGCAGAAGATCGTGCACTCGAACCCGTTCGGCACGCCCGCGTCGGCCAGGAGCTTCTTGGCCTCGGCGATATTCCGCTTCATCGCCGGCAGCTTGTAGTACTCGGGGTGGATCGGCGCCACGTGGTGATGCTCTCCCGGCGCCCCCAGGCCGAGATACGATATCTCCAGCACCTTCTTCGAATCGACGGCGAGCCGCATCGCCTTACGCACGCGTGGGTCCTTGAACGGGTCCTTGTCCTGCTGCATGCGGGCGACGGCGGTCTGCGCCGTCGTCACCTGGTGGACGGCGACGGTCGGGATCTTCTGCAAGGTGGCGTATTGCAAGGTCGAAGCCTCGTACATGCCGTCGACCTGGCCCGAGGCCAGCGCCGCGATGGCGGCCGCCGGGTCGTCGCCGTTGTCGATGAAGACGAGCTGGTCGAGCCTGGCGGGCCTGCGCCAGTATCCGTCGCGGCGCGTCAGAACCGCCTTCTTCTGCAGTTCGAACTCGGTCAGCGTGAATGCGCCCGTGCCGATCGAGCCGACGCCGAAGACGCCGTTCTCCTTCGGATGGAGGATCAGGGCCGGATAGTGGAACAGGCTTTCGGGCAGGTCCAGCATCGCCTGCTTGCCGTTCAGCTGGATGGTGTAGTCGTCGACCTTCTGGATGGCGGTGTCGGACCAGACCTTGTTGCCCATCACGGCCTTGCCGGCGGAATCCTTCGTGCCGGTGTCGTAGGACACCATCATGAAAGAGCTGAACAGGCCGAGGATGGAGGACCCCGTCTTCTCATCCAGCCAGCGCGAGATGTTCCAGATCACATGGTCGGCCACCAGCTCGTCGCCGTTCGACCACTTGATCCCCCGCCTGAGGGTGAGGGTCCAAGTCTTGAGATCGTCGCTCGGCTTCCAGCTCTCGAGCAGCCAGGGATGGGTGACGTTGTCCGCAGTGGTGCGGGTGAGATAGTCGCAGACTTGGCGGACGATGTTGGCGCAATAGTCCGTGTCGGTCGCCGCCGGGTTGTCGATCTTGGCCACACGCATGGAGAACGTGACCGTGCCGCCCGTCGCCGCCTCGGCCGGCGCGATCGGTTCCGCTATCCCAGCCAGCGCATAGGCCGCCGTTGCCGAAAGACCCAGCAGGGTCGACATGCGCAGGAACTCGCGGCGCTCCAGCCTGCCTTCGTTCAACCGGTCGACCAGCGCCGGAAGAGCGACATGGACCTGCTCGAGATCCCTTTTTGCCATCGACATCGGATTTTCCCTCCCACAGCGGTTGTCCCGCGTTGTCACGTGTTATCCCGTGGGGGCGCGCTGAAGCGCCCTCGGCCGCAAAAAGGATGGACGTTCAAGATCGCCGTGTTGTGCCGTTTTCCGCAAATACTGTGCGGGATTCCGCGGGCCGGTGCGCCGGGCAGCGGTCAAATCGATGCTGTTACACTGTGTTTCTGCCCTCGTGCCGGTGAGAGCCACCGCCACTTCTTCCCAGATTCCAGCGGCGCTCCATCGCCGAAAGCAGCTTGCGATGCAGCTCCAATCGCCGTATCGCGCCGGCAGGTCGCGCCAGGGAGCACCTGTGCGCAGTTGCCACAGGATGCCATTCACCGTCAATCGCGGATATGACAACGGCCGTCCACGCTGGCCCTTTACCCGAGGCAGCAGTTCCTGCAGCAATCGCCATTCTGCGTCGCTCAGGTCCCCCCCGACTCAAGATCAGGCCCTCAATCCGCGGCCTTAAGCCGATCGTCGAGCCATGCGGCAACCGTTTTGTCTATGCCCAGGGTCTCAGACGTACCACTCCTCGCAGAAGAAGTAATCGGTCGGATGCATCTTGAAGCCCTTTACCCTCTTGTTCACGCCGGTGAATACCGCACGCCACACGGGCTGCACGATCGTACCCACATCCTGCATCAGCTCTTCGACCTGCTTCAGGACCAGCTTGCGCTTCGCCACGTCCAGGGTCGCGTCGGCCGTGTCCATGAGAGCATTGAACTTCGGATTGTCGAAATGCGACTCGTTCCACGGCACGCCGGTCCGATAGGCGAGGTCGAGAACCATGACGCCGAGCGGACGATGGGTCCAGGGCGTGTAGCAGAAAGTTTCGATCGTCCAGTGGTCCCAGTATTGGGCCGAAGGCAGGACGTTCATCGTCACGTTGACGCCGATCTCCTTCCACATGTTGACCATGGCCTGGACGGAAATCGCTTCCCAGTCAGGGTCCTTCTTGCAGAAGATCGTGACGTCGAAACCGTTCGGAACGCCCGCGTCGGCCAGGAGCTTCTTGGCCTCTTCGACATTCCGCTTCATCGGTGGCAACTTGTAGTAGTCGGGATGGACGGGCGCCACGTGGTGATGCTCGCCCGGCGCACCCAGACCGAGATAGGAGATCTGCAGCACTTTCCGCGAATCGACGGCGAGGCGCATCGCCTTGCGAACGCGTGGATCCTTGAATTCGGGCTTGTCCTGCTGCATGCGCGCCACGGCCGTCTGCGCCGTCGTCACCTGATGAATGGCCACGCCGGGGATCTTCTGCAGGGTGGCGTACTGGGTCGTCGAGGCCTCGTACATGCCATCGACCTGGCCCGACGCCAGAGCCGCGATGCCCGCCGCCGGATCATCGCCGTTG
>DATNJA010000045.1:0-6681 GCA_035604155.1 Candidatus Udaeobacter sp. | reverse complement strand
CCGAAATGACCCGGCTGCGCAGATCCTCCGACAAGGCTTTCACCATCCATACTGGCCTCCAGGTCCAGCGTGAAAGGTGAATCAGATTTTCAGCTCCTTGGGAATCCCCCGCGATTCATTCCGCTCGGATAGTGCTCTAGCGTCTGAACAGATCGCCTCCCCCTTCGTCATTCCCGCGAACGCGGGAATCCGGAGCGGCAAGAAAGCTGACGGCCCCTGGACCCCCGCTTTCGCGGGGGTGACGAAAACAAAGGTCCCGCTCTAATCATGTTTTTTCCCGAGCAGGGCGAGGATTTTCTCGAGCGTCTCCCGATCGAGTTTGCCGATCGCCTCTGCCAGGCGGTTGGCGAGTTCGGTCGCCAGCGGGTCGAGGCCGGCGGTATCGACCATGGCCCGGGGATGGGAGAGCTCGGCCAGGCGCCTCAGCTCGTCCACGTCGTCCCAGGCCAGGTTGAAATAGGCCGAGACCTGCTGGACGAAGCCGCTCGCCGGGCGACCGCGATGGCCATGCTCGAGCGCCGAGAGATAAGCGGGCGAGACGTGGAGAGACGCGGCCATGGCTTTCAGGGTCTGGCCCCGCTCGCGCCTCAGCTCGCGAAGCCGCCGGCCGAAGGGAGTCACAGATCCCGCCGGCGCTTCAGCAGCACATAGAGCGCGCCCTCGCCGCCATGCTGGGGCCGGGCATAGTCGAAGGCGAGGACCCGGGTCCGATTGGGCTGCTGGTTCAGCCAGCGCGGCACCTGCTCGCGCAGTACCCCTGGACGTTCTCCCGACCCGCCCTTGCCGGTGATGATGAGCACGCAGCGCTTGCCCTCGCCCTGGGCCCGGCCGAGGAAGTTGGCCAGGCGGTCGGCCGCGGCGGCCTGGGTCAAGCCGTGAAGATCGAGCCGGCCCTCGATAGGAAGCTGGCCGCGGGAGAGCCTTTCGGCCGAACGCCGGTCGAGATCGACCCGTTCGCCATGGCCAAGGTCCCGGGGCGGCAAGGCGATCGCGGGCCGCGGCGGCGCAGGCGTCATCGCCGGGCGCTGAGCCTTCTTGCGCTCCGGCGCGGCGGGCTTCGGGGCTTGCGGCGCCGGTGCCGCGCGCTTGGGCAAGGGTTTCACGCCTTGCATCGCCTTTTGCCAAAGGGCGTCGTCGCTACGCCGGCTCATTGGATGATGCTCCGCGCTGCGGCAATCATACCCTGCGGCAGCAGCATGAAGAGCCGGCCGGGCGACTGCATGGCGCCGGCCTCGGTTTCGGCGGCCGAGCCTGCGCCCCAGTAGAAATCGGCCCTGAGCGGCCCCTTGATGGCGCTACCGCTGTCCTGGGCCAGGGTCAGGCGCTGCAGGGGCCGGCCCCTTGCATCGCTGCTGTCGACATAGACAGGCACATTCATGGGCATGAAAGCGGGGTCGACGGCGAGGCTTCGCCCGGCGGTCAGGGGGACGCCGGCGCTTCCGATCGGCCCGCCGCCAGGGATCTCGCGAAAAAAGATGTAGCGCGGGTTGCTTTCCATGACGCTGCGCGCCTCGGCCGGATGGGCGCGAAGCCAGGCGCGGATCGTCTGCAGAGAAATCTTGTCGGCGGGGATCTCGCCCCGCGCTACCAGATCGCGGCCGATGGCGACATAGGACCGTCCGTTGCTGCCGGCGACGCCGATGGCCATGACCCCGCCTTCGGCCAGCGCCACTTCGGCCGAGCCCTGGATCGAGACGAAGAACGCATCGATCGGGTCCGCCAGCCAGACCAGCTCCAGCCCGCGTCCGGCGAGCGCGCCGGCATCGATCTCGGCCCGGCTGTAGGTTGGTGCGACGAGGTCCGGCGGCAGGCTATAGAGCGGCACCGCGAAGCCGGGACGCGGCGTCCGGGCGCCAGCGACTTCGGGCTGGAAGTAGCCGGTGAGGAACGCCCGGTCGCCGCTCGCGGCATCGGCCAGCCGAAAGGCCTGGAAGTATCGTTCGAAGAAACGCCGGGCCGCCGCGCTGTCGTCCGGCAGAACCGCCGCCGCTCGGCAGGGCGCTTCCCAGTCGCGCCCGCGCCCTCCAATCGCGCCGGGACCCTCCGGCGAATCGGGCGGCAGCGTCGCGATCTTCGCGCAGCTTACCCTCAGCGCCGGCAGCGCCTGGGCGAGATCATCCTCGGACCAACCGGGCAGTTCGGCGTAGGGGACGGGCGCAAGGATGAGCTTCGCGCCCGGAGCGGAAGGCTGTGGCGCATGACTGTTCACGCAGGCCGCAAGCGCCGCCGCGAGCAGCAGCAACGATCGGCGCCCCAAGACTTCACGCACCAGGGCTTGGCGCCCCATAGTCCGGCGCCCGAAGACTTGGCGCCCCATGGCTTGGCGCCCCCTGGCAAGGGAGATCAGTTCTGGCTGCGGGTTGCGACCAGGGTCCAGTTGGGGTCGCGCGACCGCGTGTTGCGGGAGAAGGTCCAGATGTCGGTAATGGCGGTGACCGCCGTCGGATCGCCTTCGACCGTCTTGCCCCCGGCATCCTGGGTAACGTTGATCTGATCGGAGACGATCTTGACCGTGACCACGGCGTTACGGCCCTGGAGATCGGCCTCGATGACGTCGAGGGAGCGGATGCCCACGAGGGTGGTCGCCAGCGTATGGCCGGCCTTGCGCCGCTCCTCGATGGCGCCGTTGAAATTGGCGAAGACCTCGTCGCTCAGCAGCGGGCGCAAGCTGGCCGCGTCGCCTGCGGCAAAGGCCTGCAGGATCATCTCGAAGGCGGCCCGGGCGCCGGCGGTGAAATGGGCCTCCTCGAAGGAAGGGTCGGCCTCGCGGATATGGCCGATGCCGGCGGCGAGCGGGGACGGAGGCTCGGCCCCGACCGTGGGCTTGGCGGCGAGATCGGGCAGCGCCCGCGGCGGCAGGGCGGCCGGCGGGCTCTCCGCCGGCGCGCCGGCGAAGGGATCGCGGCGCTGCTCGGTGCCGGTCCGCCGGCCGAGCACGCTGCGCAGGCGCATGACCAGGAACACGGCCACCGCCGCGAAGAAGATGAGGTCGAGAAACTGGAAGCCGCCGCCCATGGATCCTCGCGATATCGCGCCGTGATAATTCCCTTGGGTCGTTCCCTCGGGTCGTGCCCTGGAGCCGTCCCCGTGATCGGCCCCTGGGCTTGCCCCCGGACATCCGGATGCGCTAGAGCTGGCCCCGTCGGTTCTACATAGGAAATCGTCGGGGAAAGGGCAAGCCGGGGCCTCCGCCACAGCCCCCGACCAGCGCCATGATACTCCTTCGCCACGGACAATCGGAATTCAATGTCGTCTACAGCCGGACGCGAGTCGATCCGGGAATTCCCGACCCGCGCCTGACCGAGGACGGCCGGCGCCAGGCCGCGGACGCAGCGGCGAAACTTGAGCGCCATCGCCTCGAGCGGCTGATTTGCAGCCCCTATACCCGGGCGCTCGAAACCGCGACCATCGTCGCGACGGCCCTTGGCCTCGCGGTCGAGATCGAGCCCCTGGTGCGCGAGCATTGCCTGTTCCATTGCGACATCGGCTCTCCGCGCAGCGCCCTGGAGCAGCGCTGGCCCGCCGTCGATTTCGCCATGCTGGAAGAGCGCTGGTGGCCCAATCTGGACGAAAGCGAAGCGACGCTGGCTGCCCGGGGCCAGGATTTCCGCCGCCGCATGGCCGGAAGGGACGACTGGGAACGGACCGCCGTCATCACCCATTGGGGCTTCATCCGGGCGCTCACCGGCCTCACGGTACCCAACGGCCATCTCCTGCGCTTCGATCCCCATTCCGGCACCGCGGTCGATCTGGCGCCGACAAGCGTTCCGTGATAGCCAGGGCCGCGTTTTCGCCGAAGCTCCGCCGTCGCCCGCCGCCAGAGAGGCCTTCCGATGACCGACACGCCCGTCGACGCCGCCCAGCTCCCGCCCGCACCCTTCAAGCTGCTGGCCCAATACCTGAAGGACTTCTCCTATGAGAACCCGGGCGCGCCGGCGGTGCTCGTCGGGCGGGGCGAGGTGCCGCGCGGTCAGCTCAATCTCGACGTCCGCGCCCGGACCATCGCGCCGATGCAGTACGAGGTGAGCCTGGTGCTGGGCATCAGCGCCCAGCGGGAGAACGAGACCGTCTATATCGCCGAAATCGAATATGCCGGGCTGTTCGACGTGACCGGCGTGCCCGAGGAGCACGTCACGCCGCTGCTCATGATCGAGGCACCCCGGACTCTCTTTCCCTTCGCCCGGGAGATTCTGGCCAAGGCGACCCGCGATGGCGGCTACCCCCCGGTGCTGCTGAACCCCATCGACTTCGTCGCCGTCTACCGCGAGCAGATGCAGCGCCGCGCCGGCGCCACGCCGGAGGTTCCTGCCACACCTGCCGCAAATGCCTGAGGCGTAGGCGCAAGCAAGATCGCTACAGAGACGCGGGAAGCCTCGGCGTCAGTCCCGCCAGACCGGCTGCTTGATGTTTTCCAGGAGCGCCTCGTGGGCGGCCAGTTCCTCGGGCGAGGCTGCATGGGGCCGGGCCAGGCGCACCGGGCCGCCGGCCGCGACCATCGCGGCGGCGGCGAGCGCCTCGCCCTGAGCCAGGTCGAGGCCCGCCTGGCGCCCGCCGATCAGTTCCAGATAGACCTCGGCCAAGAGCTCGGCGTCGAGCAGCGCGCCGTGCAGCTCGCGCGCGGAATTGTCGACGTTGAAGCGCTTGCAGAGGGCGTCCAGGCTCGCCGGCGATCCGGGGAACTTGCGCCGGGCCAGCATGACCGTGTCGACCGCCCCGCCGGCGGGGAGCGGCGCGCGGCCCGCGAGCTTCAGCTCGGCGTTGAGGAAGCCGATGTCGAACTCGGCGTTGTGGATCACCAGCGGCGCGCCGTCGATGAAGGCGAGGAACTCCTCGACCATGTCGGCGAAGCGCGGCTTGTCGGCGAGGAAGCGCGCCGTCAGCCCATGAATCCGGAAGGCGTCGTCGGGCATGTCCCGATCCGGATTGAGATAAGTCTGGAAGCGCCGGCCGCTGGGCAGATGGTTGATCAGCTCCAGGCAGGCGATCTCCACCACCCGATGGCCCGAAGAGGGATCGAGACCGGTGGTCTCGGTATCGAGGATCACTTCGCGCATGGCGTTCCCACGTTTGTCGACGAACTCGAGCCGGTCAGCGCGTAGATTCGATAAACGACTTCAGGGCTTTGAGCTTGTGGGCCCAAAACAATGACAGTCCTTCCGATTGCGCCTGCACTAGGTTCGTTACCTTGTACACGCCCGTCAACATCGCTACGGGCACCACCTGAGTCCTGCCAAATTCATCCTTCCACACCCGCGCCTTCACGGCCGCGTCGTTGTTGATGCGCTTTACGCTGTTCAAGGAACTGTTGGAGACTTTGCACTCGATGGGCATCAGTCGCCCATCAAAGAGGCGAACCAGGATATCCGCCTTGCGGGTTCCGACCATGCTTTCGCCGCAGAATTCCCCGCGCCTCGGAGCGTCTTCAAGTATTCGAATCCGTCGAGTTGCGACCTGTTTGAAAGCGAGCTCCTTCGCGAGGAAATCCTTGACCCCTTGCTCCTGCATTTTCTTGCTCTCGTTGCGGCGAGCCGTTGACAGTCGCTGGGCTGTAATCAGCGCGGCTGAAGCAAGGATCGAAGCCGACTTCTCCGCGTCAGTCGGGTCCCGCTTTTCGAGTACCCAAGGAAATCGCTTGGTATCGAGGGCCTGGACAATTGTAGCAAGCACGCGCCTCCCAGCAGCCGAATCGTTCTCGAGCCGCGCCGCAGTCAGAGGTTCTACTTCAGCCAGAACCCCGAGATCGTCGTCCGAAATCGGTGGCCCGGCCAGATATCGCAGAGCGTCGCCGAGGTGTTCCCGGAAGATCGCGGCAATCTGCTCGGCTTTCAGACTATCGAGCCAGGCAATCCCATACTCTTCGAAGAGGCGTTCGAATTGGGATTTGTGCCTGTCGAAGACCTGCTTCCAATTTTCCAGCGGTTCGCCCAGCCTCTCGGCACGAAACCGGCTGCGCGCCAATTGCGCTTCGGCATCAAGCTGCTTTTCCGTCCAGATTGGCGGTAACCTCATACTGCAAGGCTTCTAACCCCGGAATAGGGATTCGCTCAAGCTCCTTCGGCTCAAACTTGACCAGCCCCCCGGCATAGGTCCGGCCTCTTGTCATCGGAACATTGGCCCGCAGATACCTGACCAAGCCCATGAATTCAGCCTCTTGAAGCGGCTGCCTGGGATAGAGTCCGTGAGCGATATTCAAATGTCGCGCTGCGCAGATGTTTCGCACGAATGCTGGAGGCTGCCGGGCCATATAAGTGCAGACGATTGGCGCTGGCTCATAGAGTGAAACGGCCCACCAAGCCCGACGATGGCGGGCGATGTAACCGCTCTCGGCACCATTCGAACGGGCCCATCGCAGAAACGCCTCGACAACCACTCTTTCAGCAGGCTCCAGCAAATCCAGATCTGCCGGAAGATTAACGACGCGTCTCAGTCTTCCCGAATCATCCATGCGTTCGCCGGCTTTCAGCAATTCTCTCGCCTTCGTGATAGTCGGGGCCAGAAGCGTAGCCGGAAGCGCTTTTGTATGCGCTCCTTCGATCCAAATTGCGTTGTTCCCTGTCACCTGCCCTCGGGACACTCGGCATAACTCGCCAAGCTCGATGTAGCCAGTCGGCGCAGGGGTCGCGGGCCGTATCAACCTGGACCATCGTGGCGTCGTCACGACGGAATCCCAGCTCACTTTCT
>DATNJA010000044.1:0-10668 GCA_035604155.1 Candidatus Udaeobacter sp. | reverse complement strand
GTCGAGAAGGAAAAATCGAACACCCAGGCCGACGTTCTGGTCACCCTGCCTCCCTTCATCATGAAGGCAGCGGCCGACGGCCTGCTTCAGCCCTTCACGCCCGCGGGTGCCGACCAGATCGCCGACGGCGACAAGGACAAGGGCGGCCTCTACTACTCGCTGGTCAACAATTATCAATGCTTCATTTTCAACGGCAGCCTCGGCGACGGCCCGAAATCCTATGACGACCTGCTCGATCCCAAGTTCAAGAACAAGATCCAGTACTCGACGCCGGGCCAGGCGGGCGACGGCACGGCGGTCATGCTGCAGGTCATCCATGCCTATGGCAGCAAGGACGCCGCCTTCGACTACTTCAAGAAGCTCCAGGCCAACAACCGCGGCCCCTCCTCCTCTACCGGCAAGCTGACGGCGCTGGTCAACAAGGGCGAGATCTGGGTTGCCAACGGCGATCTGCAAATGAACCTGTCGCAAACGCCCGACAACCCGAACATCCACATCTTCTGGCTGGCCGGCCCGGACGGGAAGCGCTCCACCTTCTCGCTGCCTTACTATGTCGGATTGGTGCAGGGCGCACCGCATGCCGATGCGGGCAAGAAGCTTATCGAGTTCCTGTTGAGCCAGGATGCCCAGGCCCAAGTCAGTGCGATTGCGCTCGGCGTGCCGTCGCGCCAGGATGTCCACCCGACGGACGACAACTACAAGAAGCTCCAGACCATGATGCAGGGCGTGGACATTTGGTACCCCGATTGGAACCAGGTCCTCACCGATCTGAAGGCGGACGTCGCCCGCTGGCACGATGCGACCGGCAGTTGATCAAGGCCAATAACATGGCGAACGGCGGGGCGGACAAGGCCGCCCCGCCGGCCGGCAGTTCCGGCATCGGCTTCGAAAGCGTGACGGTTGCCTACCGCGGCAATGCGGTGCTGCGGGATCTCACTCTGACTGTCGAGCCGGGCGAGATACTCGCCATCATCGGGCCGTCGGGCTCCGGCAAGACCACGGCGCTGCGCGCGGTCGCGGGTTTCGTGCGTCCGACCCAGGGCCGCATCCGAATCGGCCAGCGCGACGTGACCGATCTTCCGCCCCACGCCCGCGATCTCGGCATGGTGGTGCAGAACTATGCCCTGTTCCCCCACATGCGGATCGAGGAGAACGTCGCCTTCGGCCTGCGCGCCCGGCGCGCGCCGGAAGAGACCGTACGTGAACGGGTCAAGGAATGCCTGCGCATGGTGGGCATGGGCGACTTCATGGGCCGATATCCGCGTGAGCTCAGCGGCGGGCAGCAGCAGCGCATCGCTATCGCGCGGGCACTCGCCATCAGGCCCATCGTGCTGCTGCTTGACGAGCCGCTCTCGGCCCTCGATGCCCAGATCAGGCGCAACATGCTGGAGGAGCTCGGTCAGCTCCATCGCGCCCTGCCGGAGCTGACAGTCCTTTACGTCACCCATGATCAAACCGAGGCCCTCACCCTCGCCGACCGCATCGCCATCATGCGCGACGGCAGACTGGTGGCGCATGGTCCTTCGCGCGCGCTCTACCGTAACCCGCCCAACCGCTTCACGGCCGAGTTCCTCGGCCGCGCCAACCTCCTGCCCGTGCGTATGGAGAGCCTGGAAGGAGGGGGCCGGCATGCGCGCGTGCGTTTCGGGGACTCTCCGCTCCTGGCCGAGGCCCAAGCCCAGCTGCGGCCGGGCGCCAGCTGCCTGCTTTGCATTCGCCCTCATGATCTGACGCTCGAACCTAGAGGAATGAATGGCAACGTCATCCATGCCAGAGTGGTCTCCACTCTCTGGCAAGGCGATCAGCTCAGCATCGCCGTGGATGCCGAGGGGACGACGCTGCGCCTCGCCTCCCACCCCTTGGCCGAGCCGCCGCGGGTGGGCGACAGTCTGCACCTGCATTTCGGGCCCGAGGCCGCGACTTTGATCGCCGAAGATGACCGCTAGCTCCACCAGCGGAAAGTCGAGCGCGGCAGGTTCCTTCGATCTTCGCGCTTTCTGGATCGCTGCGCCGCTCCTGGTCCTCGCCGGCTGCTTCTTCTATCCCCTTTCCCTGATCGTCGGCCAAGCCTTCAAGAACGACGCCGGCGCCTTCTCGCTCGCGACCATGGCCGCCGTGTTCGGCTCGACCATGTTCCACGAAGCGATCCTGCATACGATTGGCATAGCGCTCGGCGCCAGCGCCGGCTGTCTCGCGTTAGGCTTCGTGCTCGCCTTCGTCGTTTCCTTCGTGCCCTTTCCCGGCGCAGGGCTCCTGGTCCGCCTCATCGACACCGTCATAGCGCTGCCCACCTTTCTGGTAGCCCTCGCCTTCACCTTTCTTTATGGCTCGGCCGGGATCCTCAACATGTCCCTCATGGCGGCCTTCAAGCTCCCCCTGCCGCCCGTCGATTTCTTGTATTCCGCCTGGGGCGTGATCCTGGCGGAGGTCACGGTCTATACGCCCTTCGTCATGCGCCCCCTGCTGGCCGCCTTTTCCCTGATCGAAACCGCCCAGATCGAGGTTGCCGCCAGTCTCGGCGCGGGGTTCTGGCGCATCCTGCGTCAGATCATCCTGCCGGCCGCCCTGCCTGCCTTGCTCGCGGGCGGCAGCCTTTGCCTGCTGCTGACGGTGAACGAGTTCGGTATCGTCCTCTTCATCGGCGCCAAGGGCGTGATCACCCTGCCGCTGATGATCTACGACAAGGCGATCCAGGAGTTTGACTACGGCACCGCTTGCGTCATCGCACTTGTCAATATCCTGATCTCCGTCGGGCTCTATTTCCTCTACCGCTTCGCCCTCGGCCGTGTGGGAGGCAACCGTGCTGGTCTGGTCTAGAACCTCCCGTTGGGCGGCCTGGGGCACGGCCGGCCTGCTCCTTGGCCTTGTCTATGCTTTGCCGCTGGGAATAATCGCGCTCGCCAGCCTGGCGGGGCAGTGGAACGGCATGTTGCCGAGCCACATGACGCTGCGCCACTATGCCGATGCGCTCACCGGCGACTCGGGCGACCAGCTCAAAGTGAGCCTGCTGACGGGGCTGATGGCGAGCCTGCTGGCACTTCTCTGCGGCAGCTGGGCGGCACTGGCGCTTCGAGCCATGGGTCCTTTGCCGCGGCGGTTCTTGAGCGTTGTCTTCTTCCTGCCGAGCGCGGTTCCTTCGGTTTCCGTCGGGCTCGGGCTTCTGGTGGCGTTCAGCCAGCCTCCCGTCCTGCTCAACGGCACCATCGCCATCGTCGTGCTGGCCCATTTCATCCTGATCTCAGCCTTCACTTACGGCAACGTCTCGGCGGGACTAGCCCGGCTTTCCCCGGACTACGAGGATATCGCAGCCAGTCTGGGTGCCAGGCCGGCCTATCTGCTTCGGCGCGTTACCTTGCCGCTGGTCGCACCCTATCTCATCGCCGCCTTCAGCCTCAGCTTCGCGATGTCCATGGGCGAGCTTGGCGCCACGGTCATGGTCTATCCTCCGGGCTGGGTCACGCTCCCGGTCGGCATCTTCGCGCTCAGCGACCGGGGCGAGGTCTTCGCCGGCGCCGCGCTCACCATGATGCTGGTGGCCGTAACCCTCGGCGTGCTCCTCGGTCTGTCGCGAATCCCGACCAAGGTGACGACGCGCTAGCGGCGGAACGGCGCGCGCCGCAGCGCATAACCGCCCCGTCCGGATAAGAGGAGAGAGGTCCATGATGACCGGGGCCGCGACCATTTTCACCGTGCGCGATATCGGCGCGAGCGTCGCCTACTACCGCGACCTGCTCGGCTTTGGCGTCACCTTTCAATACGGTGAACCGACCTACTATGCCTGCCTGTGTCGGGACGAGGTCGCTGTTCATCTGCGCGCCGCCGGCAAGAATGCAGGCTGGCTTCCCGGCAACGGGGCTATCGCCGTCTTCGTGACGGACGTCGATGCGCTTCATGGCGAACTGGCAGCGCGCGGCGCAAGAGTGCTGAAGCCGCCGCAGGATTACGCCTATGGCATGCGCGACTTCGGCGTCGCCGACCCCGACGGCAACCAGATTACCTTCGGCATGGAGTCTCGCCCGGCAGCTTGATCGGTCGACCGGGCAGGTTGCGCGCCGGAGTCATTTGCGCATTGCCTTGCAACGAGTCAATGTAATCTCTGCCAGGCGACGCCGACCGGGAGTGCTGTCGGAAGATGATGGATTTTCGTTCCAGCCCGTCGCGAATGCCTAACAGCCGGGCGCAGTACTGGCGCGAGATTTCTGCAGTGCTGGCGCTGAAGGCGTTCGGCCTCGCGCTCATCTATCTGCTGTGTTTCGGTCCCTCGAACAGCATCGAGCCGAGCACCGTTGCCATGTTCCGGCATTTGATGTCGCCCGCGGCGGGAGACACGCCCGAGACCACCCATGATTGATTCCACTGTCGTCGATCTGTCCCGGCTGCAGTTCGCCCTCACGGCGATGTACCATTTCCTGTTCGTGCCGCTGACGCTCGGACTCTCCGTGCTGCTGGCGATCATGGAGAGCGTCTTTGTCATGACCGGGCGCCGGATCTGGCGCGACATGACCCAGTACTGGGGGATGCTGTTCGGCATCAATTTCGCCATGGGCGTGGCGACAGGCCTCACCATGGAGTTCCAGTTCGGCACCAACTGGGCCTACTACTCCCACTATGTCGGCGATATTTTCGGCACGCCGCTCGCCATCGAAGGCCTCATGGCCTTCTTTCTCGAGGCGACCTTCGTCGGCCTCTTCTTCTTCGGCTGGAACCGGCTTTCCCCCATCGGCCATCTGGCCACCACCTGGCTGGTGGCACTTGGCACCAATCTCTCGGCGCTCTGGATCCTGGTCGCCAATGGCTGGATGCAAAATCCCGCCGGCGCGGAATTCAACCCGCGCTCCATGCGCATGGAGGTGACGTCCTTCTATGACGTCCTCTTCAATCCCGTCGCCCAGGCCAAGTTCGTCCACACAGTCAGCGCCGGATACGTCACCGGCGCCATCTTCGTCATGGCGGTAAGCGCCTGGTTCCTGCTGCGCGGCCGCAATGCCGCCTTCGCCAGGCGCTCCATGACCGTGGCGGCAAGCTTCGGCCTCGCCTCGGCTCTCTCGGTCGTCGTGCTGGGGGACGAGAGCGGCTACACCGCCTCGGAAAACCAGAAGATGAAGGTGGCCGCCATCGAGGCCATGTGGGAAACGGAACCCGCCCCCGCCAGCTTCACCATCTTCGGCATCCCGGACCTGGAGGCCGGCCGGACGAACTACGCCGTCCGGATTCCTTGGGTTCTCGGCCTGATCGCGACCCGCTCCCTCGACACGCCCGTCCCCGGCATCAGGAACCTGGTGGCCGACAACGCCGAGCGGATCAAGAGCGGGATGATCGCCTATGGCGCGCTCGCCGAACTGAAGGTCAACCCCGGCGACGACGCCGCCAGGGCGGTTTTCGCGGCCCATGTCCGGGACCTGGGCTACGGGCTGCTGCTGAAGCGTTACACCGACAAGGTGGTCGACGCCAATGCCCAACAGGTCCAGAAGGCGGCCTGGGATACGGAGCCCAATGTGCTGCCGCTCTTCTGGTCCTTCCGCTTCATGGTCGCCATCGGCTTTTTCTTCATCGCCTTCTTCGCTTTCTCTTTCTGGCTTTCGGCCAAGCGCCGGCTCGACCGGTACCGCTGGTTCCTGCGCCTGGCGCTGCTTGCCCTCCCGCTGCCGTGGATCTCCTCGGAGCTCGGCTGGTTCGTCGCCGAAAATGGGCGGCAACCCTGGACCATCGACGGCGTGCTGCCGACCTATCTATCGACCTCGAGCATCGACTCGACGAGCGTGGCCGTCAGTCTGATCGGCTTCGTCTTGCTCTACAGTCTGCTGGCCATCGTCGAGGTCTATCTGATGGTCAAGTACATCAGGTTGGGACCCGAGAGCTCCCTGGGCTCCGCGACCGCGGCGGGGGCGCAATGAAGGGAGGAACGAGCGAATGACCCTCCTGGACTACGAAACCCTGCGCGTCATCTGGTGGGCGTTGCTGGGCGTGCTGCTCATCGCCTTTGCGGTGACCGGGGGGTTCGATCTCGGCGTCGGCATCCTGCTGCCCTTCGTCGCCCGGCGAGACGGAGAGCGCCGCATAGCGATCAATGCCATCGGACCCGTCTGGGAAGGCAACCAGGTCTGGTTGGTCTTAGGCGCGGGCGCCATCTTCGCCGCCTGGCCGCTGCTCTACGCTGTCGCCTTCTCCGGGTTCTATCCCGCCATGTTCCTGGCGCTCCTCGCCCTCATCCTGCGCCCCGTGGGATTCAAGTTTCGCAGCAAGATGCCCGGAACGGGTTGGCGGGCGACCTGGGACTGGCTCCTGTTCCTGGGCGGATTCGTGCCGGCGCTCATCTTCGGGGTGGCAGTGGGCAATGCCCTCGTCGGCGCGCCCTTCAAATTCGACGACAGTTTGCGGATGACTTATGTCGGTGGCCTGATGGGTCTCCTGACGCCCTTCCCGCTGCTGGCCGGCCTCGTTTCCGTCGCCATGCTGACCATGCACGGCGGCGCCTATCTCGCCCTCAAGACCGAGGAACCGGTCGCCGCCCGTGCGAGCCGCGCCGGATTCTGGGCCGCCATCCTGCTGATCCTCCTGTTTGCCGGTGCCGGATTCTGGGCCGCGGGGCTGGAAGGCTATCGAATTGTCGGCAGCTTTCCCCATGACGGCGATTCGAACCCGCTCGGCAAGGTCGTGATCCGGGTCGCCGGCGCCTGGTATGCCAACTACGGCGCCATGCCCTGGACGATCGCCGCGCCCTGTCTTGCCATAGGTGGCGCCATGCTGGCAGCACTTGCCCTTCGCTTGCGCTGGGATGGCCTCGGGCTCTTCGCCAGCGCGCTGGCCGTCGCCGGCGTGGTCGCCACCGCCGGGGTCAGCATGTTCCCCTTCCTGCTGCCCTCTTCGCTCGATCCCGCAAGCAGCCTTACGGTCTGGGATGCCTCATCGAGCCGAGCGACCCTGCTCAACATGCTGGTGGCGGCATTGATCTTCGTGCCCGTGGTGATCGCCTATACCGCCTTCGTCTATCGCGTCATGCGCGGGCGCGTCGGCGAAGCCCAGATCTCGGCCGACCATTCAAGCTACTGAAAGGGACAGATCGACCGATGTGGTACTTCAGTTGGGTTCTCGGTCTCGGCCTTGCCTGCACCTTCGCCATCCTCAACGCCATGTGGCTCGAGGTGCGGGAGAAAGACCAGGGCTGAATCGGCATCCCGGCTGGGGTGTCGTCCTTCAGAACCCGCGATTGTCGTCGCGCAGCACCACGTAGATCGCGGGAATCGTCAATACCGTGAGGGCGGTGGAGGAGGCGAGGCCGAACAGCAGCGAGATCGCCAGGCCCTGGAAGATCGGATCGAGCAAGATGAAGGCGGCGCCGATCATGGCGGCGGCGGCCGTGAGGAAGATGGGCTTGAAGCGGACCGACCCCGCTTCGACCAGGCAGCTGCGCAGGCTTCCGCCCTCTCTCTGCCGGTGGCGGATGAAATCGACCAGAAGAATCGAATTGCGCACGATGATCCCGGCAAGCGCGATGAACCCGATCATCGAGGTCGCGGTGAAGGGCGCATGAAGCAGCCAATGGCCGAGCATGATGCCCACCAGCGTCAAGGGCACCGGCACCAGGATCAGCAGCGGCATCTTGAAGCTGCGGAACTGGGCCACGATCAGGAGATAGATGCCCAGCAGCGCCGCGCCGAAGGCGAGCCCCATGTCGCGGAAGGTCACATATGTGATCTCCCACTCGCCGTCCCACAGGAAACTGACCTTCGATTCGTCGCCGGGCTGCCCGTGGAGTGCGAAATGCGGCGGTCCGCCCGGCCCCCAATCCTCGCCTGCGACATTCTTCGCGACCGCCAGCATGCCGTAGATCGGCGCTTCGAAACGGCCGGCCAGGTCGGCCGTCACCATCTCGGCGTCCCGCCCGTCCCGGCGAAAAATGGGATAGGACGCCTTTTCCATCTGCAGCTTCACCAGATCGCCCAACTCGACCACCCGAGGCAACCCGCCCGCCGGACCGGGTGCCGGCACCGGGGTTGCCAGCAGGCGCTCGGACAGGAAGAGATCCTGCCGGGGCAATCGGATGGCGATCTCGATCGGGCTTGTCCCCTCGCCGCGGTGGGAGTAGCCGACGCTGACCCCACCCAGCATCGCCGCAATGGTGTCGTAGACGGCCTGCTCCTGGACGCCGTGGAACTCCAGGCTTTCATGGTCGATGGCAAAGCGCAGCCTGTCCTGCGGCGGATGGGCCGTGTCGTCGACGTCGACAACAAAATCGGCCGCCGCGAAGGCCTGGCGCAGCTTCGCCGCCGCCGCCCGGCGGGTCGGCGCGTCGGGGCCATAGACTTCGGCCAGAAGCGTCGCCAGCACCGGCGGCCCGGGCGGCACCTCGACGACCTTGATCGCCGTACCTGACGGCGCAGCGAGCCCAGCCAGGCGCGCGCGGATGTCGAGCGCGATGGCATGACTCGCCCGGCTGCGTTCGGCCTTGGGCTGAAGGTTGATCTGGAGATCGCCCTGCTCCGGACCGTTGCGCAGATAGTAATGCCGGACCAGGCCGTTGAAGTTGAAGGGCGCGGCGGTGCCGGCATAGGCCTGGATGCCGGTCAACTCCGGCAGGTCCGCGAGGCGCTGGGCCGCCGCCATGAGCACGCGCTCGGTCGCTTCCAGGCTGCTCCCCAGCGGCAGATCGACCACGACCTGCACTTCCGACTTGTTGTCGAAGGGAAGCAGCTTGACCGCGACGTCCTCGGTATAGAACAGGCCGCAGGCCGCGAGCGTCGCCGCGCCGACGGCAACCAGGAACAGGATCGAACGCCGGCGGCCGGCGAGGAGCGGCCGGGCGATGCTTCGGTAAAGCGCCCCCAGCTTTCCGCCTTGGCTGTCATGGCCGCCTGATGTTCCGTTTCGCCGGCGCAGCCGCAGCATCAGCCAGGGCGTCACCACCAAGGCGACAAAGAACGAGAACAGCATCGCCATCGATGCGTTGGCAGGGATCGGGCTCATGTAGGGGCCCATGAGCCCCGAGACGAACATCATGGGCAGCAGCGCCGCGATCACGGTCAAGGTGGCCACGATCGTCGGATTGCCGACCTCGGCGACCGCATCGATGACGGCCTGCAGGCGGCTGCGCCCATCCGCCATGGCCCAATGCCGGTCGATGTTCTCGACCACCACAATGGCGTCGTCGACCAGGATGCCGATGGAGAAGATGAGGGCGAACAGGCTGACCCGGTTGATGGTATAGCCCATGAGCCAGGAAGCGAAGAGCGTGAGCAGGATGGTCGTGGGAATCACCACGAAGACCACCGCCCCCTCGCGCCAGCCGATGGCGAGCCAGATCAGCGCCACGATCGAGACGGTCGCCAGCGCGAGATGGAGCAGCAGCTCGTTCACCTTGTCGTTGGCCGTCGCACCGTAGTTGCGCGTGACCGTCACGACAACGTTGTCCGGCACCACTTTGCCGCGCACGAGCGCCAATCGCTGCAGGACCGCAGACGCGATATCGACGGCATTGGCGCCCTTGCGCTTGGCGATGGCGAGGCTGACCGCAGGCAGGGATTGGAGCCCCGAGGCCGTCTTGACGATGGTCCAGGCCCGATGCTCGTCGGGCCGGCCGGCCACCACGACCGAGGCCACGTCCTTGACGTAGACCGGGCGCCCGTCCCGAGTCGTGATCAGCAACAGGCCGATGTCCGGTATCCCCTGAAGGGTCTGGCCGGCGACGACGGGCAGGCTCCGGTCCTGCCCGCGCAACGCCCCCACCATGATCGAGCTGTTGGCGTGTTGGACCTTGTCGACGAGCTGGCTGAGCGTGACGCCGTAAAGGGAGAGCCGCTCCGGGTCGGGTTCGACGCGAATCTCGTCCGGCCGGCCGCCCACGATGTAGGTGAGCCCGATGTCGGGAACTTTCACCAGCTCGTGCTGCAGCTTCAGGGCGATGTCGTAGAGGGCATTGTCGTTCCAGCGGGCGAGGCCGGCGGGAGTCTGGTCCGGCTTGGGCGAGAGGGTGAGCACGACCACGGCCACGTCGTTGATCCCGCGGCCGACGATGAGGGGTTCGGGAATGCCGATCGGAATCTGATCCAGGTTGGCGCGGATCTTCTCGTGCACCCGCAGGATGGCGGTGTCCTCGTCCGTGCCGACGAAGAAGCGGGCGGTGACGATGACGTGGTCGTCCTCGGTCTGCGAATAGACGTGCTCGACGCCGTTGATGCCTTTGACGATGGTCTCCAGCGGCTTGGTCACCAGTTCGGCCGCGTCGATCGCCTTCAAGCCGGGTGCCTCGACATGGATGTCCACCATGGGGACGCTGATCTGCGGCTCTTCCTCGCGCGACAAACCGCCCAGCGCCAGGAAGCCGGCGACCAGCGACGCCAACAGCAGGAGGGGCGTGAGGGGCGAATCGATAAAATAGCGCGTCAGCCCACCGGCCACGCCGAGTTTCACGGCGAGGTCTCCGGCGGCAGCAGCACGTCGCCGGGTTCGAGGCCCGACAGCACCTCGATGCCGCCTTCGACCGGCAGGCCAGGCTGGATGACGATTTCGCCGATGCCCTTGAGCCGCGCATAGGCCACGCCGAAGCGCTTGTAGACGTAGCTTTCCGGCACCACGATGGTCTGGCGCGTGCCGGTCGAGACGAAGACGCGCGTACGCTCGCCGACGAAGTAATCGCCGAGGCCCGTCACGTCGACGTCGGCGACGACCTCG
>DATNJA010000043.1:0-5283 GCA_035604155.1 Candidatus Udaeobacter sp. | reverse complement strand
GTAATCGGTTTGAAGTCGGGAAAGAGAGCCCTCGATCGACCGCAGGATGTGGCCCTTGGACAGTCCCTTGCCCAAAGCGCCTCGATCCCAACCCACCTTGGTCGCGAGCACCACCTTGCTCCGCCCGCCTCTGCTCTTCAGCCAGTTGCCGATGATGGTTTCGGATTCCCCGCCCTTGTTGCCCGGCGCCCAGGCCGAATACATGTCGGCCGTATCGATGAGGTTGAATCCGGCATCGACGAAGGCATCCAGGAGGGCGAAGGAAGCGGCCTCGTCCGCCGTCCAGCCAAACACGTTGCCGCCGAAGGCCAGCGGCGCGATCTCCAGCCCCGAATTCCCGAGCTTGCGCTTCTTCACGGTCAGTCTCCCAGGGTTTGGTCGAAATCCGTCGGCTGCCCGGTGCGGGCGGTAAGCCCTCCGTCGACCACCAGGCTAGCGCCGGTTACAAAGGAAGCGTCGTCCGAGGCCAGGAAGAGGATTGCCGCCGCGGCCTCCGCCGGCCTTCCCATACGGCCGATCGCGCATGCCCGGTCATAGGCGCTCGCCGTCGTCTGTCCGACGAGTCCTCCCAGCATCCGGGGCGAGGCGATCGGCCCAGGGCAGACCGCGTTGGCCCTGATGCCATGGCGGCCTTCCTCCCAGGCCAGGCATTGGGTCAGGTTGATGATCGCCGCTTTGGCCGAATTGTACGCGGCCCAGCCGGGATCGCCGCGCAATCCGGAAATCGAGGCCATGTTGACGATGGCACCCTTGTGCTGCCGGCGCATCGAGGGGAGCACGGTGCGGCACGCGATGACGGTGCTTCGTACATTGAGGGAATAGAGCCGGTCCCACGTCTTCGTATCGAGTTCGGCGATCAGGCCCGGCGCGCTGCCTCCGGCTACGTTGATCAGGATGTCGACCGCCTGGGCACGGCGTTGGGCCGTGATCAGCGCCTCGGTCAGCTCGGCTTCGTCCATTACGTCGGCCTGAAGCGCCTCCACCGCGAGGCCTTCGGTCCTGAGCCGCGCCGCCAGGCTCTCGGCCTTCGCGCCATCGATGTCGAGGGCGAATACGCGGGCCCCCTCGACGGCAAGACGCTCGACGCAGGCGGCGCCCATGCCGCCAGCCCCGCCCGACACGATAGCGGTCCTTCCGGCAAAACGATGGATACCGCTAGGCATGCCGCGGCTCAGACCTTGGAGAGCTTGCGCTCGGGATCGAAGAAGGGCACCGGCACGACGCGGGCCGGCACCTGCCGGTCGCCCAGACGCACCGTCACCTGCTGCCCGACCTCGGTCGCGCTTCGGTCCAGCATGCCGATCGCGATGCTGACCTCAAGGCTCGGCGAGATCGCTGCACTCGTCACTTGGCCGACCTGCCTGCCCTCGATCAGCACCGGATCGCCGGTAAGCGCCGGCTCCTCTCCGTCCAGCCTGAGGCCGGCGAGGCATTGGGCGGGCTCGCGCGCTCCGGGCGCTGCAAGCGCCTCGCGGCCATGAAAGAAACCCTTGTTGGCGTTGACCATCCAGCCCAGGCTGACGTTGAAGGGCGTGTGCTGCCAGTCGAAGTCCTGGCCGAAGTTGACGATCGCCGCCTCGATCCGCCGCAGGCCCAACGCCCGGCTGCCGCAAAGCTTGACGCCTTTCTGCCGGGCTCGCTCCCACAGGCTCGCGAACATCTGCTCCGCTTGGGGCACGTCGACATAGATGTCGTAGCCGAGCTCGGCCGTGAAGCCGGTGCGGGATATCACCGTCGGGATGCCGCAGACTTTCGCCTCGATCGAATAATAGTGCGGCAGATGCGAAAGATCCGCGTCGGTCACGCCCTGCAGGATCTCGCGCGACTTCGGGCCCTGCAGGCTCGCGACATGCTTGTCATCGAGGTAACTGGTGACTCTGACGTTGCGGCCCAGAGAATGCTCATAGATCCACTGTTCGGAATGGCCCGGCCCGCCCACCCACCAGAGTTTCTCCGGGCCGAATCGCACGAGCACGCCGTCTTCGACGATCCCGCCATAGTTGTATCACATCACGGTATACAGGCACTGGCCGTCCTTTGCGCGCAGCAAGTCGCGCGGGATCAGTTCGTTCATCAGCTTGAGCGCGTCGGGCCCGGCAATCTCGATCACCTCTTCGCCGGTGACATCCCAAAGACCGGCGATCTTGCGCATGGTCCAATATTCGTCCAGCGGATCGGTGATCTGGTCGGGTTTGAGATAGCTGTTGTGCAATTTGAACTCGCGGGCGACCCGGCCGATCACCGGGTAGAAAGCCGTGTGCTTCAGCCCCTTGCGGAATCGCGTCGGGCCCCGCTGATAGGGCGGAACGCCCACGTAGCTTGCAAACTCGCTTCGCCTGGTCGTTGGATCGTCGCGCATTCTGTCGTCCCTCACTTGCTTCATGTCTGCTCAATACAGTCCGCCGGGCGGGTGGGCGGGGTATCGGATGTGATCCTGACGGTTAGATCCCTCTGACCCGCCGCCAGTTCGCCGATCGGCACATGGCAACGTATCTCATGCCCTGCGCCGAGGCGCTGGACCGGGGGCGCAACGGAATCGCAAATCCCGGGGATGCGACGTGGACAGCGATGCGCGTAGAGGCAGCCGATCTGGTTGATCCGCTCTGGCTCCGCCTCCGCTGCGGGCGAGGGCAGGGGCCGCCTGACGCCGGCGAGCAGCGGCACCGCCATCAGCAGACTCTCGGTATAGGGATGATAGGGAGGCTGGAACACGCGATCGACCGGGCCCGTCTCGCAGAGGGCACCGGCGAACAGCACGGCGACCCGGTGCGCGAGCCACCGCACCACCGACAGGTCATGGGAGATGAAAAGATAGGCGAGGCTGCGCTCGCGCTGCAGTTTGTGCAGCAGTTCGATGATGCTGGCCTGTACCGAGACGTCCAAGGCCGAGAGTATCTCGTCGCACAGCAATAGCTCGGGCTCCGCCGCCAGCGCCCGGGCAATGGCAACGCGCTGACGTTCGCCGCCGCTGAGCTGGCCGGGCATGCGCCGAAGGTAGCCCTCATCGAGCTGCGCATCCGCCAGGAGGTCGCTGGTCCGGCTGCGGCGCTCCGCGCCGGAGAGATTGTGGAAGACGGCGAGAGGCCGCCCGATGATGGTCGCCACCGAATGACGCGGATTCAGCGACGCGTCCGGATTCTGGAACACGATCTGCATCCGCTTCTTGACCAGGGAATCGCGCCGGCCGATCGGCCGGGTGACGTCCCTGCCTTCGAACAGCACTTGCCCCGACCGCACCGGCACCAGACCCTGGACGGCCCGGGCGACAGTCGATTTTCCGCTGCCGCTTTCGCCCACCAGGGCAAACGTCTCGCCCCGGCCGATGGTGAAAGAGAGATCGCTGACGGCCCTCACTCGCCCGACCGTCTTCCACGGCCAGACGCGCCGGCCGCGATAGACGACCTCCATGCCCGCTACCGTCAGCAGCGGTTCGGCCGAGGCCATCGGGGCCGTGCCGCTATGCGACATGGGCGCCGTCCAGGCTCTCGCGCCCGAGGTCCGGCCTCGCCGCCAGTTCGCGCCAGCGCCGGCAGGCGACGTGGTGAGCTTCGCCGGCGAGGCCGAGCAACGGCTCCCGCTCCCGGCAGGCCTGCTCGGCGAAGTCGCAGCGCGGCGCGAAGCGGCAGCCCGCGGGCATGTCTTCTCGTTTCAGCGTACCGCGGAGCGCGAGGCGCCTTTCGGGAGGACTGTCAATCCGCGGCACCGAGGCGAGCAGCCCGCGGCTGTAAGGGTGACGCGGGGCCTTGAAGAGTTCGGCAGTCGGAGCAACCTCCACGATCTTGCCCGCATACATGACGGCGATCCGGTCGCAGATCTCCGCGAGCGCGCCGAGATCGTGGCTGACATAGAGCAATGCCGTCTGGAACCGATCGCGCAGCTCGGACAGGAGCCGGAGAATGCGCCACTGAGTCGTCACGTCCAGTCCCGTCGTCGGCTCATCGAGGACGATCAACGCGGGCCGGCAGGCGAGTGCCATGGCGATGACGACGCGCTGCTGCTGGCCGCCGCTGAGCTGATGCGGATACTTGACGAAGGTCGCCGCCGCGTCCGGCAACCCGACTTGACCCATGAGGTCGAGAGCCGCCGCTTTCGCCTCGCCGCCGCGAGCGGCGCCGTGAAAGGCGAGCACCTCGACGATCTGGGCGCCGCAAGACATGGAGGGCGTGAGGCTTGCGGTCGGATTCTGCGGAACAAAGCCGATGCGGGCGCCGCGGATTTTACGGAGCTCTGGGTCACCCAGGCGCAGGAGATCGCGGCCTTCGAACAGGATATTGCCGCTCCTGATCCGGCTTCCCGGGCGTCGCTCCCCAAGCAGCGCATAAGCTACGGTCGACTTTCCGCAGCCGGATTCGCCTGCGAGCCCCAGGATCTCCCGCGGGCCGATGGAAAGCTCGACGCCGCTCACTACCTCGACCCACCGTCGATGGGTCCAGTATTCGACGCTCAATCCCGCGACCCGGATCACTGGCTTGGATTCGTTCTCGGCCTGCGTGCTCATTCGCGCATGCCCAGGAGGCCACGCTGGCCGATGAGGCGCGCCAAACCCTCGGTGAACAGGTTCACCGCGATGACGAGGACGGCCATGGCTGCGGCCGGGGCCATCACTGGCCAGAACGACGCGTTGATGTTGGCATAGCCCTCGTTGATCATCAGACCCCACTCCGGAGCCGGCGGCGGCGCGCCGAATCCAAGGAAGCTGAGCGCGCCTATGAAGACGATGGCATAGCCGGTGCGAATCGAGAACTCGACGAACACTGTCCCGGCGACATTGGGCAAGAGCTCGCGTAGCGCGATGCCGAGCGCCGATTCGCCCCGCGTGACCGCTACGGTCACATAGTCCTCGGTCACGATGGCAAGCGTGGCGGCGCGCACGATCCGGGCTACGCGAGGCGCGAACAGGAAGGCGACCGTCAGCACGACCAGGATGCTGTCGCTGCCGAGCGCGCTGATGAGAAGTAAGGCGAGGACCAGCGGGGGTATGCTCATCAGCACGTCGATGACGCGCATGGCGAATTCGTCGATCCAGCCCCTTCGAAATGCAAGCAGTATGCCAAGAATGGAGCCGATGATGACGGCCAGCCCCGTGGCGGAGGCCGCCATGACGAGGACAGGGCGACTGCCGTACACGACGCGGCTGAACACGTCGCGGCCAATATTGTCCGTGCCGAATATGTGAGCCAGGGTGGGGGGCTCGAACGGGTCGCCGACGAGCATGTCGGCGGGGCCGTAAGGGGCCCAGAACGGTCCCGTCAGCGCGACGACGACGTAGACCAGGAGCACCAG
>DATNJA010000042.1:0-3185 GCA_035604155.1 Candidatus Udaeobacter sp. | reverse complement strand
TCGCTGCGGGCGTGCGCCCAGAGCTCGAGGTCTTCGAAGGCGGTCATATACGCCTGGCACTGTCTATGATGGAACGTGGGAAGCTGGCTCCGAGCAATGCGGCTTTGGTGGAAAAGGCGGTTGACATAATCCAAGCGCTCGGCGGTGAGATCGCAACCGCCGGCGAGGCGCGTTCGCAGTTGAATTTGTCGGTTGGTTAGGAGGCACAAACGTGACGTTGTCCAGATCGGCGGAACTCCATAGACGTGCGAAGCGAAGCCTGCCGGGCGGCAACACCCGCACGACGGTTTTCATGCAGCCGCATCCCATCTACGCCGCGCGCGGCGAAGGCTGCCGGCTGATCGACGTCGATGGCAATAGCTACATCGATTGCATCAACAACTTTACGGCCCTGATACACGGCTACGGCCATCCGGGGATCACCCAGGCGGTCATGGGCCAATTGGCGCTTGGCACTTGCTTCGGCGCGCCCACCGAGTCAGAGATCGAGCTGGCCGAGCTTCTCGCCTCTCGGGTCGGCTCGGTGGAGCAGCTTCGGTTCTGCAATTCGGGAACCGAGGCAGTGATGTTCGCCCTCAAGGCCGCCCGCGCCTTCACCGGGCGGCCGAAGATCGCCAAATGCGAGGGCGCCTACCATGGGACCTATGACTATGCCGAGGTCAGCCTCGACTCGAAGCCGGAGACATGGGGCGCCAACTGGCCCCGCTCCATCGCCTATGCCCGCGGAACGCCCGAAGGGGTGCTGACCGATGTCGTCACTATCCCGTTCAACGACCCGGTCGCGGCAGCAGAACTGATCCGCGCGCATGGCAAGGAACTTGCCGCCGTGCTTGTGGATCCTATGCCGAACCGCGCCGGCTTGATCCCAGCAACACCCGCCTTCATTCAGGCGCTTAGGGAGAGCACCAAGGCGACGGGGAGCCTGCTCATCTTCGACGAGGTAATCGTCTTCCGTCTCGGCCATGGCGGTGCTCAGCCTTTCTGGAATGCCGAGGCCGACCTCACCACCTTCGGCAAGATCATGGGCGGCGGCTTTCCCGTTGGCGCCGTCGGCGGGCGAAGGGAGGTGATGGCGGTCTTCGACCCCTCGAACGGCAAGCCCGCCCTACCTCATGGCGGAACCTTTTCGGCCAATCCGGTCACGATGCACGCCGGGATCGCCGCCATGAAGCTGCTCGACGAGGCGGCATTCCGGCATCTCGACCGGCTAGGCGAGGCCGTTCGCGGTGGCATCGACCAATCCTTCCGGCGCCATGGTCTACCCGGCGCCACGACCGGCAAGGGATCGTTGCTGAAGGTCCATTTCACTGACCGGCCGGTTCGGGATTATCGCTCGGCTTTGCCTCGGCCCGAAGAGGCGGCGAGGCTCGATGGCTTCTTCCGGGCCCTCCTGGACCGTGGCGTCCTGATCGCCCCCAATGGACTTTTCGCCCTTTCGACACCGATGGGCGACAGGGAGGTGGAGCATATTGTCGAGGCCTGCGATTCGGCGATTGCGAGTGTGATGGTTGCGCCTGCCTGAGGCGGAAATGGTGCCTGTATTGGCGCTGCGAAGGGGCGGCGAGCAGTGTTCGGTAAAGGTGGTTGCGGGCCCCGCAACCAACGATAGTTGCCCCCGGCCGATCCAATGGCCGGGAGTTTTGCCTTGGCATTGTTCCAGTATCATTCGCAGTTTACTTGGGTGGCCGATCAGGCCAAGCGATTTGGCCGCTGAGCCTCTATTGCCTGACCGGGTTCATGATCAGGTATCGTTTGGCTGACCTTTGCCCGGCGGCACTTCGGCCAGATGCCCTCTGCCAGCCATCGAGCCGGCCGAGCGAGATGGCCAATGCCCGAGAGATTTAAGCTGCGGCTGAGGCCGACGCAGTGACATGGCACGCCGCCTGATGGCCGGGCGAGGTCGGTTGCAAGGCCGGCGTTATTTGCGCGCATTTGGCGATGGCGAGGGGGCAGCGCCAGCGGAAGCGGCAGCCGGGTTCCGGATCGATCACGCGCGGCGGCTCGCCGATGTCCGCGGCGGCGACCGTGATTGGCGCGCGCGGATCCGGCACGGCAGAGAGCAGCAGCCGGGTATAGGGATGCACCGGATTGTGCAGCACCTCCTCCGTCGGGCCGCTTTCGACTATGGTGCCGGCATACATCACGATCACGCGATGCGCGATGTAGCGGGCGCTCGCAATGTCGTGGGTGATGTAGAGGAAGGAAAGCCCCTCCTCTTGGCAGAGCCGCACCATCAGGTTGAGCACGCCGATGCGGATCGAGACGTCGAGCATCGATACTGGCTCGTCGGCGAGCACCAGCTTCGGATGATAGGACAGCGCAAGGGCGAAGCCGACGCGCTGGCGCTGGCCGCCGCTCAGCTCATGGGGATACTTCGCCATGGTTTCCCGCGCCGGCGACAGGCCGACCGCTTCGAGCGCGCGGGCAGCTTCCGCCTCGCGCTCGGCACGGGCGAGAGAGGGCCGGTGCAGCCTCAGCCCGCGGTCGAGCGCATAGCCGACGACATGGACAGGGTTCAGTGAGCTGAAGGGATCCTGAAACACCATCGGCACTTGGCCGCGATAGGTGAGCAAGTCGCGGCGCGACCTTATTTCCTTCAGCGACCGGCCATGGAAACGGATCTCGCCGCTGGTCGGCTCCTCCGCCATGGCGAAGAGTCGGGCGAGCGTGCTCTTGCCGCTGCCGCTCTCGCCGACCACAGCGACGATCTCGCGCTCGTGCAGCGTGAGGTCGAGCTCGTCGATGGCGTGCAACGTGCCGCCGAAGAAGCCGCCGATGCGGTAGTGCTTGGTCAGCCGGACTGCTTCCATCAGCGGCGCCTCAGTCATGAGACTCCCCTGCGGTTTCGTAAATCAGGCAGCAGACGCGGTCTCCGTCCACGTCGTAGAGCGCCGGCTCGATTGTGGCGCAGCGCGGCATGACCGCCGGGCAGCGCTGCCGGAAGCGGCAGCCAGCCGGCGGGTCGACGAGATTGGGCGGCGCGCCGGGAATGCCGGTCAGCCGGACTTTCGGCCCATGGATCGAGGGAAAGGACTCGAGGAGCCCTCTGGTATAGGGGTGCCTCGGTTCGGCGAAGATCTGCCTCGTCGGCCCCAGCTCGACGATCTTGCCGGCATACATGACGGCCAGGTGATCGGAGAAATTGCCGACCAGCGACATGTCGTGGGTCACGAAGATAATGGCGA
>DATNJA010000041.1:0-2037 GCA_035604155.1 Candidatus Udaeobacter sp. | reverse complement strand
TCGATTTCGTCGAGGAGCTGGTGGGCGCCTCCTTCCAGGTGCGCAATCCCAACGCCACTTCCTCCTGCGGCTGCGGCAGCTCCTTCTCCGTTTGATCCGCGTCGCCACCTGGAACGTCAACTCGGTCCGCAGCCGCATCGGCCATCTTGTTGCCTGGTTGAAGAGCTTCCATCCCGACGTCGCCCTGCTCCAGGAACTCAAATGCACGGTAGACGGGTTCCCGCGCCTGGAGGTCGAGGACCTCGGCTACAACCTGGCCATCGTCGGCCAGAAGACTTACAACGGCGTCGCCATCCTCTCCCGCCATCCGATGACCGTCGAGGCCGAGCGGCTGCTGGGCGCGGCGGAGGACGAGCAGGCGCGCTACGTCGAGGCCCTCGTCCAGCCCGGCAAGAAGGTGGTCCGGGTCGCCTCGATCTATCTGCCCAACGGCAATCCGGCCGATAGCGAGAAGTTCCCCTACAAGCTCGCCTGGCTCGAGCGCCTGCGCCGCCACGCGAAGAGCCTGCTGAACCATGAGGAGCCGCTGGTGCTTGGCGGCGACTACAACGTCGCGCCGACCGACGACGACGTTTACGACCCCGTCGGCTGGAAGGACGATGCACTCTGCCGGCCCGAAACCCGCGGCGCGTTCCGGCGAATCGTGAATCTCGGGTTGGTCGACGCCTACCGCGCGCTCCATTCCGAGCCTCACCGCTACACCTTCTGGGACTATCAGGCCGGCCGCTGGCAAAAGGACGAAGGGCTTCGGATCGATCATCTCTTGCTGTCGCCCCAGGCGGCTGACCTTCTGACAGCGGCTGATATCGACCGTGGCCCGCGCAAGCAGGAAAAGCCCTCCGACCACACGCCGGTGTGGTGCGAGCTGGATCTCTAAGCCGCCAGCCTATCGCCGATCATGCCGAGGCCAGTGGACGAGATCTTCGACGACGACTTGCTCGCCTCGCTTTACGACTATTTCAATCCTTGGGGCCCTTGCGACGATTTCTATCTTCAGAGGGCGCGGGAGTCGGGCGGCCCGATCCTGGACCTCGGCTGCGGCACCGGCATGCTTGCATCACGCATCGCCGCCGAAGGCCTCGAAGTCGTGGGCGTCGATCCGGCAACGGGGATGTTGAAGGTCGCCCGGTCCCGGCCGGGTGCCCAACGCGTAACTTGGATCGAAGGCAACGGGCAGAGCCTCGACCTGCCGCGACGATTCAAGCTCATCTACATGACCGGCCACGCCTTTCAGGCCCTGATCAGCGACGAGGATGCGCTCGGCGTTCTGCGCGCGGCCGCACGCCATCTCGCACCCGCTGGCCGTTTCATATTCGAGAGCCGCAATCCGGTGGCGCGGGAGTGGCTGGAATGGCGGCCGGACAATTCCTGGACCGTCGAAATCGCGCCGCACGGCCGTGTCGAGGAATCCGACGACACTGCCTTCGACGAAGCCAGCGGCATCCTCGAGATTACCCATCGCTATCGGTTCCTCGACCGCGGCACGGAGCGCGTTGCCCTCAGCCGCATCCGCTTCATCGACCACGACCATCTCGCCCGGCTGATCGAGGAGGCTGGACTGACGCCATTGGCCTGGTACGGCGACTGGGACCGGCGCCCGCTTTCATTGGCGAGCAAGGAGATCATCGCAGTGACAGGCCGCGTGGATCGCGCCTAAAGATCGCCGCCAAACGCCGGCCCTTTTGGCATCAGCCGAAGGCCCGGCCGCAAATTCCGATAGGGCAGATCGCGGTGGTCGACGGGGTTGGCGCCGGGAGCGGCGACGATGAGTACTGCCGAAGACATCGCCTCGAAGTCGGCGCGAAAATGAACCGAGCTCTTGAGTGCCAGGATCCTTTGTTCCCGGGGCTCAACGCCGAGATGGCGGAACATGGCCTGGTCCGCCGCCTGTTGCTTGCGGCTGGCAACAGCGATCCTGACCCCGCCAGTAGAGAGCAGCGCCATCGGGCCGAGCTGCATGCGGTTGCCGGCATAGAACGGGCCCGTTGCGGTGAAGCGACCATCGCCCAGGCGCTCGACATGGAAGCGCGCCGCCAG
>DATNJA010000040.1:0-22433 GCA_035604155.1 Candidatus Udaeobacter sp. | reverse complement strand
CGCCGGCTCAGCTTGGCATGCTGGACCGAGATCTCCTGCTTCAGCTCCTCGAAGCTCTGTTTCGGCTGCATGATCGCTTCCCGATCCTCCGGCCCGATCATCGGGCGAAACAAATATTCTGGCAAGTGCAACGAATGGAATCATCCGTCAGCCTCTGCCGGCGAGCATCCGACGGGTCGTGACAGAAAGCTTCCGATGCAGCTGCACGTGGCTAGCGGCTGTTCGGCCGCCGGGTCCGCGGCTATGATCGAAGCAGCCGCCGGGCATCCGCGGATCTCGGTCGCATGCTTTGGCGTTGCGGTTGGCTGTGCCGCCGACGAGCCGCAAGGGAATGGAAGGGACCCGATCCTGGATCATGGAAAGGCCGAGGCCGGAACAAATCCCCGCCTCCTGGCAATCACGCCGATGCCCCGCCACGATCGAGCATGACAATAGGCCTTTCAACAGCGGGCGATCGCGATGGCCGATGGGCCACGCGGCTCCTGCTCCTGTCGGTGGCGCTCCTTGGGATCGCCCACGTCGCCTTTCTGCCGCCCTTCGAAGACTTCGATGAGATCGGCCACTGGTCCTATATCCAGGAGCTCGCCGACACGGGCCGGGTTCCCGTGCCTGCCGTGGACAGTCTCGCGGCCGATATCCAGGCCTATCCCGGACCGGTATTCAACGGCGATCCGCGCGCATATCAGGAGTACTTCTCCGGCCCGGTTGCGGACCTGACGGCGCCCGTCGAACGCTCCTACAGGCCAGGGAGGGGGGCGAGCTGGGAAGGACAGCACGCGCCCCTTTATTATCTTCTGTTGGCGCCCTTCTACTTGCTAGCCAAGGATTGGGGTTGGCTCGGCCACATGCTGCTCCTGCGATCCGTCAGCTGGGCGATCGCCTTCGCCGGGTTTGCCATTGGCTGCCGGGTATCTCAGCGGGAGTTCGAACGGCTGGGCGGCCCGCCAGCCGCAAGCTTGCTGATTCCCGCCTGGCCCCTGTTGTTTCCGCAGTTCTTCCCGGAGATGGCGCGTCTGGGCAACGACAGTCTTTGCCTGCTCGTCATGTCGGTGGTCTGGTGCTTCCTCTTGCGGGGTCTTCGCAGCCCGGACACACGATCGGCGACCGGGTTGGGTGCTGCGCTCGGCGTGGGCCTGCTCACCAAGGCATTCTTCTGGCCCATCGGCATCGGCTGTGCGGCGCTGCTCGCCTTCGTTGCGCTGCGCCAGCATGACATGCGCTATGCCAAGCTTGCAGCCGTCGGCGGAACTGTCGCCATCCTGATCGGTGGCGGATGGTATATCCGCAACCTCGTCGTCGCCGGCTCGTTCTTCAATGCCTATGAAGTCGTCGAGGCATCGCAGTTGGGCAGCTTGTGGCATCGCTTGGGCATGCGAAGCGGGTCTGCGGAGCTGGCATTCTTCCTGCGCGGGTTTGTCGTCATGGCCGGAAGCTTCGCCTGGGCGGGAACCCGGACACTCGCGATGTTGCCGCGCATCTTCACGGCGCCTGTCGTTCTGCTCGCTGCCCTGCCGATCCTGTCGTGGCTGCTGCGCCTGAAGCGACTGCCATCCACCGGTGTGGCACCGCTGTTTCTCGCCGCGCCGCTGCTCGCGGTCTTGGTCTACTACACGATCATGGAATCCGCGCCCGGCACGGCCGGCTTAGCAACGCCCGGCTGGTATCTGCACATTCTCAGCGCGCCCCTGGCGCTCGCCCTGGCGCTCGGCTGGCGGGCCAACTGGCTCTTCCGAGGACTGCTGGTCTATGCGCTGGCCTTTCACGTCGTCTGCTGGGGAACGCAGCTCTCGGTTTTCAGCGGCTGCGCCTTTAAGGCGGGGGCGCACATGTCGCTGCGTCTCGATCCCGGCTCCTGCCTGATCGTTCCTTCCCATCTGGCCGCGCTGGGGGAGCCGCTGCTGGGCGGCACAGCCTTGCTGGCGGCGGTATTGGCCTCGGCCGGCGCGCTTCTGGTTGCAAGACGGATCCAGGCATTGACCCCCCGACCTAGCGGTGCGGCGGGAGGCGGCGAGGGCGAGTTTCCCCTGACGGTCCCGCACGGATAGGCATGGGCGGTTCCCTGCTTCGTCACGATGCAACCTGGACCTGGGCCAGCCGCCTCATTCTGCTATGCGTCGGCCTGCTTGGCGTCGCGCATGTCGCGTTCCTGCCGCCTTTCGAGGGGTTTGACGAAACGGCCTATTGGTCCACCATTCAGCAACTCGCCGATGACGGATCGATTCCGCAGCTGGGCTTCGCCAGGATGGCTGCCGATGTGGAATCCTATGCCGGCCCCCTGCCGCCCGATGCGACCGGAAAGAACTCCGCCGGGCGATCCTACAGGGACTATTTTTCGGGCCCGAAGCCGAGCTTGTTTGTGCCCCTACGACGCGCCTGGGTCCCGGGGGCCGGGCTGAATTATGAGGCCCAGCACCCCCCGCTTTACGCCCTCGCCATGGCACCGGCCTATTTCGCGGCCCGGAATTGGAGCTGGCCCCTTCACCTGCTGCTGCTGCGCCTTTTGTCCTGGGGCATTGCCTTTGCCGGCTTCGCGATCGGCTGTCGCGCGACCATGAACGCTCTCGCAGCGCTGGAGGTGGATCCCACGATCCGTCTGCTGGTTCCGGCCTGGCCGATCCTGTTTCCGGAATTCCTGCCGGAAATGGCGCGTCTCGGCAACGATGGCCTTTGCCTCCTGTTCTTGGCGATCGCCTGGTCCCTGGCTTTGCGTCTGCTGCGCGAGGAGCGCGCCGGTCTCGCTTGGGGCCTCGGGCTTTCCTTGGGCCTTGGCCTGCTGACAAAAGCGTACTTCCTGCCGATCGCAGTTGGCGTGGTCCTGCTTTTCGTATTTGCTGCATTGCGGACCAAGAATGTTCGATACCTCCACAACGCAGCTGTCTTTGCCCTGGTTGCGGCCGCCTTAGGGTCCGGCTGGTATCTCTATCGCTATCACGCAAGCGGATCCTTCACCGATCTCTCGGATTTCGCCAGGGCTCCGAGCAATGCCGGTCTCCTGCAAATGCTGAGCCAGGGTTCGGCCGCCCATGAGACCCTGCATTTCTTGCGCGGCGTCGCGGTGATGGCGATGAGTTTCGCGTGGGCCGGCACATGGTCGCGCGCCACGCTCCCGCCGATATTCACCTTGCCGGTCCTGCTCCTCATGGTCTGGGCGGCCGCCCGCTGGCTCGCGCAAGTCCGCCGGCTGCCCATCGAAGGGGCAGCGCCGCTGTTTCTCGTTGCTCCCCTCGTCCTCGGCCTTCTCTATCACCAGCTCCTGTGGGTGGCGACCGACAATGGCAAAATGGCCGGCACACCCGGCTGGAGTCTCCATATCCTGGCGCCGTCACTGTCTCTCGTGTTCGCCTTGGGTTGGCGGCCGTCCCGGCCGTTCCGGCTGCTCGCCGCCTATGCCGTCATGTTTCACGCCGTCTGCTGGGCAACGCAGCTTTCGTTCTTTAGCGGCTGCGCCTACAAGCCCGGCGCGCGTGAATCGCTCCGGCTCGACCCCGACTCGTGCTTGATCCTGCCGTCCCATCTTGCCGCGCTTGGCGAGCCAACCCTGGGCTTCGCCGCCCTGGCAGCCGCCAGTTTCTCGGGCATCGCGGCGCTGTTCCTGTTGCTCAGTCGGTCTGCCCGCCACGCGGCAGATCGATCATTGCCGACAGGAACCCGCTGAGCAGAAGCTGCAAGCCTACGCCCATGGCGACCAGGGACGGCACGACGACGCGCATGGTCGCCTGTCCTTGCAGCGATCCGAACCCGAGTGCCGCCCAGTGACCCGCCGCCAGAACGAGACCGGCCAGGCCTGCCGCGGCTAGGAGCAGGCCAAGCAACGCCATGCGCTCGAGGGTGGCTAAGCGGCGCAATTGTCGGAAGGCGGGCCCGGCAGGCAGAAGCCCATCGCGCATCCTGAGCTGCCGGGCCAACAGGGCGAAGGTCAGAGTCTGGACGCCGAGCAGGCCGATGACACCGGCGGCCAGCATGCTGTGCTCCCGAAGGGTCACCCCGGCGATAGTGATGCTGTCGGCGACCGCCAGAACTGTCATGACGCTCAGGCCCCCGACGGTCATTGCCAGACCGGGATAGAGATAGAGCCAGCGCGGGCTGTGCAGCAGCAGGAACTTCAAGTGGGCCCAGCCGTCCCGCCAAGGCCTGAGATGCGGTTTTCGCCCCCGCCCGTCCGGTGACAGGGTCGTCGGCACCTCGGTCGTCGGGATGCCGCGCAGCGCGGCCTTCACCAGCATCTCGCTGGCGAATTCCATCCCGGTGGTCACCAGGCCGAGATCGAGGATCGCCTGGCGATCGAAGCCGCGCAGGCCGCAGTGGAAATCCCGGCAGGGACTCTTGAAGAGAAGGACGCCGAGGAAGCTCAAGACCGGGTTGCCGAGATACCGGTTGAGCGGCGGCATGGCGCCGGGCTTGATGCCGCCTCGGAATCGGTTGCCCATCACCAGGGCATAGCCTTCGCGGAGCTTGGCGACGAATTCGTCCAGCTCTGAGAAATCGTAGCTGTCGTCGGCGTCGCCCATGATGACGAAGCGCCCGCGTCCGGCGCGAATGCCGGCGCGAAGGGCCGAGCCATAGCCCTTGTCCGCCACCTCGATCACGCGGGCACCGGCCGCGACGGCCAGATCGCGCGAGCCGTCCCTGCTGCCGTTGTCGGCCACCACGACCTCGCCGCGGATGCCGGCGCGCGCGAGGTAGCCCAGCGCCTTGCCGACGCAGCGCCCGACGGTCGCCGCCTCGTCGAGGCAGGGCATCAGGATGGTCAACTCCAGGTCGTCATCCGGCACGGCCATGAATGCTTCGGTCCCCATGCGGTTCGCGACGCCTCGCCGGACGAGTTGGCCCCCCGGCGCGCGACGGTTTCGGTGCTATGATGCCCGCAACGTCGCCGGGGCCACAACTTCGGTCGTATTGCGGCCGAATCGGCGCAAGCGTCCCTATGATGGCGCGGTTTGCCTTGCGCCGGCGGAAGTGGTGGACAAATATCCGCTGGCGTCGGCCGGGCATGGCGATCGGCCCCCGCAGACTCGAAGGAACCATGGCATGGCCGGTGAGACGATGCGGGCGCTGGTGAAGCGCTTCCCCAAGGAAGGCATCTGGATGGAGCAGGTGCCGGTTCCCAAGGTCGGCACCAACGAGGTGCTGATCAAGGTCGAGAAGACGGCGATCTGCGGCACCGATCTGCATATCTACAAGTGGGACGAATGGTCCCAGCGCACGATCACGCCCGGGCTCCTCATCGGCCACGAATTCGTCGGGCGCATCGTGGCGCTGGGTGCCGGCGTCGACAACTATCAGCTCGGCGACCGGGTCTCGGCCGAGGGACATGTCACCTGCGGCCACTGCCGGAACTGCCGGGCCGGCCGGCGCCATCTGTGTGCCCATACGCGCGGCATAGGCGTCAATCTGCCGGGCGCCTTCGCCGAATACATCGTCGTCCCGGCCTCCAACCTCTGGCTGATCCCGGCCCAGATCCCCTCGGAGATCGCGGCCTTCTTCGACCCCTACGGCAACGCCACCCACTGCGCGCTGTCCTTCGACATGGTGGGCGAGGACGTGCTGATCACCGGGGCCGGGCCGATCGGAATCATCGCGGCGGGGATCTGCCGTTACCTGGGCGCTCGCCACGTGGTGGTGACCGACGTGAACGACTACCGCCTCGCCCTGGCGGCCAAGATGGGTGCCACCCACATCGTCAATGTCAAGCGCGAGACGCTGGGCGATGCGATGAAGAAGCAGGACATTCGCGAGGGCTTCGACATCGGCCTCGAGATGTCCGGCAATCCCAAGGCCTTCAACGACATGCTGCATCACATGTACCACGGCGGGCGGGTGGCGCTGCTCGGCATCCTGCCTTCGGACACGCGGATCGACTGGGACCAGGTGATCTTCAAGGGCCTTCACCTGAAGGGCATCTATGGCCGCGAGATGTTCGAGACTTGGTACAAGATGACCCAGATGGTGCTGGGCGGCCTCGACCTCAGGCCCGTGCTGACCCATCACATTCCCATCGAGGAATTCCAGACCGGCTTCGACCTGATGGCGAGCGGGCAATGCGGCAAGATCGTCTGCGCCTGGCAATAGGGGGAGAACGGCCTTGAACCTCGACCAGCGCCTGTCGGCCGAGATCGCCCGCATCCGCGAGGCCTCGCTCTTCAAGGAGGAGCGGGTGATCCTGGGGCCCCAGGGAGCGGACATCCGCATCGCGCCGGGCAGGGACGCTCTCAACTTCTGCGCCAACAACTATCTGGGTCTCGCCGACCATCCGGCGATCCTGGCCGCGGCCCATAAGGCACTCGACGACCACGGCTTCGGCCTCGCCTCGGTGCGCTTCATCTGCGGCACCCAGGATCTGCACAAGCAGCTCGAAGCGACCATCGCGCATTTCGTCGGCATGGAGGATGCCATCCTCTATTCCTCCTGCTTCGACGCCAATGGCGGCCTGTTCGAGACATTGCTGGACGAGCAGGATGCAATCATCAGCGATGCCCTCAACCACGCCTCGATCATCGACGGCATCCGGCTCTGCAAGGCCAGGCGCTATCGCTATCGCCATGCCGACATGGCCGACTTGAAGGCGCAACTCCTCGAAGCCAAGGATGCGCGCAGCCGGCTGATCGCCACCGATGGCGTTTTCAGCATGGACGGGGACATAGCGCCGCTCGACAGGATCGTGGCGCTGGCCCGCGATCATGACGCGCTCGTCATGGTGGACGATTCCCACGCCACCGGGTTCGTGGGCAGGCGCGGCCGGGGAACGCCGGAACATTGCGGCGTCGAGGGGCGGATCGACATCCTGACCTCGACCCTGGGAAAAGCGCTCGGCGGCGGCTCGGGCGGCTTCGTGGCGGCCGGCAATCAGGTGATCGCCATGCTGCGCCAGCGCTCGCGGCCCTATCTCTTCTCCAACACGCTAGCGCCGGCGATCGTCGGCGCCGCCATCGCGGCCTTCGACCTTCTCGACCGGTCCGACGAGCTACGCCTGAAGCTCAAGGAGAACACCGTTTATTTCCGTGCCCGCATCGGCGAGGCCGGCTTCGATATCAAGCCGGGCGAGCACGCAATCGTGCCCATCATGCTTTACGACTCGGCTCTGGCGCAGAAGATGTCCGCGGCGATGCTCGATCTCGGCATCTACGTCGTCGGCTTCTTCTATCCGGTGGTGCCCCAGGGCCAGGCCCGGATCCGGGTCCAGATCTCGGCTGCCCACGAGCGCGCCCATCTCGACCGTGCCGTCGAGGCCTTCAAGACTGTGGGCCGGCAGCTGGGCGTGATCAAATAGGCCGCTGGTGGACGGGTGCGATCGATGACGTCGCTTCGGCCCAGCTCCTTGGTCGAGCCGCTACGGCCGAAGACGAGGCTGGGCTTGGCTGCCCTGGTCGGCCTGGCGACGGAGTTGATTCTGCGCCATTTCTGGCCTCCCGCGATCTGCGCCATCCTTGCCTGGAACGCCACGGTCTTCACTTTCCTGTTCCTGACATACCAGGTGCTTGCCGAACGCAACATCGACCAGATACGCCGGCGCGCCGCCATGCTCGACACGGCCGCTTCGGTCATGATGAGCCTGGTGGTGCTCGCCGCCTGCGTCAGCCTGTTCGGCATCGGCCTCAACCTTCATGGGGCCGGAGGCGTGCTGCCAGATTATCCGACGCTGAGGATCGCTCTTGCCGGCCTTACGGTGATCGGCTCCTGGTCTCTGATCCACACCATCTTCGCCCTCCACTACGCCCATCTCTTCTATGGCACGGCCAAAGGCGGGCTGATCTTTCCCGGCAAGAGCGAGCCGAACTACTGGGATTTCATGTATTATTCCTTTGTCGTCGGCATGACCTTCCAGGTTTCGGACGTGCAGGTTGCCTCGCATGAACTTCGCCGGCTCACCCTGGCTCACGGGGTGCTGTCGTTCTTCTTCAATACGGTGATCCTGGCCTTGGCGGTCAGTGTGGGGGCAGGCCTGCTCTGATCAGCTGCCGGCCATAGTCCTGCCGCGCCGGCCGCCGCGCCGGCGGCTCGCGAGCTCGCTGAGGCGCTCGGGCGAATACATTGCCGTCTCGCGCAAGAGCCGGACCAGCTCGCCCAGGGGTCCGGGCGGCAAGGCAGCTTGGGCAAGGCCGTGGCGTTCGATCAGGGTCTTGGCCGCTACCGCCGGATCCATGCGGTCCTTGAGTTGAAGCAGCCAGGAGAGCAGCACGTCGCCGGCCGGACCCGGGAACTCTTCGCCCATGGCCAGCACCTGGCGGATCAGGCCATGGGGATCTTCCGGTTCGCTGGACGCCTCGGAGGGGGAAGTCATGACGGCGATACTAGAACATGTTCCGATCCTGTTGAATCGGAACATGTTCTAGATTCTGTGGTTTGGTCGCATTTTCTACGCCGAACCGGTGCCCACTTCGGCGGAAAATGCTGTCGCTCGAATCTCTCACGAGACCATCCGGCCGGTCTTGAGCCGCTCGACATCGGCATCGATCATCATGCCGATCAGGGTTTCGAAATCGGTGCTGGGCCGCCAGCCGAGGCGTGCTGCCGCCTTGGCGGCGTTGCCGACCGTGAGGCCGATGTCGGTCGGCCGGTAGAAGGCCGGATTGATACGCAACATGACGCGTCCGCTTTTCCTGTCGACGCCTTCGGTGGCGGCCGCCTGGCCGCGCCAATCGAGGGCAAGCCCCACATGGGCGGCGGCGGCTTCGACCAGCTGGCGCACCGTATGGGCCTTGCCCGTGGCGAGGACATAGTCGTCGGCCTCATCCTGCTGGACCATGCGCCACATGCCGTCGACATAGTCGCCGGCGAATCCCCAGTCCCGCGCCGCCTCCAGGTTTCCCACCTCGATGGAAGCCGGCTGGCCGAGGGCCATGCGGGCGAAGGCGAGCGACAGCTTGCGGGTGATGAAATGAGGCGGCCGGAGCGGGGATTCGTGGTTGAACAGGATTCCGCAGGAAGCATGCAGCCCGAAGGCCTCGCGATAGTTGACCGTGATGTGATGAGCGTAGAGCTTGGCGATGGCGTAGGGGCTGCGCGGGTGAAAGGGCGTCTCTTCGTCCTGGGGCGAGACTTTGGCGTTGCCGAACAGCTCGGACGTCGAAGCCTGATAGAACCGCGCCCGGGCGCCGCTGTTGCGCAGCGCCTCCAGGATGCGGGCGACCGCGAGACCCGTCACCTCGCTGGCGTGGATCGGCTGCTCGAAAGAGGCGTGGACGGAGCTGTGGGCGGCGAGATTGTATATCTCGTCGGGCGCCGCGCGATCCAGCACGCGCTGGATCTGCCCGGAATCGGCGAGCTCGAGAGCCAGCAGCTCGATGTCATCAGCGATATTGAGCCATTCCAGGCGGGCGCGCCCGGTCGTGCTCTCGGCACGCTGGGTGCCGACGACCTTGTAGCCCTTGCTCAGGAGTAGGCGTGCCAGATAGGCGCCATCCTGGCCGGTCACCCCGGTGATCAACGCTACTCTGGCCATGCCGGCGCGCTTGATCGCATGCCGGCCGTGGATTTGCAACGTTCCGCCGGGGCCGGTGCTATCGTGGCGCCGCGATGAGCGATGACCGTTTGCCGACCCGGACCTGGCTCCAGGCGCATCTGCGCCAGCTCAGCATTCAGGGCATCGGGGCGGCTGTCCTTCATGGCGGCGAACCCATGGGCGGCAGCGTGCTGCTGAAGTTGAACCAGCGGGACCTGGGTTGCCGGGTGCTGAGCCAGCAGCGCGGGCTGGACGGCGCGCTCGGTTGGCTTGCCGCCTTCGAGGGACGGCTGGTCGAGGAGACCGAGGCCGACGCCTATATCGAGCGGGCGGTGCGCCGGGATCCCGATCTCTGGGTCGTCGAGATCGACGACCGGGCAGGACGGAATCCGTTTGAGGGAAAGGTCTTCTGACCTTTTTCAGGGGATGCGCACGATGATCTTGCCGATCACGGCCCGGTCGGCCATGCGCTTCAGGCCCTGGCCGAAATCGGCGAGGTCGATCTCGCTGTCGATGACCGGCAGCACCTCGCCCGCGGCCATCTTCGCCAGCCCCTCCGCGACGTTGCGCAGGCTGGCGCCGAAGGAGCCGATGATCCGGATCTGCTGCTGGAACAGCAGGAATAGGTTGGTTTCCGCCGAGATGCCGCTGGTCGAGCCGCAGGTGACCAGCCGCCCGCCGCGCTTGAGCGCGAGAAGGCTGCCTGCCCAGGTGTCCGGCCCGACATGCTCGAACACCACGTCGACGCCTTTCTTGCCGGTCTGACGCCGGGCCCAGGTCTCGAACCGGTCCTTGCGGTAGTTGAGCACCTCATCGGCGCCGAGCGCCTGGATGCGGGGGATCTTCTCGTCGCTTCCGACGGTCGCCAACACGCGGGCGCCAACGGCCTTGGCCATCAGCACGGCGGTCGAGCCAACGCCGCTCCCCGCGGCGTGGATCAGGATGGTCTCGCCCGCGGCCAGCTTGGCGTTGTCGAACAGCATGTGCTGCACGGTGGCAAAGGTGACGGGCGCCGTCGCGGCCCTGGTCCAGTCGACCGCGTCGGGCAGCGGCACGGTCTGGCGCGCGTGGAGCCGCAGATACTGGGCCGCCAGGCCGTCGCGGTGGAAGCCCATGATGCCGCCAAGGGCGATGTTCTCGCAGAGGTTCTCCTGACCGCGCAGGCAGGATGGGCAATAGCCGCAGATGACGCCGGCATAGAGCGCCACCCGGTCGCCTGGCTTGCGCTCGGCCACGCCGGCGCCCACGGCGGCAATCTCGCCCGCTCCCTCGACGCCGACGATGATGGGCAGCTGGCGCTTGGCGAAGGCCATGCCGCGGAAACCCCAGAGGTCGATGTGGTTGAGGGCGACGCTGCGCATCCGCACGAGCACTTCGCCCGCGCCCGGCGCGCCCGGCTCCGGCAGGTCATCCAGCTGGAGCCGGCCGTCCTCGATCAGTCGTAGGGCCTGCATTCCGGTGGTCTAAGCGGAACCCAGGACCAGGCTGACGTTCTGCCCGCCGAAGCCGAAGGAATTGGAAAGCACCGTACCGACCTTCGCCGGCCGTGCCTGGTTGGGAACCACGTCGAGGGGAATGGCCGGATCCGGCTCGTTGTAATTGATCGTCGGCGGAAGCAGCTGATTGAGCAGGGTCATGATGGAGAAGGCCGCCTCGACGGCGCCGGCAGCGGTCAGGGTGTGGCCGATCATGGACTTGTTCGAGCTGATCGGCACTTTCCGCGCCAGGTCTCCAAACAGCTGCTGGATGCAGAACGACTCCATCTTGTCGTTCTCCGGCGTGCCGGTGCCATGGGCGTTGATGTATTCCACGTCGCCGATGCCGAGGCCGGCGTCGTCCAGGGCCTCACGCATGCAGCGCAGGATCGCTCCCCCGTTCGGATTGCTTCGTGTCCGGTGGAAGGTGTCCGCCGCCTCGCCGCAGCCCAGCACATAGGCAAGGATCCGTGCACCCCGGGCTTTCGCCTTGTCGGCGTCTTCGAGAACCAGGGCCGCCGCTCCCTCGGCCATGACGAACCCATCCCGGTTGCGCGAGAACGGCTTGGCCGCGCGGCTCGGCTCCTCGTTCGCGGTCGAGAGCGCCGAAAGAAGGGAAAACCTGACCAGCGCCTCCGGCTGGATCGAGCCGTCGGTGCCGATGGCCAGCGCCGCCTCGCAGGCGCCGCGCCGGATCGCCTCGACCCCGAGCTGAATGGCGGAAGCGCCCGAAGCACAGGCGGTGGAGAGGGTTATGGGCGAGCCCTCCGGCCCGAACTCCTCCTGAAGGCGGCTGGCGATGCCGCCGTTGATGCAGATGAGATGCAGGTTGTCGTTCTGGCTTTGGGCCGACCTGATCAACTCGGCATAGGTTGCCACGCCACGCTGGTCGGCAACGGCGAAGCGCCGGTTCCATTCGAGATCCATCGGCGGCGCCGCCAGGAACATCTGGCCCGGGAAGTGGCCAGGCTCGCCGATCCCGCTTTCTTCCAGGGCCTCGGCGGTGGCGAGGCGGGCCATCTCAAAGCTGAGATGGGCGGTCTCAGGCGGATCGAGGGGCAGAAAATCGACTGACCCGCCGATGGTCGTGCGCATGCCTTCGATGGGAAAACGGGTCAGACGGTGGATACCCGACTCGCCGGCCGAAAGCCGGCGCCAGTTCTCCGCCTTGCCTGCGCCCAACGAGGTGATGACGCCGATCCCGGTGACGGCGACGGGTTTTCCCTTGTTCTCAGTCATTCGATCCTCTCGATCAGAGCCATGCCCTCGCCGCGATGATGGCCCCAGCCGGTGACGGCGAGACGCCTTGCTTCGCTGGTGCTGCGAGCCTCGATCGGCTCGGCAGGCGCCAGCGGCGGGAAGAGGGATCCTTGCTCCAGGCAGGTGATAGCAAGTCCGAGGTTGGCAAGGAAAGAGGCTTCCATGCTGTGGCCGAGGGCCGCGGCGGTTCCGCGCACGGCCGGCGCGCTCGGCAGTGCCGCCAGGAAGCCGTGCTCCTCGGCGGTGATGGCGCCTGCGCCGCAGGCGCCGCTGAGCACGGCCGAAGGCGGATCTTCCGCCGCGAGCTTCCGCCAATGGCCTTGCGCAAGCGAAGCGGCGCTGCCCGGGCGACGATCGGAGAAAGCGGCAACGACGCCGGTCAGCCGCGCGAGCGGACGCGCGCCACGTGCTTCGGCGTGATTCCGCGCCTCAAGCACGAGGAAGGCGCCGACGCTGCCAAGGGTCATGCCGGCTTCCGGCCGGTGCCAGAAATCCGTCGAAGGGGGACCCTGGAGCAGGCCGCATTGGGCGAACATGAGCAGCACCTCGGGCCGGTCGGCGTTGAAGGCGCCGCCGACCAGGAACAAGTCGCCCTGGCCGCCAGCGATCCTCTCCCAGGCAATGCGCGTTGAATCGATGCCGGCCGACTCCTCGCCCATGAACGTGCGGCTCGAGCCCGAGACGCCGTGGACGATGGAGATGTTGCCGGCGAAGAGGTTGGGCAGCTGGGCCAGGAACAGGGTCGGCCTGAGATCGGTCAACATCTTCTCGTTGAGCCAGCGGCCGCCGGCCTCCTTGCCGACCCGCGCCGCCAGGATCTGCTCGTCGGCGGCGGTGTCGCGCTCCCCCCCGGGTGCCGCAACGATCATGTGAGTGCGCCCGAGCAGTTCGGCATTGCCGGCCACGCCCGCCTCGGCCAGCGCCATGCCCGCGGCGTAGCAGCCATAATGCATGAGCGGACCCATGGCCCTCTGGTCGCCCTTGCGCGGAAGGTATCGGTCGAGTTCGAGGGCGACCATGGGATGGACCGAATAGGGCGCGTGGCGCCGGCTGTCCATGCGCCCTTGCCACAGGGACGGATCGCCGAGCGCCGCCCAATGCTGAGCGCGGCCTTCGCCCAAGGCCGAGATCAGGCCGCAGCCGGTGATCCAGACCTCGCGCTTCATGGCGCCGGGCTTTCGTCCGCCGGCGGAACCTCGAGCCCCAGCCTGCGCACTTCCTTCAGCATGATTTGACGCATGGCATCATTGGGGAAGGGCAGGGTCCTGAAGCGCACCTCGGCCTCGGCCACGAGGCCGGCGTCGCTCTCGATCTTGCCGCTGGCAACCGCATAGCCCGAACCCAGATGGACAAGGCGGCCCGTGACCGAGAGACGTTGGCCCGGCTCGACGAACCGCCGCAGCTTGGCGCGCTCGATCTGGGTCAGGAACGGCATCCTCACGAACTTCTCCAGCACCAGAACCAGATGGCCCGCGGTCTGCGCCATGCATTCCACGAGAAGCACGCCGGGAAGGATGGGAAATCCCTCGAAATGCCCCTCGAAGATCGTCGATTTGTCGGGAACTTGGGCGGTCGTGCGAATCACACCGGCAACCGGGTCGATCTCCTCCACCCGATCGACAAGCTGGAAGTATTCGAGGCGCATCCGGCGACGTTGGGCAAACCGGCTGGGGTCAGGCCGGCTTGGCCGCCATCAACTCGTCGATCTTGGTGCAAAGGTTCTGCAGGATGAAATAATCGTCCACAGATCCCTTGCCGTCGTTGATCTCCTGCATCCATCGCTCGATCGGCATTTTGATGCCGAAGCGCTTGTCGATGGCGAAGGTCACGTCGAGGAAATCGAGACTGTCGATGCCAAGATCGTTGATGGTGTGGGATTCGGGGCGAATCGTCGTCCGATCGATGTTGCAGGTCTCTGCAATGATATCGGCGACGGCGGTAAAGGTTTCCTGCATGGTCTCCCGTCCCGCGCTGCCAGCGGGCGTTGAATTTGGGGCAATCTACGCATATCCCCGGAAAATCGCAACGCTTGCGACACCACTTCCAGATCGATCGTAGAGGCTTGTGCCGGCGGGAAAATTCCGGTCTCAGCGCCAGCGCCGATGAAGCCAGAGCCATTGCTCGGGGTGGGCACGGACCCAGTCCTCGACCTGGCCCGTCACCTGGGTCATGAGGGTGCGCTCGTCGGCCTCCGTGTCGCCCGTGCGGGGCAGCTCGAGCGGCGGCAAGATGCGCAAATGGAACCGGGCGCCGCGGAGCCGTTCGACGAAGGCGCCGGCGACGCGGCTGTCGTAGCGTAGCGCCAGCTTGGCCAGCGCCGGCGCGGTTCGCGCTGGCCGGCCGAAGAAGAGCAGATCGAGCCCGCGGCCGTAATACTGGTCGACCAGGATCCCGAGATGCTCGCCCTTTTCCAGCGCTTCCGCCGCTGCCCGGGTGCCCAGCATTCCCGTCGGCAGAAGCCGGCCCATGCTGCGCTGCCGGATCTTCTGGACCAGCTCGGCGGCATAGGGGTTGTTGGGCGCCCGATAGACCACGGCGACCTTCAGGCCGTGGCGCTCGGCGCCGATGGGCAGCAATTCCCAATTGCCGCAATGGGCGGTGAAGAAGATGCCCGGCTTGCCCGAATCCCGGAGATCCCGGAAGCGCTCCATATCGTCGGTCTGGATGCGACCGCCCGGTTGGGGGCCCTCGGGGCCCACGTCCCAGATGCGATCGAGATGAGGATATTCGGCGAAGACCCGGCCGAGATTATCCCAGACCCCGGCAAGGATGCGCTCGATCTCGGCGTCGCTCTTGTCCGGAAACGCGGCGCGCAGATTGCGCCGGCCGACCCGGCTGACCGGGACCCACGGTCCGACATGGCGGGCGACGAAGCCGCCGAGCCCTGACGCCCAATCCAGCGGCAAGGCGCGCAGCAGGGCAAGGGTGACGCCGAGAAGGGCAGCCTGGAGGCTGTAGCCCAGTCGCTTGCGGAGTCTGTGGAGTTCCATGTGCGGGCCGCGGTGTCGCCCGGCCGTCGCCGCCTGTCAAGCGCGCTCACGTGACTGGACTTGACAGCGGCGCCTGCCGAGGATCGCGCAATGACGGAGGTCGGTGGCAGCGCGGTCGAGGACACGCCCATGCCGCTTCCATTGCCGGGCCTATCGCGCCGCCACCGGGGGTAGCTGACATCATCCGGCGCGCCCAAATTGGTTCGATCGAAGAAATCGGGCTAAGGTGGCCTTTGGACGGTGGCTGAGGACAACAGTGCCAAGAGACGAGCGCCAGGCCGAACCCGCGCCGGCAGTTCCCCGCGTCGCGGTCGTCGTCGTGAACTACAACAGCGGGGCTTGCCTTGCGCACTGCCTGGCGGCGCTGGCCGCCCAGCATTTTCGCGACTTCACCGTGGTCGTGGTCGACAACGGGTCGAGCGACGAATCTCTCGGCGCGCTTGAGACTCTGCGCCCCGGCTGGCGCTCGGTGCGGCTTGCCTACAATGCCGGTTTCGCTGCGGCCAACAACCGGGCGCTTGGCCTGGTCGAATCGCCCTGGGTCGCGATGCTCAACCCCGACGCGTTTCCCGAGCCCGACTGGCTCGACCAGATGATGTCGGGAATCTCCCGCTATCCCGACGCGGCGGCCTTCGGATCGCTGCAGATCGACGCGGCGCGGCCCGACCGGCTCGATGGCGACGGCGACGTCTATCACGGTTTCGGCATTTATTGGCGCGGCGGCTACGGCCAGCCTATCGCCCGCCAAGGCGGGGAGGGGGAAGTCTTCTCGGTCTGCGCCGCCGCGGCCCTCTATAACCGAGAGATCCTGATGGAGTTGGGCGGGTTCGACGAGGACTTCCTCTGCTATGGCGAGGACGTCGATCTGGGCTTTCGCCTTCGCCTTGCCGGCTATCGCTCGATCCAGCTCGCCAACGCCGTCGTGCGCCATGTCGGCGGGGCCAGCGGCGGCGGGCGCGACGGCTTCGCCCTGTTTCACGGCCAGCGCAATCGAATATGGCTGCTGGTAAAGAACATGCCGGCTTCGCTGTTCTGGCCGCTGCTGCCCGTTCACCTGGTCGTGTGCCTCGTCATGCTTCTGCGCGCCGCCATTTTCGGTCGGGGCGTGGCAGCTCTGAGGGCGCTCAGCGCAGGCTTCAGCGGCCTGCCCAAGACCTGGGCGAAGCGACAGAAAATCCAGCGCGACCGGCGCGGCGATCCTCGACCGCTCATTGTCTGGTCGCCCTGGACGGCTTTGATGCGCCGGCCGGTCATCAGGCCCAGCCTTGCTCGCAATCGCCTGCAGCCGGCGGCGGAAACCGGCGGGATCGGCGTCGCCATGGTGAGCTATCGCACGGGCCCGGTGCTGATGACAGCCATCGATGCGGTTCTCGCCGATCCCACGATCGAGAGGCTCGTGATCGCCGACAACGGGAATGCCCCGGTGCTGCGGGCGGAACTGGCTCGGCGCGCCGCGGCCGAGCCCAGGCTCCTGGTCATCCAGGGGCAGGGCAATATCGGCTTTGCGGCCGGTTGCAATCTCGCCGCCCGGCATGTGGATCAGGACTTCCTGCTGCTGCTGAATCCGGATTGCATCCTGCCGGCCGGCGGCGCGGCGCTGCTGCGGGATGCGTTGAAAGGGTGCCCGCGTCCGGCGCTGCTTGGCGCCGTCATGGTCGACGAGGAGGGCCGGCCCCAGCGGGCGGTCCGCCGGCGATTGCCCACGCCAGCCAATCTGATCGTGGAAGCCCTCCATCTCTACCGGCTCAGGCCGAAGTGGCAGCGCCTGGAGATCGACGGTCCGCTGCCCGAAGAGGCTACGGAGGTCCCGGTCATCAGCGGTGCTTCGATGTTCCTGACCCGGGCCAATTTCTGGGCGCTGGGCGGGCTCGACGCCGGCTATTTCCTGCATGTTGAGGACATCGATTTCTGCGAGCGGTTCGCGGCATCAGGCGGCGACGTGATCCTGTTGCCCGGGCTCCAGATCCACCATCAGCGCAGCTCAAGCGCCGCCGGGCGCCTGTTCATCGAATGGCACAAGACCCGAGGCTTCCGGCGCTATTTCCGCTGGCACGAGCAGTCCTCAGGGTGGCGCCTGCTGTTGAGCGCGGCTCTGTTCGCTCGGCTGGGGCTGTTCGCTATCGCCCTTTGGCCTTTAGACCGCTGGCGCGAATCTGGCTCAAAGTCTGGCGGGGCGTGATCGCTTCGGGATCGAGCCTGATTTCGATCAGCGCCGGCTTTCCCGCCGCCAGCGCGCGTTCCAGGGCCGGGGCGAATTCCTCCGTACGGGTCACTGTCTCGCCCTGCGCACCGTAGGCCCGCGCGAGCGCGGCGAAATCGGGATTGACCAGATCGGTGCCGATGGTCCGCGCCGGATAGTGGCGCTCCTGATGCATGCGGATGGTGCCATACATGCCGTTGTTGACGACCACGAAGACGACGGCGAGGCCGTGCTGGACCGCGGTCGCCAGCTCCTGGCCGTTCATCATGAAACAGCCATCGCCGTTCCAGGATATGACCGGCCGATCCGGATGGACCGCCTTGGCGGCGACAGCGGCGGGCACGCCATAGCCCATGGCGCCGCTCGTGGGCGCCAACTGGGTGCGAAAACCACGATAGGTGTAAAAGCGGTGCAGCCAGGTAGAATAATTGCCGGCGCCGTTGACCAGGATCGTCTCCGGCGCCAGGCGCTTGCGCATGAAGGCGACGATCTCGCCCATCTGCACCGGGCCGGGCACCCGCGGCACCTCGATATGGGCAAGATAGTCGGCGCGCGCGGCGGCGGTCCAGTCCCGCCAGGCGGGGGCGGTCACGGCGGGCAGGGCCCGGGCCGCGCCTGCGAAGGCCGCCATCCCGGCGTTGATGGCGAGCGCCGGCTGATAGACCCGTCCCAGCTCCTCGGCACCGGCGTGGATGTGGATCAAGGTCTGGTGCGGGCGCGGAATGTCCACGAGGGTATAGCCGCCGGTGGTCATCTCGCCCAGTCGCGCGCCGACGACCAGCAGCACATCGCAGCCGGTGACGCGATCGGCGAGCTTGGGATTGATCCCGATTCCCACGTCGCCGACGTAGCTGGGGCTGAGATTGTCGATGATGTCCTGACGGCGGAAGGCGGCCCCGACCGGCAGGCTGTTGGCTTCGGCAAAGCTAGTGATGTCCGCGGCCGATTCTTTGCTCCAGCCCCCGCCGCCGACGATCATCAGCGGCCGCTTGGCCGAAGCCAGAAGTGTGGCCATCCGTTCCAGATCGGCCGGCGCCGGATAGGCCTGGACGGGGCTGTAGGGGCCGGCATCGGCTGTTTCGACCAGCTCGGTCAGCATGTCTTCGGGCAGGGCGAGGGCGACCGGGCCGGGGCGGCCTGAAGTCGCCCTGTGAAAGGCCTGGCTCACCAGCTCCGGAATCCGGCGGGCGTCGTCGATCTCGGCCACCCATTTGGTGAGCGGGCCAAGCATCCGTCGGTAGTCGACCTCCTGGAACGCCTCGCGCTCGGCCTGATCGCGGGCGACCTGGCCGATGAGGAGCAGGAGGGGCGTGGAATCCTGATAAGCGGTGTGAAGGCCGATGGAGGCGTTGGTCGTCCCCGGTCCACGGGTGACGAAGCATATGCCTGGACGCCCCGTCAGCTTGCCATAGGCCTCGGCCATGTTGCAGGCGCCGCCCTCCTGCCGGCAGGTGATGAAGCGAATCCGGTTGCGCGCCTCGTAGAGCGCATCGAGGGCGGCGAGATAGCTCTCCCCCGGCACGCCGAAGGCCATGTCGACGCCATGAATCAGCAGCTGGTCGATCAGGACCTGCCCGCCGGTGCGGCGGGATTGTGGGGCGCTCATGGAATGTCTTTCGACCGGGTTACAGTTGGGGCCGGCGCTGGGCCCAGGGACGTGCTTCCTCCAGCGCCTTGCCGATGGTAAACGCGGTCACGTCCTCGAACCGCCGGGCCACGATCTGCAGGCCGACCGGAAGCCCGCTTTCGCCGAATCCTGCGGGCACCGAAAGGGCCGGGCATTGGCTGACGAAATTGAACAGGGATGTCATGTCGAGCCCGTGGTAGCGCCCGTGCTCGTCCACCCGGTCGTATTCGCTGTCCCGCCCGCCGACTGGCGGGGCTACCCGCGCCATGGTCGGGCAGAGCAGGGCATGGCAGCGCTCCAGCACGGGCGAGAGCTTCTGCCACATCTCCGTGCGCAGGAACTCGATGCGCTTGAATTCGACCGCGTTCATGGCGAGACCGGTCTCGACGATCGCGACCACGTTCGGGTCCATGCGGTCGCGGTACTGGGCCAGCTTGTCGCCGAAGAAGGCCGCCAGGTAGACGCACCAGTGGGCATTCCAGGCGTCGTTCATCTCCTTGCGCCAGCCAAGGTCGACCTCCTCGATCATCGCCCCGCGCGCGGCCAGGGCGGCGACCGCTTCGCGCACGACCTTCTCGACCTCGGGCTGGACGCGGTAAAAGCCGAGATCGAGGGCGACCGCGAGGCGCCAGCCGCGGATGTCGGCCGGCATGGGCTTGGGCACGGCCAGCCGCGGCTTCAGGGACTGGATGTCGCGCTCGTCCGGGCCCTGGGTCACGTCGAGGAAGAGAGCCGCGTCATCGATGGTCCGCGCCAGCGGGCCGAAATGGGAGAGGGAGTCGAACTGGCTCGGCAGGATGGTGAAGGGGATGCGCCCGAAGCTGGGCTTGAGGCCGACGATGCCGCAGAACGAGGCGGGGATGCGCACCCACCCGCCCATGTCGGAGCCCTCGGCCAGGGGTACGCAGCCGCTGGCGACCGCCGCACCCGATCCGCCCGAGGAGCCGCCTGGCGTGCGGCCCGGCGCCCAGGGATTGCGCGTGATGCCCCAAAGCGGGCTTTCGGTGAAGCCGGAATAGGCGAACTCGGGCGTGGTCGTCTTGCCGACCATGATGCCGCCGGCCTTGGTCAAGGCCTCGACAATGGGCGCGTCCTTCTCCGGCACCCAATGCTCATAGGCATAGGAGCCAAGGGTGGTGCGCTTGCCCTTGGTGGGCGTCAGATCCTTGATGGCGAAGGGCACGCCGTGCAGGGGCCCGAGCGGCCTGCCGGCCTTGACCGCCGCCTCGGCTTCTTTCGCCTTGGCCAGCGCCTCCTCGGGATAGACGAAGCAGAAGCAATTGAGCTTCGGATTGACCTCGGCGATGCGGGCGAGGCTGTTCTCGATCAGCACCACCGGCGAGAGCCGGCCACCGCCAATGCGGCGTGCCATTTCACTGGCGGACATGAAGCAGAGATCGAGATCGGACATGGCGCCAGGCGCTCCCCCTTATCGCGGTGGGGCAGTCTCCGCAGTTCCGGTCTCGTCGTCAAATCTCGCCCACTGCGCCTTCGGACACGGGCCGGTGGCGCAGGGGCTCAGCACTCAGGGCTGCACGGAATGGGCCAGCACCCAGGCGCCCGCCAGCAGGATGGAGAGAGGAACGATCAGGTAGATGGAAACCCGGTGTCTCATCATGCAAATCCCAGAATTCGCCAACTTTCACCGGCATCGCAGCTATGCGTTGCCCGGCGCCAAATAAAGCCGCCGTTTGTGGCGAATCTGCGTCTTCAAAGCCGCGGGAATTGGGCATTATTCCGCCTGCGGCCGGCAGGAACGGCTGATGGCGCGTTTGCAGCTCCCGGCCGGCTCAGGACGGAAAGCATGAGATGGGCCCGCGCCGCCCACACACCGGTTTGCCGGCGGTCCGGTGCAGACCCTTGCGCCTAACGCTCCTTGACCAAACGGTAGAGCCGTTCGTTGGCGAGCGTATGCTCGGAGATCAATTTGGTGGTGGTCGGGTCGTCGACATGGCGAATCCGGAAATGCCGAATCCTCATAGAATCCAGCACCGGCTCCAGCAGCTCCCAGACCGTCCCGGGCGGGCTGGTCATCTTGTAGTGCTGGCCGACTTCGATCTTTCGCACAAACCCTCCGGAAGCAACGGCCCGGAGCCCGACTGACACCAATTGCGCATCTGCTCGCGGCCAATGCCGGAGCAGCGTGCGGGGTCTCAGGTCAACCGGTGACTTTCAGATTCTCCGCCGAGGTCTTGCCATCCTTGCCGGGGGCAAGATCGTATTGCACTTTCTGCCCCTCGTTGAGGCTGTGCAACCCCGCCCGTTCGACCGCGCTGATGTGGACGAAGACATCCTTCGAGCCGTCTTGCGGCGCAATGAAGCCATAGCCCTTTTGAGAATTGAACCACTTGACCGTGCCAATCGCCATTGAAGTCGTTCCCCGTTGGTGTGATCCTGAAGCTCCGCTGGCCAAACCGATCGAGGCCAGCGGGAGTCATAAAGTGACCTGTCCCCGGCCATTAGTCCATAGCAAGCGCAAGACTCAAGCCGGCCGGCTCCCGGCCAGTCCAAAATCTTGCCAGCCGCCAGGCTTGGCCGGCATAGTCGGCGCCCGATAGTCGAGTAGCGTGATGATACAGCTGACGCCCGAACAGATCGACCGCTTCCAGGAGGATGGATTCCTGATCCTGGAGCGCTTCGTCGATCCCGCCGAGGCCGCCAGAGTGGCCGCCCGATATGAGGACATGTTCCGCGGCCGGTTCGAGACCGGGCTCTATCCCGATGAATGGAACTGGCAGGAGGGGCGCGACCCGGCCGACCGGACAAGGCAGATCTGCAACGGCTGGAAATCCGATCGCACGGTGGCGAGCCTGGTATTGAAGGCCGAGATCGGCCGGCTCTCAGCCACCCTGGCCGGCTGGCCCGGCGCGCGGCTTGCCCAGGACAATGTCATCTGGAAGCCGCCGGGCGCGAAATCGCTCGGCTTCCACCAGGACGACAGCTACACCGGCTGGATCACGCCAGCCCATATGCTGACCTGCTGGATCGCCCTCGACCAGACAACGGCGGCGGGCGGCACCATCGAATATGTCCGCGGCTCGCACAAATGGCCGGTCTCCCCGCCTATCAAGCAGTTCCACGCTCCCGACGACTATCGCCGGGAGATGCGCGAAGCCGCTGCCGCCGTGGGCCTGGCGGCGCCGGAGCTGGTTCCCGTCGAGGTGCCGCCCGGTGGCTGCGCCTTCCACGACGGAAGGACCTGGCATGGCTCCGACATGAATCGCGCCGATCGGCCGCGCCGGTCTGCCGTCAGCCACTGCATGTCCTCCGAGGCGCGCTTTCATCCGACCAATGTCAGCTACATCTACAATCGCTACAAACGAGTGGGCGACGAGACCATGGACGAAAGTTTCTTTCCGATCCTGTGGCGGCGGGACGGCTATCGCACGCCCTTCCTCGATGACTACATCGCCAAAGCCTCGGCCGCGGCCGAGTGAGGCCG
>DATNJA010000039.1:0-14811 GCA_035604155.1 Candidatus Udaeobacter sp. | reverse complement strand
CGCGGTGATCTCGTCCTCGACCTGGCGCACCTGCGGATGATTCGGGGAATAACGGGCCAGAAGCGCCGTCTCGGTGCGTTTCAAATCGCTCATCTGGTTCTGGGCATAGGCCATCTCGTCGGCGTTGGTCGTGTTGGTCGCCCTGGTCACGCTGGGCACTTCGGTGCGGACGTGGCGGAGGTACCGGACGCGCTCGCTGAGCGAAGTCGCCTGGCTCGACAAGTCCTGCAGATGGTCTTCGGCATCGACCAGCTGATTGATATAGGCGTTGCGCTGCTGGTCGACGTCATAGACGTGGTTCTCGATCTTGATCCGCTGGCGCTGCTGCTCGAGCCGGGAAAGATCCTGCAGGTCTTGCTTCAGGCCCTGCTCATAGACGCCAGCGCGGTCGGTCGTATAGACCTCGGCATGTTTCGCCTGGAACGTGCGTATGAGCAGGTCGAGAACCCGGACCGCAAGGTTCTTGTCGGTGTGTTCGAATGAGACGTCGATCACATTGGAAAGCTTCACCGGGTCCACAGTCAGATCGTGGGAGAACTTGGCGACCGCGGCGTCCATCACGGTGCCGGACCAGGGCGGGTTTGCCACGATGGACGGGTAGAGACTGGCGAGCCCGACCTGATTGATCACCTGCTCAATCAAGGCCCGTTCAGTCATGATTGCTACTTCCGAGTTCACCTCTTCCTGCTTGGTCGAGGTGGGGGCGGTCATCGCGTTTTCGCCGTCGGAGCCGGCGAGATATTCGCGGCCCGTCTTCACCACCAGGCTCGTCTCCGCCATGTAGACGGGCGTCAACACGAACAACGCGACAATGGCCAGCAGCAGGGGAAGCAGCATGACGGCAAGGATGGTCCACTTCTTGCGGAACCCGATCGCGAGCGCCTCGCGAAACGAGATGGGAGCGGTTGCCTCCTGCATTCTTGCGTACATTGGCAGCTCCTCCTTCGCCGGCGCGCCGACCGACGCTCTCGAGTTGCAAGGCCGCGCAAGCAGCCTCTTCGTCCGGCTGGCCGAACCTGCGCAGTCCCCCCGGTGAAGGCAGGCGCGGTCGCGAGGGTATTAGCGTCAACACTCGTTAATGCCGGGTTACAAGGTCCTGCGCGACGCCGATCCAACTCTCGCGACGGCTCCTTGCCGTCTCGGAAAACAAAGCTGTGCGCCGACATCCTTGGCCTGGGCTTGCTTGTGACAAATAGAGGCCAGTCAAGGAGATGCTTCGGGCGGCAGGCGCCGCCTGCCAATTCGGCCTGTTCCGGCGGCTGCGTTCGCGAGCGGCATCATTCCGATTTCTTAACCACAATTCGTTTAGTGAATTCCCGGTGATGGCAGTGGGGTGGGGCGGCTCGTGGCGCCACGGCGACTAGGGGATGCGGGAACTGAATGGTAGCGCAGACGGTTTACTACAAGGGCAACACGGGCGCGGGCGGGAAGACCCGCACGCTCGCCTCGCTGATCGCGGCCCGGTCAGCCGGGATGAGGATCGCGGATGTGCTCGTTGTCGGCTGCGGGGACGGGTCCGACGCGCGCGCGCTCGGGCGGCATTTCGGCTGTCGTGTCGAGGCGATCGATCTCGAGCACTACTACGACAATCGCAATGACGACTATGTGAGGTTCACTCAGATGGATGCCTGCGGCTTGGCGTTCGAGCCCGCCAGGTTCGACTTCATCTATTCCTTTCACGCCCTGGAACACATCCCGGACTACAGACGGGCCGTTGCGGAGATCGGGCGGGTGCTCAAAGACGGCGGCGCCTATTGCATCGGCACGCCCAACCGCAGCCGGCTGGCCGGTTATGTGGGCATACCGGGCTATCCCATGGCGCAAAAAATCCAGGCGAACCTTCGCGACTGGAGCGCCAGGCTCCGCGGTCGATTCAGGAACGAGTTCGGGGCCCATGCCGGGTTCACGAGTCGGGAGCTTCTGGATATCTGTAACGCGATCGGGCCGGGCCGCGACATCTCGACCGAGTACTACTTCCGCCTCTATGGACATCGCAAAGGGGTTCTTAGAGCGATTACCACGCTCAACCTCCAGTCCATTGTCTGGCCATCGGTCTACATCCTCGGCAGAAAAGCCGGGGCCTCCACGACGCCCTAACCGGCGGTGCGGTAGGGAGCCACCATGCGCCGCGTCCTGGTCTATCACTTCACACCCGTGCCCAACGCGGTGACGGGAATCACGGTCTACACGTGGAAGATCCTGGGGGCTCTGGCCGAACGTGGCAGATACGCCTACGTCCTGGCGACGAGCTGGGACCTCAAGCGCTTGCCGCCTCGCTTTGCCGAACTCGGGGTGGAAACGCTCCATCTGGGCAATGTCAGCAACGAAAGCCTGGCCTGGGCGTGGGACGCCCTGCGTCTGCCTCGACTGGTGCGTGCACTGGACTGCGATGTCATCTTCAGCCCTTGCCCATTCGGCGCCGTGACCGGGCGGGCGGCGAGGGTCGGCGTGATTCACGACCTGCGTCGCCTCACCCATCCGGAGCTCCAGACCTGGAGTGCGCGGACCCAGTGGCGGCTCATCCATCCGCTGGTCATGGGCCGATCGGCAGCACTCGTCGCAGTCTCGGATGCGACCCGGAACGTGGCACTTCAGTTCTATCCGGGCGCCGCCGATCGAATCTCCGTCGTCCACGAGGCATCGGCGCTGGACGCCGTTGCACCGGTTGGCGCGCCCTCTCCGGTTGACAGGCCCTATGGCCTCATGGTCGCCAACATCACGTCGGTCAAGAATCTTCCGGTCCTCGTCAGGGCCTTAGAGCGCTTGTCTTGCGAAGGCAAGAGGCCCTGTATCTGCATCGTCGGGCGGGACGATCTGCGCGACGGCAGTCTCGAGCGGGCCCTGGCGGAAGACTTCGACCTCAGGCTCGTAGGCTCGATCGACGACGAGACCCTTGCCAACTACTACGCTCATGCCCGCTTTTACGTGAACACGTCCATCGTCGAAGGATTCTGCCTGCCCATCCTGGAGGCCCAGACCTTCGGCCTTCCCGTCATCTGCAGCGATCTGCCCGTGCTTCGGGAAGTGGCCGGCGAGGCAGCGCTTTTTTTCGATCCTCATGACGATGCCCGGTTGGCGGAGATCATCGAACGCCTGTTCGCCGACGATCGACTCTACGAAGACCTGTCCCGCCGGTCCGGGGAAAATGCTCGGCGATTCTCCTGGAGCAAGGCGGCAGAGGAAATCGAAGCCATTTTCGACCATCTCCTTGCGCTAACGCGGCCATAGCGCGCTTCTGAATCCCGCAGATCCCGACAGGGCCACGCTGGAACACGAAATGCCTTCCCCCCCGCGCCTGGATGGGGTACCGAAGGGCGCCCGTCGGACCCCCTGAGACATCGCCAGGTGCCGGAGACGCTCTCATGTTCAGAGCTATCGAGAGGCTGCTTCTCGACCCCTATCCCCACCGGACGATCTATCTGGCGCTGGTGAAAAGTCTGAAGCTCTACGGATACGAACGCCGCGTTTTGCTGGGCGCGGTCGACCGGCCCCACTACGCCCATTGCCTCTATCAGGGCGCCAGGCTCGCCAAGCACCTCGGCATTCCTCGAATTAGCGTGCTGGAATTCGGCGTCGCACGAGGCAAGGGCCTGCTCGCCCTTGAGCACCATGCGGAGGAGATATCGCGTTGCCTCGGAATCGGCGTCGACGTTTACGGCTTCGACACCGGCGAGGGGCTGCCGCCGCCGGAGGATTACCGGGATCTGCCCTATTATTGGCAATCCGGTTTCTACAAGATGGACCAGCCCCGCCTCAAGGCGCGATTGCGCTCGGCCCGGATCGTGCTGGGCGATCTCAGGGAAACCGGCCGGACTTTCGTCGCGGACTACGCACCGGCCCCCATCGCGGCCGTCATGGTCGACGTGGATTACTATTATTCCGCCGTGGCGGTCCTGAACATGTTCCGCGCCATGCCCGACCAACACATACTGCCGCGGGTGTTCTTCTATTTCGACGACATCCGCGGCACGGACGTCCATCTCTATTCCGATCACACGGGCGAGCGCCTGGCGATCAGGGAGTTCAACGAGACGGAGCCGGACAGGAAGTTTTCCCCGGCCCACTACCTGCTCACCCGCCGGATCGTCCACCCCTGGTGCCACAGCATCTATGTGCTGCACAATTTCAAGCATGCCGCCTATTGCCAGTTCGTCGGCGAACGCGGCCGGCATGCCGAGCTCGACTAAGCGACGTCTTGACTGGTTAGAGTCCCGATCCCGTCTGCGGAACGCCCCTTGCAGGACTTCTGGACATTCGTGACCGATTTCGGCGACAGCGCGGTCACGCTGCCGCTGGGCGTGCTGACGCTGATCTTTCTGCTGGCTTCCGGCTGGCGCCGCGCGGCCTTTGCTTTCCTCCTGGCCATCGGTTGCGCCGGCGTCGGCATCGGGCTCCTGAAGCTTCTGCTGGTTTCCTGCGGCAAGCCCCTGGTCGGAGCCGCGCTCACCGACCCCAGCGGCCATGTGGCGATGAGCGCGTCAACCTATGGCTCGCTCGCGCTTGCTGTCGGGCGCTCTCTTCCCGTCCGGCTGCGGCCATGGCTAGGCGCCGGCGCCGCGTTGCTTGTCGCCGGGATCGCTCTGTCGCGGGTTCTGCTTCATGCCCATAGCCCGGCCGAGGTGGTCGCCGGGCTCGTCGTCGGCCTCCTTTCGATCCTGCTCTTTCGCGCCGCTCTCGGACCCGGCGAAGCCCCGCCCCTGCGTCTTGCGTGGTTCGCCCTCGGTGCCATCGCCATCGCCGCGGCCATGCACGGCACGCGCTGGCCGATCGAGCAGTGGATCAAGTCCGTCGCCCATTTCATCCGCGGTCGCTGGCCCGGCTGCGGGTGAACGCTCCGCTCGGCCCCTCCCCATAACGTCCGAAAAAGTATGTAATCAACCGATGATCACTGGCGCCATCGCGCGTGGCCAGGTCCCCAGGTTGGCGATCGGGCGCGCGTTGCTTCGTCGGCTTTTCAAGGGACGGTGACGTGCAGAAACTGTCGGACGCAACCCCGGAAATGCCCACCGGCCTCGTCGGCCGCAGCCGGACCGCCGAGGAGACCGCGCGGGTCGAGCCATTGGCTTTGCTCGCGGCGTTGCTGGAGGCCGACTGGCCTTTGGGCGCCGGCGAGCCGGTGCCGCCCGCCTGGCATTGGGTCTATTTCGCCCCTCCGGCGCGGCAGTCCGACCTTGGGCCGGACGGCCATGAGGCGGCCGACGATCTTCTTCCGCCCCATCGAGGCCAGGCGCGGATGTGGGCCGGCAGCCGTCTGGCATTCGAAGGCAATCTCATCATCGGCGAGAGGCTGCGGCGGCGCTCGCGGGTCCTCGCCGTGGAAAGCAAGAGCGGCCGAAGCGGGCCCTTCCTGCTGGTCCGCCTGGAACATGCCATCGAAGGCGAGGCGGACGGACGAATCGTCGAAGAGCAGGATCTCGTCTACCGCGCTCCATCGGCGCCGGGGCTTCAACCGAGCGGGCCGGCGCCAAGCGAACCCGCCACTTTCGAGCGCCTGCTCGTGCCCGATCCCGTCCTGCTGTTCCCCTTTTCCGCGGCCACCGGCAACCCCCACCGGATTCACTATGATCATCCTTATGCGACCGGGGTCGAGGGCTACCCGGGCCTGGTGGTTCATGGGCCGCTCATGGCCATTCTGATGCTGGACCTGATGCATCGGACCCGCCCGAAGGAGCGCATCCGGCGCCTGGCCTTCCGGGCCGAGCGGCCGGCTTTCCTGCCCGACCCACTTGCCATTCGCGGCCGGCCATGTGCCGGTGGCTTCGAGCTCTGGGTGGAGTCGGCCGGCCGCAGGGCCTGCAAAATGCGCATCGACAGCGCCTGACGTCGAGCGTCGGATTCGGGATACTCTTCGCGCCGGAAAGAGAGGCTTCATGTCCGCTGCCCCCGCGCCCGGCGCCCTTTTGGATTCGGAGATCGAGAGCCTGGTCGCCGGCGTCATGGCCGGTCTCGCGCCCGATTATTGGCGCCGGCTCGATCGCGAGCGCATCTATCCGACTGAATTCGTCGAGGCCATGACCAGGGCGGGACTGCTCGCGGTCCTGATTCCCGAGGCCTATGGTGGCGGCGGCCAGGGCATCGGCGCGGCGGCCCAGATCCTGAAGGAAGTGCATCGCCTGGGCGGCAATGCCGCCGCGTGCCATGCGCAGATGTATACCATGGGCGCTCTTCTCCGGCACGGGAGCGAAGCCCAGCGCAGGCGCTGGCTGCCCGAGATCGCCCGAGGCGCCCTGCGGCTCCAGGCCTTCGGCGTGACCGAGCCATCGGCCGGCAGCGACACCGGCTCGATCCGGACCAGGGCGCGCCGCGATGGCGGCCATTTCGTGATCAACGGCCAGAAGATCTGGACCAGCCGGGCGGAGCATTCGGACCTGATGCTGCTGCTGGCCAGGACCGCGCCGGCCGGGGAAGGCAAGCGCACCGACGGGCTCTCCATGTTCCTCATCGACATGCGCGAGGCCCTCGGGCGGGGCCTCTCCATTCGCCCGATACGCACCATGCTGAATCATGCCACGACCGAGGTCTTTTTCGACGATGTCGCCGTTCCGGCGGAGAGCCTGATCGGCGAGGAGGGACGGGGCTTCCGCTATCTCATCGACGGGCTCAACGCCGAGCGTATCCTGATCGCCGCCGAATGCGTCGGCGACGGCCGCTGGTTCGTCGGCAAGGCGGCCGGCTATGCCAAGGCGCGCGAAGTGTTCGGCCGGCCCATCGGCCAGAACCAGGGCGTCCAATTCCCCATCGCGCGGGCTCATGTGGCGGTCGAGGCGGCTGAACTCATGCTGCGCCGGGCCTGCGATCTCTTCGATGGCGCGGCACCCTGCGGGGCCGAGGCGAACATGGCCAAACTGGTGGCAAGCGAGGCCTCCTGGCAGGCGGCCGACATGTGCCTCCAGACCCATGGCGGTTTTGGTTTCGCCGAGGAATTCGACATCGAGCGCAAGTTCCGCGAGACGCGGCTCTACCAGGTGGCGCCGATCTCGACCAACCTCATCCTCTCCTACATTGCCGAGCATGTCCTCGGCCTGCCGCGCTCCTACTGAAGTTGGCCTGTCGAAACCGGACAATGTCGAAACCGGACAATTGCCGACGACCGCGATATCGCACTAGGCTAGCCACCAACCGGATTGGGAGGAATCACGTCTGCCCCCTGCCATCATTCCCGCACACGCGGGAATTCCGCTGCTTCTGGCCCTCCGCTCCCGGCCTGCGCGGGCACGAGATTCGCGGGGCGACGAGTGAGGCGTTGCCGCCGGATTCGGGGCTGCTCCCATCGGACAGCCGATCCGGGAACTAGCGGAGGTCTAGGGCGTGTCCTCAATTAGGGGATTCCCAAATCTGCATTTGAGTGATTCATAGGCGGTCGGCCACAAGGAGGGGCTGACCGATGGCGCGACGCTACGCTTTGCGCGATGACCAGTGGGATCGGATCAAGGATTTGCTGCCGGGCCGTGAGGGGCATGTGGGTGTGACGGCCAAGGATAACCGGCTGTTCATCGAGGCGGTTTTGTATCGCTATCGGGCTGGCATTCCTTGGCGCGACCTGCCGGAGCGCTTCGGGGACTGGAAAGCCGTGCATACGCGGTTCACCCGATGGGCCGCGAGCGGCGTGTGGGAGCGGGTTTTCAAGCATCTGGCCGCGGACGCCGACAATGAATATGCGATGATCGATTCGACCATCGTACGCGCCCATCAGCACAGCGCCGGCGCTCAAAAAAAGCCGGCCAGGACGAAGCCATCGGCCGTTCCCGGGGTGGATTGAGCACCAAGATCAACGCTACCGTCGACGCCTTGGGCAATCCCACGGGCTTCGCGCTCACTCCAGGCCAAGCCTGCGATCTCGATGGCGCCGACGTTCTGCTGCCCCAGATCGAGGCCGATATTCTGATCGCCGACAAAGGCTTCGATGCCGATGAACGGGTCATCATACCCCTGGAATTAGCCGGCAAGACCGTCGTCATCCCACCCAAAGCCAATCGCAAGCAGCCCAGAACCTACGACACCGACCTCTACAAGGCCCGCCACCTGATCGAGAACTTCTTCGCCAGGCTCAAGCAGTTCCGCGCCATCGCCACCCGCTACGACAAACGCGCCATCAACTTCTTGGCCGGTGTCTATCTTGCCTCTACCATCACCTGGCTCAATTGAGGACACGCCCTAGGATGAAGGAAATATTCCGTCCGCTGCGCGAACTCGACCAGCAGCAGCGCAATGCCGTGATCGCCAGCTTCCTCGGCTGGAGCCTGGACGCCTTCGACTTCTTCATCCTGGTCTTCGTGATCAAGGACATCGCCCACGACTTCGGCAGCGCGGTCAAGGACGTTGCCTTCGCCATCACCCTCACGCTCGCCATGCGCCCGGTGGGAGCGCTGATCTTCGGCCTGATGGCCGATCGCTTTGGCCGGCGGCCGACATTGATGGTCGACATCCTGTGTTACTCGCTCATGGAGCTCCTGACCGCCTTCGCGCCGTCGCTCGGTGTGCTGCTGGTGTTCCGCGCCCTCTACGGCATCGCCATGGGCGGCGAATGGGGTGTGGGCGCTTCTCTCACCATGGAAAGCATTCCGGCGAAGGCGCGGGGCATCGTCTCGGGCATCCTTCAGGAAGGCTATGCCGCGGGCTATCTGCTGGCGGCGGTCGTCTATGGTCTGTTCTATGCGTTCATCGGCTGGCGCGGCATGTTCATCGTCGGCGTGCTGCCGGGGCTGCTGGTTCTCTACATTCGCCTGGGCGTCAAGGAATCGCCGACCTGGCAGAGGACCGAGCGCCCAAAGATGAACATCCTGGAGACGCTGCGCGGCCGGTGGCGGCTTCTCATCTACACGGTGCTGATGATGACGGCCTTCAATTTCTTCAGCCACGGTACACAGGATCTCTATCCGACCTTCCTCGAGGTCCAGCACAAGCTGTCGCCTCGTGCGGTCGGGATCATCGCCGTCATCTACAACATCGGCGCTATTCTGGGCGGCATCTGTTTCGGGGCCCTGTCGGAACGGATCGGCCGGCGCCGCGCCATCGTTTTCGCGGCCCTGTTGGCGATCCCCATCGCGCCGATCTGGGCGTTCTCGGCCAGTGCCGGCATGCTGGCGCTGGGCGCATTCCTCATCCAGATCTCGGTGCAAGGCGCCTGGGGCGTCGTCCCCACCCATCTCAACGAACTGTCGCCGGAGGAAGTCCGCGGCACCTTTCCCGGCTTCACCTATCAGCTGGGTAACCTCCTGGCGGCGGCCAACGCGCCGCTTCAAGCCTGGATCGCCGAGCGCAATGGCGGCGACTACGGTCTGGCGCTGGCAATCGTTGCCGTGGTGGCGGCGATCGCGGTGGCGGTCCTGGCGGGCTTCGGCATGGAACGCAAGGGCGTGACTTTCGGCCTCGCCCCTGGCGAGTAGACGATTCTCGAGACGATGCCGAGCGGGAAAACCCGCCGGTTCTGAAAGCGGCGGGAAAGCAAAGGCAATGGCGGACGGGATTTACGAAATCTATCCGGCGATCGGGATCGCGCGCGTCGGCAATGCACCCGAGGCCTTCTGCATCGGGCCGGAGGCGGCGGGAGGACTGCCGCTGCACGCCGAAGGATCGAGCGCGCCGTTCGGGGCCGGCGATTTCCGGGATGAGGAAGGACGGGTCAAGCGGCAGGCTGCACGCTTCCGCATCTTTCGCAGCGCGCCTGGCCAGGCGCCCCAGGAGGTCACCCTCGACAGCGCCGCGATCAGGGAGATTCGCTGGACCGTCCATCTCGCCAACAAGAAGGCCAGCTGGTACTGCTTCCAGACCTCCAGGGGTCAGCACGGCTATGCCTGCAGCCACCCGCTGCGCAATGCCGATCGGGTGACGCCGCCCGAGCGTCGCAAGCTCAACATCGACCCGGGGCCACGCCGTATTACGGGCAGGGATCGGGGGCCGGTCGAATTCTCAAGATCGAGCGTTCCGCCGGGGTATGCCGCGGCATGCTTTCCGCCCACGGGCCTCAAGCCCTCGGACATCGATACGCTCGGCGCGTTGAAAACCGATGCCGCCGGCAGGCTGCTGGTCCTGGGGGGTCTCGGCAAGTCGGGCACGACGGCCGAAGAGCCCAAGCTCGCCAATTACGCCAACAACGACGGCTGGTGGGACGATACCTCCGACGGGCCGGTGCGCGCGACCATCCTGCTCGCTACGGGAGAGGCTGTGGAGGCGAAGCCAGCCTGGGTGCTTGTCGCCCCGCCTGCCTATGCGCCCCAGATCCAGAATCTCGTCACCCTCTTCGACACCGTCTTCGATACTGCCGTCCGGTTTCTCGGCGCCAGGCCGGATATCCACGACCGCGGCCTGTGGCAGGCGGGCGCCGGCGGCTACCGGCCGCGCTTCGACAGCGAGATCCGGCCGATCTTCGAACGCGGCGGCGGCTTTCCCTGGGTTTCGCCGATCCCGGCCGGTCCCCACAGCTTCGAATTTGACAAGCTCGGCGACCCCGGTCCCGCTTCGGCCGATCTGCGCAAGTTCTATCTCGATATCCTGCGCGGGCCGGGCCAGGAGAACGTCTTCGACAGCCCGGTCAGCGCCACCGGCATGATGCCGCTCCTGGTGGGCGACGACACCATCGGCGCCGCGCGCGATTCCGGCGGATTCCTCGGGACCAGCAAATACCTGCGGCTTACCGACACCCAGTATTTCTTCCTGCAGCAATGGGCGGCCGGGCATTTCGAGCCGGGCAGTGCTCCGCCCCTCGATCCCGGCCGCGCGCTCAACCGGGCGGTGCTGGAGAACTGTGTCGGCGGGCCGTATTCGCCGGGCATCGAGATGACGTGGATCGCCCGCAACCCGGCGATCTACAGCGAGCCCTTCCGCATCCGGGCGCGACCGGCCTCGGCTGGACCCTTGAGCCTTGGCTTCGATCCCGCGGGCGGGCTCGAGCCCGGCGACCTTACGCGCTACATGGCCCTTCCCTGGCAGGCGGACTTTAACGAATGCGCCGCCCAGACGGTAGAGGGCCGGGTGATGTGGTGGTGGCCGGCCCAGCGGCCCATCACGGTCTTTCAGCCGCCCGCGGCCGGCACGGACGGGCTCGGCTCTCCGATCCCCTGGATAGGCCATGACCGCGATTCCAAGGCGAGGGACTTCTATGCCTTCGCCGATCATCTCGAGATGCTGGCGAATTGGGACAAGCTCGGCTTCGTGCTGGACACGGGCGAGCCGGGCAACCCGCGTTTCGTCGAGGTCGCGCGCCTGCTGGCCCGTGCGTCGTCGAAGACAGGATGAATCGGTCGATGGCGGTTGGCGAACCGATCGAGGCATTCCGCGGCGCCAAGCTCGACGCCGCGATCATCGGCGCCGGACCTGCCGGTGCCGCCGTGGCTTTGGCGCTGAAGCGGTCCGGAATCGAAAGCGTGGCGATGATCGATTGGCCGCGGCGTCGGCGCTTTGCCGTCGGGGAATCGGCGGCGCCCGGAATCGGTATACTGCTTGAGCACCTTGGCCTGGATTGCCGCCTCGAACGCCTGGGGCACCGGCCCTGCCACGGAAACCTGAGCTTCTGGGGCGGGGTCGCCCCCAGGGCCGCCGACTACTTCAGCCGAGCTTCGGGGCCGGGCTGGCATCTGGATAGAGCCGCCTTTGATGGCTGGCTCAGGGACCAGGCTCGCGACGCCGGTGCGAGGTTCCTGGCGCCTGCGCGTCTCCTCGAAGCGAGGCGCGACGGCCAAGCCTGGCGTCTTCAGCTCGGGGCCGACGCGGCCGCCATCGAACTATCGGCGCGTTGGGTCCTCGATGCGACCGGCCGTGGCGCGGCGGTCTCGCGGCGACTCGGCGCCAGGCTTCACCGGGTCGATCATCTATTGGCCCTTGCGGTCATCGGCCGACCCGCCGGCGAGGCTCGCTTTCGCGGCTTCACCGTGGTCGAAGCGACCGAGATCGGCTGGTGGTACGGTGCGCGATTGCCGGACGGTCGCGCCATGATGGCCTTGATGACCGACGCGGATATCGCGCGGCGCAACGGCCTGCGCGCGGCTGCGGCATTCCACCAGGCCTGGTCCGCGACAATCGAGATGCGCCGGTTCGCGGCACCTGTCTCGGTGGCTGAAGGCCCCGCCGTATTCTCGGCCGCAACCCAGTTCCTCGATCGCGCCGCCGGTCCTGGCTGGCTTGCCCTTGGCGACGCCCTCATGGCCCTCGATCCCTTGAGCGCTTCGGGACTTACCGGTGCCCTCGAGGATGCGCTCGCCGCCGGCGAGGTGATCGCGGGCAGCCTGAGCGGCGGAGACAGCGAGCGCAGGCTCGCGGCCGGCTACGCGCGCCGCGCCCGCGCGACTCTGGAAAGCTTTCTCACCGCCCGCCTCGGGGTCTACGCCGCGGAGCGACGCTGGCATGAAAGCCTGTTCTGGCGCCGGCGGATCGCGGGAAGCGAGATCTTGGGCTATCATGCGCCCCAGCAGGAGGAGTTCGCCGCATGAGAGCGAGCAGGCGTTGACGGCACCCTTTACCCTTCGCGGCCTGGACCATGTGGTCTTGCGCGTGCGCGATGCTGCCAGGATGGAGCGCTTCTACTGCGAGGTGGTCGGCTGCGTCGTGGCGCGCCGGCGCACGGATCTGGGTCTTACCCATCTCGGCGCCGGCTCGACCATGATCGATCTCGTCGACATCAATGGTCCGCTCGGCCGCAAGGCTGGTCCGTCGGCCTCGACCGAGGGGCACAACATGGATCACCTTTGCCTGCGCGTAACGCCGTTCGATGCCGCGGCGATCGCGGTCCATCTGCGCGCCCATGGGGTCGAGCCCCGCGAGATCGGCACGCGGTTCGGCGCCGAGGGCGACGGACCATCCCTCTATCTCGACGATCCGGAAGGCAACCGCGTCGAGCTCAAGGGCCCTTCGGTGGAAGCCGCGCCATGAGCGAGAGGGTCGTATTTCCCCCGACTCCGGCCAATTGGGCAGCCCTCACGCCGCTGTCATTTCTCGTCCGAACGGCCGAGACCCACCCGGACCATGTCGCGGTCGTGCATGGCGCCCTTAAGCTGAGCTGGGCCGAAGTTCACGAGCGCTGCCGGCGCCTCGCATCCGCGCTGGCTGCCCAGAGCATCGGGCGCGGCGATACTGTCGCCGTCATGCTGCCCAATGTCCCGGCTCTGCTGGAGGCGCATTTCGGCGTTCCCATGGCGGGCGCGGTCTTGAATGCCATCAACACGCGCCTCGATCCCGCGGCGATCGCCTATATCCTGGATCACTCCGGGGCGAAGCTTCTGCTGGCCGACTGCGAATACCACGACGTCCTGCACCAGGCGCTGATGCTTCTAGCTCGGCCGATTCCGGTGATCGATGTCGCGGATCCCGCCCTTCCCGGCGCCAAGCGCCTCGGCGTCATCGACTACGAGGCGATGCTGGCCGCGGCCGATCCCGATCGCCCTTGGTCCGGCCCTGACGATGAATGGGACGCGATCTCCGTCAACTACACGTCGGGCACGACGGGCAATCCCAAGGGCGTGCTCTACCACCATCGGGGCGCCTATCTGAACGCCGTCGGCAACAGCCTGGTCTGGGAGCTGGGCCGGCATCCGGTCTATCTCTGGACCCTGCCCATGTTTCACTGCAACGGCTGGTGCTTCCCCTGGACGATCACCATGCTCGCCGGCACACATGTGTGCCTGCGCCGGGTGGAGGCGGGCGCCATCTTCGAGGCGATCGCCACCCATGGCGTCACCCATCTCTGCGGCGCGCCTATCGTCATGCAGACGATCCTCGACGGGGTGGCCAAGTTTCCTCCCGTCGGACGCAAGATCCGGATGATGACCGCCGCCGCGCCGCCGCCCGCCGCGGTGCTCGCCGCCATGCAGAAGGCCGGCTTCGAGGTGACCCATGTCTATGGCTTGACGGAGGTCTACGGCCCGGCGGTGGTCTGCGACTGGCATCGGGCCTGGGACGATCTGCCCATCGACGCCCAGGCGGATCTGAAGGCGCGCCAGGGTGTGCGCTACCACGTGCAGGAAGGGTTGATGGTCGCCGATCCCGAAACTCTGAAACCCGTACCCGCCGATGGGAAGGCCATGGGCGAGGTCATGATGCGCGGCAACATCGTCATGAAGGGCTATCTCAAGGATCAGGCCGCCACCGACAAGGCCTTCAAGGGCGGCTGGTTCCACACCGGCGATCTTGGCGTGGTTCATCCCGACGGCTATATCCAGCTGAAGGACCGCTCCAAGGACATCATCATTTCGGGCGGGGAGAACATCTCCTCGATCGAGGTCGAGAACCTGCTCTACCGGCATCCTGCTGTAGCGGCCGCCGCGGTGGTCGCCATGCCCGACGCCCGCTGGGGCGAGAGTCCCTGCGCCTTCATCGAGCTTCGACCGGCCGCGTCGGCAACGGCGGCCGAAATCATCGCCTTCTGCCGCGACAACATCGCCCATTTCAAGGCGCCGAGGCAGGTCGTCTTCGGCCCGATCCCAAAGACCTCAACCGGCAAGATCCAGAAGTTCAAGCTCCGGGAAGAGGCCAAGCGGCTGGCGGCGGAACGCGAGCCCGGTCGGAACTGAGGGTTGAAATCCCGGCTTCGTCGGTTTGAGGCAAGCCTTCAGCTGCGGGTTGGCGCAGGCCGCACTCCGAGATCCTGGTTTCGGCGTCGCACCTTCAGTCTCAGGAACGCCCGGAGCTTTTCTTGCCGCGCAGGTAAAGCGGTACGCGGCAATGCCCGATTGGGGAGCGGGCCGAAATCCGGATGTGGTCGCCCGGGTGGAAGATCGGCTTTTCACCCAGAGCGTATACCAGGCCAGACAGGGGGCTCGCGGTTTGCCCAGTATTATCGCTCATCGGCTTGCCTCCCGTGGAATCAGGAATCTTCGTTTC
>DATNJA010000038.1:0-2059 GCA_035604155.1 Candidatus Udaeobacter sp. | reverse complement strand
AAGGCTTATTGGCCGCTTCGCGGCCGCAGACTCACATTGGTCTATTCCTCTGTGTCTCTGTGCCTCTGTGGTTGACTTCTACTTCTTCCCTCACCCGCCCCGGTCGATGCGTTCCATGTCGTCGTCGCTGAAGCCGAAATGATGGCCGATCTCATGCACCAGCACATGGCGCACGATGTCGATCAGGGGCTCGCCGGTTTCGCACCAGTAGTCGAGCAGCGGCCGGCGATAGAGGAAGATCATGTCCTGGGAGCGCCGCACCTGATAGACGCTGCGGTTGGGCAGCGCAACACCGCGATAAAGGCCGAGGATGTCGAAGGGGGATTCGAGCTCCATGTCGCGCTCGGTCTGCTCGTCGGGGAATTCCTCGACGCGGAAGACGACGTTGGCGACATGCTTGCGCAGTTCCGCCGGGATGCTCTCGAAGGCCTCGCCGGCGAGCCGTTCGATATCCTCCAGGGTCGGCGCCCTGTCGGGCAGTTTTCGGTCCGTCGGTTTTGGGTCGGGCAGTTGTCTCGTCATGGCGCCATGGACGATAGTGTGGCGAACTCCGCTTGCAAAGGGAGACCGCCATGATCGCCAAGCTCAGCGCCGCCGAACGCAGCCAGGCCCTGAAGGACCTTGCCGGCTGGCGCGCCGTCGACGGGCGCGATGCCATCGCGCGTTCCTTCAAGTTCAAGAATTTCAGCGAGGCCTGGGGATTCATGGTCCGGGTGGCGCTGCTGGCCGAGAGCCAGGACCATCATCCGGAATGGTTCAACGTCTACAACCGGGTCGACATCACGCTCTCGACCCATGACTGCGGCGGGCTTTCGGCGCGCGACGTGAAGCTGGCCAAGGCGATCGACGCGCTCATCGCTGGATGAAGAAAACCACAGAGGCACAGAGACAAGAGAGGAGAAAAGATTCTTGGGCCGCTTCGCGGCCCAGTCTCTTGCTTGACCTTCTCTGTGCCTCTCCATGTCTCTGTGGTGAATCTTACTTTCTTGCCCTTACTTCGGTCCCATGCGGAGCGCCCCGTCGAGGCGCACCACCTCGCCGTTCATCAGCACGTTCTCGATCATGTGCAGGACCAGGCGCGAGACCTCGTGGGCGTGGCCGAGGCGCGAGGGGAAGGGTACGGATTCGCCGAGGCTCTTCTGCACGTCGGGCGGCAGGTTCAGCATCATGGGCGTGGCGATGAGGCCGGGGGCAATCGCGAGCACCCGGATGCCATGGCGGGCGAGGTCGCGGGCGGCCGGCAGGGTGAGGCCTGCGATGCCGGCCTTGGAGGCGGCGTAGGCGGCCTGGCCGATCTGGCCCTCATAGGCGGCGACCGAGGATGTCGAGACGATCACCCCGCGCTCGCCGTCGGCCAGCGCCGGAAGGGCCGCCATGCCCGCCGCGGCGAGCCGCATCATGTTGAAGGTCCCGATCAGGTTGACCTCGATCACCTTGGAGAACTTCTCGAGGGGTAGCGGCCCATCCTTGCCGACGATCCGGCCGGGAATGAGAATCCCGGCGACGTTGACGAGGATGCGGGCCGGCCCATGGGCGACGGCCGCGGCGGCGACGGCCGATTCCGCGCTGGCCGCACTCGCCACGTCGCATTCGAAGCCGCGCCCGCCGATCTCGCTGGCCACGGCTTCGGCCCCGGCCTTGTTGAGGTCCATCACGGCCACCCTGGCCCCCGCGCTCGCCAGATGCCGCGCCACGTCGGCCCCGATGCCCGAGGCAGCACCGGTGACGATCGCCGCCTCGCCCTTGACGTTCATGATCCCTCTCCCGCGTGAACGGCAGGCTTCATATCAGAACGCGCTTCCATTGCGAAGCGCGGGACATTGTCCGCAAGACGCTTGCCAGGCCGGCGCCGGCTCTGTTTGATCGCCCGAACGGTTTCTCGAATTGGAGGAAGCGAGCCCGCGATGAGCCAACCTCTCTGGCGGCCGAGCCCCGAGCGCATCGCCGACGCCGTCCTCTCCCGCTTCTGCCGCGAAACCGGCCAGGCCGACATGGCCGCCCTCTATCGCTGGTCGATCGCCGAGCCGGAAGCCTTCTGGCGCAAGCTCTGGTCCTTCGC
>DATNJA010000037.1:0-2871 GCA_035604155.1 Candidatus Udaeobacter sp. | reverse complement strand
GGCGAGGGTCGCCATGCTCATCCCCGCCTCCTTCGCGACCTTGCGCAAGGCTTCGACGGTCGCGAACTGCCGATCATGCCAATAGCGCGCCTGATACATCGGACCCGCGCTGCCCAAGGTGAAGCGCGTGCCCTCCCCGGGCGTATTCGCCTTGGCGTGCTTGCCGGTGAGGAGGCCGCCCGCGAGCGGATTGTAGGGGATGACCGCGATGCCCTCTTCCCGGCAAAACGGCAGCAGGTCTCTCTCGAAGGTCCTGAACAGCAGGTTGTAGCGGGGCTGAACGGAAGCGAGCCGGGCCAGGTTCTTCAGCTCCGCCCGTCCGACCGCCCGGGCGAGCTTGTAGGCCGGCCAGTTCGAGACGCCGACATAGCGCGCCTTGCCCGACTGCACGACCCTGTCGAGAGCTTCGAGCGCTTCGTCGATGGGCGTTTCCGGCTCATAGCTGTGCAGCTGATAGAGATCGACATAGTCGGTCCGAAGCCGGCGAAGCGAAGCCTCGATCGCATCGAGAATGTGCTTGCGCGACATCCCCTGGTTCCACGGCTTCGGCCCCATGCGGCCGACGCATTTCGTCGCCACGACGAAGTTCTGGCGCTTCCCGGCGAGCCAGCCGCCCAGGATCTCCTCCGTCCGGCCGACCGTGCCCTGGTCGCCGCCGAGCGGATAGACATCGGCCGTGTCCAGAAAGTCGATGCCGCCCTCGGCGGCGGCATCGAGGATGGCGCGGCTCTCGCCATCGTCGCATTGAAGCCCGAACGTCATCGTGCCGAGGCAGAGCCGCGATACCGGCAATCCGCTGAGGCCAAGTCTTACATGATCCATGTTCCAACCTTTCGTTGCAGCGGGCTAGCATCGGATCGCAGAAATTCGTGACTCTGGGCATTGTCGCGAATTTCCGCGTGAATCCGATACTAAAGCTTGAAACGATGTACCGACTTTCTCCGAAAGTCGGTACTAGCGCCGCCCTAGGTTATCTCCTCCTGCGTCCCGGCGTCGCCGAAGCCCGGGACAGCAGGCCCAGTTCCTTGAGATCCTGCCAGAGCGCCGCTGGCACCGGCCGGGCCACATCCGCCAGGTTGGCCCTAACCTCGGCCGGCATTACCGCGCCCAGCACCAGCGAGACGACCGCGGGGTGGGCCAGGGCAAAGGTGATGGCCGCGCGGCGCAAGGGCACGCGGTGCTTCCTGCATACGGCTTCGATCTTTCGCACGCGTTCCATGATCTCGGGCGGCGCCGGGACGTAGTTGTATCGGGCGCCCTTGACCGCGCCGGTCGCGAGGATCCCCGAGTTGAATACCCCGCCCAGCATGATTCCTATCTTCTTCTCCACCGCCAGCGGCAGGAAGGAATCCGCTGCCGGCTGCTCGAGCAGCGAATAGCGCCCGGCCAGCAACATCACGTCGAAGTCTCCCGCCTTGGCGAAGCGCTCGGCCACGTCCGCCTCGTTCAGCCCCACGCCGATCGCCGCGACGGCGCCCGAGGCGCGCAGCTTGTCCAAGGCCATGTAGGCGCCTTCCATCGCTTCGCCGAACCGGGTCTCGTAGCCGGCGCGATGGGTCCACACATCGACGTCGTGGATCAGCAGGATGTCGATCCGGTCGAGGCCGCTGCGCAGGAGCGATTGCTCCACCGAGCGCATGGTCCCGTCGTAGGAGTAGTCGAACACCGGGCGGTGGGAGAGCCCTCCGACGAAACCGGGCGAAATGACCTTGGGGTTGCGGGGCGCCAGCCGCTCGAAGGGATTCATCCAGCGCCCGACCTTGGTCGAAACCAGGAAGCTGTCTCTGGGATACCGGCGGAGCGCGGCGCCGAGCCTGAGCTCGGCCAAGCCGTTGCCGTAGTGAGGCGAGCTGTCGAACAGGCGAACGCCGGACTTGTAGGCCGCCACCATGGTGCCCACCGCCTGGTCCTCGTCGAGCTTCTCGTAGAGATCGCCCAGCGGCGCCGTGCCGAGACCGATCTCACTGAAGCGCAGCTTCGCGCCGGCCTTGGTGGTGAAGGTTCGAGACTTCATGGAACTTGTCCGTCCGATCCGTTGGCCACAGTCGACATTGGCCCTGATGCTAACCCGAGTCAGACCGACCGCCAGACTTCTTTCTCATCCCCCCAGCCAGGCCGCCGTCCCCGCCGCAGCGGCTTCCCGGGCCGCCGGCCTGTCGGGCGTCCGTCGAGCCAGACAGCCTCGCCGTTCACCAGCACATGGCAGATCCCTTCCGACACGGCGTCCGGTTCTTCGTAGCTCGCGCGGTCGATGACCATGGCCGGGTCGAACACGGCGATGTCGGCCGCCATGCCTTCCTTCAAGAGGCCGCGGTCGGCGAGACCGAAGCGCGCGGCGGTCAGGCCCGTCATCTTGTGCACGGCGCTTTCGAACGACATCAGTTTCAGCTCCCGCACCGAGCGCCCCAGCACGCGCGGAAAAGTGCCCCATAGACGGGGGTGGGGAATGCCGAGGCCCGGAAGCCCGTCCGAGCCGATCATGGTCGCCGGAAACGCCAGGATGGCGCGCACGTCCGCCTCGTCCTGGCAGAAATAGATGGCGCCGCCCGGCATCAGCTTTTCGGCCGCCGCCCGCTCGGAGGTGCCCCAGGTAGCGGCGATGTCGGAAAGATCGCGCCCCGCCATTCCCGGATGCGGCAGAGAGGACGTGACCAGGGTCCGGGAATCGTCATAGACGAAATCGGGATGGATCATGGTCGCGGCCGCCGTGTACGGATGCACGTCCAGGCCGACGCTTTGCTGCCTTCGCGCCTCATCGATCAGGGCGAGCGTCCATCGGACATGACCGGCATTCTCGGGCCCGTCGCCTTGATGATGCGAGAGCACCAGGCGCACCCCGGCCTCGCGCCCGATCTTCAGCGCCTCGTCCAT
>DATNJA010000036.1:0-11915 GCA_035604155.1 Candidatus Udaeobacter sp. | reverse complement strand
AGATTTTCTTCTTCCATCGTGCCGATCGGGTGGTCGTCGTTGGGCATGCCGATGCGGGCGATGCGCTTGTGCTCGTCGAAGCCCCAGCCGGCCTTAAGCCGCTTGTTCTCCATCGCATTGTAAAGGAAGTGGCGCGCTGTCTTGCGCAGGAGCATCGGCTCGCCAGTCGATCCAGAGGTGGGCTTGTCGTGCACCTTACCATCTTCCGGCGGAACGAAGGAGCTGTAGAACCGCCCGGTATCGGCCCTGACCACGGCCTTGAGCGTGACCGGAATATCGCGGAACCTGATTCCATTGCCCGTCCGCAGGCGCGAAGCCCATTCCTGATCCCGATAGTACGGCGAATGATGCGCTGCGTGAGATAGCATCGCGGCTATTGGCCGTTGTGGATTTGCTTTCGCCTGGCCATCCATCGGCTAAGCTGCCCTTCGCCATTCATCGCCCCGGTCGAGCCCCTCGTCAGGGACTGGGGCCGCTCGGTCCCGCAGGCCGACTGAGCTTGTCGCACGGACTCTCTCACCGTCAAGGCGGCTGCCGCGCGCAGCGTCCGGCAAGCGCGCAGCCCACTATACTGCCCCCATCAAGCTGGCATCCATCTGACAATAGCTTGGGCTTTATGAGTCCACGCGCGAGAGCAAGATCCGCGTCTCAAGCCGAACAGGCGTGACACGATCTGGCTCTATGGAGCCGGCCTCCGACGGCCAGCATCAAGTCTGAAACAGCACCAGGCTGCGCGTCTCGATGCTCTCCCGCGGAATGGGCGCGCGCGGGCCGGTCGGGTCTTCGAACGCCGTATGGGGCGCGAATCGGGCCCGGCCGTCGGTCACGGAGTCATACACCTTCAGGAACAGCACCTCGTCGCGCTCCATCTCCGGGAAGTAGATCCAGCGATGGGCCGGATTGAAGGCGACGGAATAGATTTCGCCGGTGCGACCGGGATAGAGCAGATCGGTCTCGATCAGATCCTCGGGCGCCACGCTCCTCGCATCGCAGACGGCGAGCGGCGCTTCCTCGATCGGCCCGCGGATCGGACGCCAGACATTGACGATGGCGAAGCGATGCTTCAGGCGCTCCTCGGCCTCGGCCGGGTCCAGGAGATCGCGTATGCGTTGAGGTCCGGATTTCGGCGTGTAGTCGTTGTGCACCCGGCGTACCGGTTCGCGCAGGCCCTTGCGCTTGGCGCCGTCGCCGACCCTGAGGGTGTGATCGAAGGTCACGATCTTCTCCGCCCCCGTCACGTGTTTCAGCAGCCGCTCCACCTCGGGGAAGTAGACCCTTTCGATCTCGGCCTCGTCGTAGAAGTCCTTGACCGCACTATGATCGCGGCGGAACTGGAACCCGTGCTCGTCAAGGGAGTAGCGCGCCGGGTCAAGCCGGCCATTGGCCACCGCCATGCGCCGGTCCTCATAGCGGCCGCTGCGCATTGGCACGCCCGGCGGCGGCTCGTAGTTGTAGGAGACGGGCCTGATGCCCGTATTCACCAGATAGGTCAGCAGGCCTTCGACCTGGTCAAAGCGGGGCTCAGTAAGGGCAGTTGCTGCGTTAGCCATGTTCACTCGACCTCCGCGGCTCTTCCGAGCCGCATGCTATGGATATCAAGTAGAGATTTGGCCAATCGGCACGATAGGACAACCGATAAAAACTCTGGCTATCTATGAGAAATAATAACAGATAACCCTGGTCCGGACCTGGACCTAAGCTGCGGCACCTCTGCGCCCCAGCCTCTTGAGGCACCGGTCCACCCACTGGGCCGTCAGCTTTTCCTGGACGCCATTCTGGCTCAGCCGGTTGCGCAGGACCGCGAAATCCACCTGGTCCAGGGGCTGGTCCTGGTTGAAGCAGGAGAAGACCACCGTCTCCTTGCCCGTGGCCGGATCCCGATGGGTCTGGAGGCACTGGGCGCAGACCTCCTTCATCATGCATTGCATGGGCGAGTTGATGGAGGCGATGGCCTGATGCTGGGCCTTGAGCCAGGGCTTGAGCGCGTGATGGCGGGCCCGCGCGACGGCCGCCATCATGGCGTCGGAGCCGATGGCGATGATGCGATCGATCTCGCCGAGATCGATCGGCTTCTCTCCCAGCTTGCCCGTCTGATAGGTGACCATCGCCTCGACGATGTTGCCGACATGGCCGCGGTCCTGGGCCCGGCTGGGCGCGAAGCCCGGGGCCTCGTCGCAGGTCCAGACGACGACGTCGGCGGCGGCCTCGATGTCGGCGACCTTGTAGCGATCCTGCCGGCGCTTGTAGCCGGCGAAATACAGCACCCGGGAACCGGCGGCGCGCAGCGCCCGGCCGATGGAGAACAGCACCGCATTGCCGAGCCCGCCGCCCGCCAGCAGCACCGTCTCGCCGGGCGGCGTTTCCGTGGCCTTGCCGGTGGGCCCCATGAGGATCGCCGGCTCGCCCGGCTCCAGCAGCATGCAGAGATCGGAAGACCCGCCCATCTCCAGGACGATGGTGCCCACGAGGCCTTTGTCGGGATCGGTCCAGGCGCCGGTCAGCGCCAGGCCCTCCATGGCGAGGGTCGTTCCGTCGATGCGCTTGGCCAGGGTTTCGAAGTTCTGCAGCCGGTAGAACTCGCCCGGATGGAAGTTGCGCGCCGCCTGGGGTGCCCGCACCACCACTTCGACGATGCTGGGGGTGAGACGGTTCACGGCCTCTACCCGCGCGCGGAAGAGATCGTTCATGCGGGCGATGAATTCGCTCGGCGTTTCGTTCGAGGCCGGCCCGGCGAGGCGCGCGATCGCCTCGGCCACCACCGGCCAACCCTGTTTCACCCCGCCCATGGCCTTAACCACATTGCCGGCGAAGCTCGGATGCAGGTCGCCGAAGAAGCTGACGGCGCGCCCGTCTTGGCGGATCTGCTGCAGCACCCGGACCAGAGCGGGCTTGGCGAGCTTCTCCGGCTTGGCCGGCGCGCCTTCCTCGTCCACCGCGGCGAAATACTGGCCGTCCAGGCGGATATGGGCCGCGTCCTCCCGCGCCAGCACGGTGTTGGGACGCGTACCTGCCGCTACCAGCACCGCATGGGCCGGAAGCCGCGCCGTGCCGGCATCGGCGGTCTCGAACTCCACGGCTGCCGCATGACCGGCGCCGTCCAGCTGGATCGCCGTCGGCGTCAGGCCCTCGGCGAAGCGGATGCCTTCTTGCAGCGCCTTCTCCACCTCTTCGTGGTTCAGGGTGTAACTGGGCGAATCGATCAGCCGGCGCCGGTAGGCGATGGTGACTCCGCCCCAGCCATCCAGCAACGCGACGATCCGCGGCGCTTCGCCTGCATCGGCCGCACGAATTCGCTCGGCGCGGATGGCCCGGGCATGGGCGATGAAGTCCTCGGCGACCGCGGCTTCCGTCGGCGCCCAGCTGCGCCGCACGGCGGCTTCGCCGCGCTCGGCCACGAGAGTCTCATAGCGATGGAGGAACTTCTCGACCTGGAGCGGGTAGTAGGTGAGCGCCTCGGTCGCCGTGTCGATGGCGGTCAAGCCCCCGCCGATGACCACGACCGGCAGGCGCAGTTGGAGATTGGCGATGGATTCGGTCTTGGCCGCGCCCGTCAGCTGCAGGGCCATCAGGAAGTCCGAGGCCATGCGCACGCCGGGGGCGAGCGCATTGGGCAGGTCGAGGATCGTGGGCTTGCCCGCCCCCAGGCAGAGCGCCACATGGTCGAAGCCAAGGGCGAAGGCCTGCTCCAAGGTGACGGTGCCGCCGAGGCGGACGCCGCCGAACATGGCGAAGCGTTCGCGCCGCTCCAGCAGCAGGCGGATGATCTTCAGGAAATTCTTGTCCCAGCGCACGGTGATGCCGTATTCGGCCACGCCGCCGAAGCCGGCCATGACCCGGTGGTCCAGGCCCTCGAACAGCGTCTTCACATCGCGGATCGGGCGAAAGGGTACCGGCGCGCCGGCGGGGGTCCGGCCGGAGAATTCCACCGGCAGCGGCTCGATCTTGAGCCCGTCAACCGCGGCAACCGTGTGGCCCTCGTTCAGCATGTAGTGGGCAAGGGTGAACCCGGCGGGCCCGAGGCCGGCCACCAGCACCTTCTTGCCCGAGGCCGGCTCGGCCATGGGCCGACGCAGGTTCAGCGGGTTCCAACGGGTCAGTAGGCCATAGATCTCGAAGCCCCAGGGCAGCTCCAGCACGTCCTTCAACGTCCGCGTCTCGACCTGGGGAATGTCGACCGGATCCTGCTTCTGGTAGATGCAGGCCTTCATGCAGTCGTTGCAGATGCGATGGCCCGTGGCCGCCACCATGGGGTTGTCGACCGCGATCATGGCGAGTGCGCCGATAGGCACGCCCTCGGCCTTCAGGCTCTGCATCTCGGAGATCTTCTCTTCGAGCGGGCAGCCGGCGAGCGCCACCTGGAACGGGCTCTTGCGGAAGGTGCCATCGCGCTCCTTCAGGCCGTGGGAGCAGGAGTCCTTGCCCTGGTGGTGGCAGAAGATGCAGTAATGGGCCTGGTCCAGGGCCCCGGTCAGGTCCATGCCGGGATCGGTCAGCGCGAAGCCCTCGCGCCGGCGCCGGTGATGGGGATCGAGCTCTGCCATGGCGACGCCGTTAAGGGTCACCGTCTCGACCGGCACCAGATGCAGGGGATCGAGCTTCCGCGGCGCCTTGAACAGCACGCCCATGCGGTGCTTCTTCCGGCCGGCTTCTGTCAAGGTGGCCCAGGCGGCATAGCGCGCCGCCAGGTCGAGAACCTCCGCATTCGCCGCCTCGTCCTCGCTCCAGGCGTTCACCCGCCGGGCGAAGGCGATTTCCGAGAGCGGCTCTGCGAACCGGCGTTCCAGCTCGGCCGCCAACTGAGGGCCGTCGAACGCCTCCACGGCCTCGGGTTTATGGGCCTTGATGGCGCGGCGCTGGACGAAGAGGCGCTTGCACGTGAAGACCGGAGCAAGCGCGTTGTGCCGTTCGGCCAGCGCGCTCAGCTCGGGCGCGATGCCGAAGAGGCGGGCTATGAAATCCTCCAGATGGGGCGCCACCTCCATGAGCAACGCTGATTCCTGCTTGCCCGCGGGCGGCGTCTGCCGGGCGGCAAGAAGCCGCGCCCGAAGCTCCGGCGCCAGGCCGTCAAGGAACGCGGCATCGATCCGCGCCAAGCCCTCGCCAGCGTAAAGATCGGCGAAGGCGAGCCCGTGGGCCAGATGAATCTCGCTTGCGTCAGGCAGGCTCAAGGGGGCGGGCTCGCTTGCGGGCAGATTGGGAGGCAGATCCGAGGGAGGCAGGTTCACGTCTTCGGGGCCGCCAGGCTCAGGTACTGCCACGCAACGGTCGCCGCGGCCAACGCCGTGATCTCGGCCACGTCATAGGCCGGCGCCACCTCGACCACGTCCATCCCGACAAACTCGATGCCGGCCAGACGGTCCAGGATGGCCTTAACCTGCCAGGTGAACAGGCCTCCCACCTCGGGCGTGCCGGTGCCCGGCGCCTGGGAGGGATCGAGGGCATCGATGTCGAAGGAGAGATAGGTCTTGCCCTTGCCCACCTTGGCCCGGATCGCCTGGATCACGGCCTCGGTGCCACCCAGATGCACGTCCTGGGCCGTCACGATCTGCACGCCCTTGCCGGTGGTCCAATCCCAGATGTCGCGGCCGAGGGGCGAGCGGATGCCGATCTGGATCATGCGGGCCGGATCCACCAGCCCCTCCTCGATCGCCCAGTAGAAGACCGATCCATGGCCGTATTTCTGGCCGAAGCTGTCCGGCCAGGTGTCGACATGAGCATCGAAGTGAATGAGGCCGACCGGTCCCTGCTTTTTCGCCAGCGCGCGCAGCAGCGGCAGCGTCACCAGATGGTCGCCGCCGAGCGCGATCAGATGCTCGCAAGTGGCCGCCTGTTCCTCGATCAGCTTCAGGCTGGCCATGGTATCGCCGAGCGCGATCTGGAAGTCGCCGATATCGGCCAGGGGAAGCACCGAGGGATCGCGCCAGTTGAGCGGGTTCACGCCATCCACCAGCATGCGGCTGATGGCGCGGATGGCCATCGGCCCGAAGCGGGCGCCGGACCGGTGGGTCGTGCCGAGGTCGTAGGGAATCCCGGCGCACACGAAGGCCGCCTCGCGGTCCTCGTTGGCGACGCCGAGAAAACTTGGTCTCACCGAATATGTCGGGACGCCTGTCATGGCCGCATCCGCCTTTGCCGAAGGGCGCCTTTCTAGCCGAAGCCGCCCGCCTTCGCCACTGCGACAAGACCCCACGGCAACCAGGGATAGGCAGAACCGAAGGCCGCGAGCATCAGTAAGGCCTCATCGGCTGGAAACGGCCCGAGAGCACCAGCGTCTTGGCCGCGGCGATGTCGGGGGCCATGGCCCGGTCCTGGTCCCAGAAGGCAGCGACGGCCCGGACCGCGGCCTTGGCCTTCTCCAGGGCCGGCGAGGACTTGAGAGGCCGGCGCAGATCGATTCCCTGAGCTGCCGCCAACAGCTCGATGCCGACGATGGTCCCGGCATTCTCGGCCATTTCCAGGAGCCGGCGCGCGGCGAAGGTGGCCATGCTCACATGGTCTTCCTGGTTGGCCGAGGTCGGCAGGGAATCGACCGTGGCCGGATGGGCGAGGCTCTTGTTCTCGCTGGCGAGTGACGCCGCCGTGACATGGGCCATCATGAATCCGGAATTGAGGCCCGGCTCGGGCACCAGGAAAGCCGGCAGCCCGCTCATGCGCGGGTCGGTCAGAAGCGCAATGCGCCGTTCCGATATGCCGCCGATCTCGGCCAAGGCGATGGCGGTCGCGTCGGCGGCCAGCGCCACCGGCTCGGCGTGGAAATTGCCGCCGGAGACGACCTCGCCCGTATCGGCGAAGACGAGCGGATTGTCGGAGACGGCATTGAGCTCGCGCTCCACCGTGCCGGCGGCGTAGCGCAGCATGTCGAGAATGGCCCCCATCACCTGGGGTTGGCAGCGTATCGAATAAGCATCCTGCACCCGCTCGTCGCCTTCGATGTGGGATGCGCGGATCTCGCTTCCCCGCATCAGCCGCAGCAGCACCTCGGCAACCTCGATCTGGCCCGGCTGGCCGCGGAGCGCATGGATGCGGGGATCGAACGGCGCATCGCTGCCGGCCGCGGCGTCGAGGCTCATGGCGCCGGCGAGGAGGGCGGCGTTGAAGACATGGGACGCGGCCTCGAGCCCCGCGGCGGCGAGCACGGCCGAGACCTGGGTCCCGTTGAGAAGAGCGAGCCCCTCCTTGGCTTCCAGCTTCACCGGGGCGATGCCGGCCTTGGCGAGCGCGTCGGCCGCCGGCAATAGCTGCCCGCCCATGCGCACCTCGCCGATGCCGATGAGGCCCTGGCTCAGATGGGCGAGCGGCGCCAGGTCGCCGGAAGCGCCGACCGAGCCCTTGGCCGGGATCAGGGGATGGATGCCGGCATTGACCATGGCGATCAGCGCATCGATCACCGCCGGGCGCAGGCCCGAGGCGCCGCGGGCCAGGCCGTTGATCTTGGCGATGATGATGCCGCGCACCAGCCGGTCGTCCAGCAGCGGTCCGGTGCCCGCCGCGTGGGAAAGCACCAGGCGGCGCTGCAGCTCGGCCACGTCGGCGGCGGGGATTCGGGTCTTGGCGAGGCTGCCGAAGCCGGTGTTGATGCCATAGGCGGTCTTGCCCTCGGCGACGATGCGCTGAACGACTGCGGCCGACGCCTCGATCGGCCCCCTTGCGGCAGGCTCGAGCGCGATCGCCCGGTCGCCGGCCATCAAGGCCCACAGCGCCTGCAAGGTGAGGGTCCCTGGACGAAGCCGGAACGGATCGCCGGTCACTCGGGTTTCTCCAGACTTGTCTATACAGCCCAGAGCCTGCTCGGCTTGAGACGTGAATCAGGCTCTCGTCCTAACATGTGGAGCAAGAGCGGGTCAGCTTGCTAGAAGCTGACCCGATCTTGCTCTAGGCGTGGATAGCACGGGCGGCCCCGGCCCGCCAAGCCGGCGGTCCTCACCCGACCCCATCCGGGCCCATGTCGCCGCGCGGGCAAATCATGTCGCCGCCGCGCGGGGGGAAGCCTCGGCGCTTGACTAGCGTGGCAGGGCCGAGGACAACAGCCGGGCGCGGCGACGGGTGCCGCGGCCAACAAGGTGGATTGCCATGGCCGATGAAGGCGAACTCGATCTCAACAGCCTGTCCGACGACGATCTCGTGCAGCAGATGCACGACGATCTCTACGACGGCCTCAAGGACGAGATCACCGACGCCGTCAACATCCTGCTGAAGCGGGGCTGGTCGCCTTACGACACCCTGACCAAGGCGCTGGTCGAGGGCATGCGGATCGTCGGCATCGATTTCCGCGACGGGATCCTGTTCGTGCCCGAAGTGCTGCTGGCCGCCAACGCCATGAAGGCCGGCATGTCGATCCTGCGCCCGCTGCTGGCCGAGACCGGCGCGCCCAAGATCGGCAAGATGGTCATCGGCACGGTCAAGGGCGACATTCACGACATCGGCAAGAATCTGGTCGCCATGATGCTGGAGGGCGCCGGCTTCGAAGTGATCAACATCGGGATCAACAACCCGGTGGAGAACTACCTGAAGGCGATCGAGGAGCATAAGCCCGATCTTCTCGGCATGTCGGCCCTGCTCACCACCACCATGCCCTACATGAAGGTGGTCATCGACACCCTGATCGAGAAGGGCATGCGCAACGACTACATCGTGCTGGTCGGCGGCGCGCCTCTCAACGAGGCCTTCGCCAATTCGGTCGGCGCCGATGCCTATTGCCGCGATGCCGCCGTGGCGGTCGAAACGGCGAAGACCTTCATGGCCAAACGCCAGGGCTCCATGGGCGCCCAGCAGGCGAAGCAGAACTAGAGGCCGGCCGTCGCCTGCGAGCCTTGGCGCAAGGTTGAATTCGAAACGGCACCATCAAAGCTCTCGTCACCTCCGAGAGAGCCTGCTCCACGCGCGCTTTACATCAGCCGCCCGTAGCGGTGCAGCCCGGCGCCGTTTTGGGTCAGCCAGCCGCGGGCCTTGTCCATTTCGGCGGTCAGGGTTTCGGTGATGCGCCAGAACCGGTTGCTGTGGTTCAACTCGCGCAGATGGGCGACTTCGTGGGCGACGACATAGTCGAGCACGAAGCGCGGCGCCAGGATCAGGCGCCAGGAGAAGCTGAGGGCGCCGTCCGGCGAACAGCTGCCCCAGCGGCTGCGCGGGTCGCGGATGGTCACCCGCCGGATCTTCTTGCCCAGTGCCTCGGCCTTCTCATGAGCCCGGCGCTCGATCTCGCGCCTGGCTTCCAGTTTCAGCCAATCCTCGACCCGACGCGGCAGGTGCTCGGGCCGGCCGGACACATGGATCTCGCCGCCCTCGCGCCAGACCACGCCCCGCTCGGCCGGACGGTGCCGGATCCGGTGCTCGGCGCCGAGATAAGGGATGCTGACGCCATGAAGAAAGGGCAGCGGCTCGGGCATATGGGCCAGGCGCTCCTTGATCCAGCCCTTGTTGGAGAAGGCGAAGCGCTTGCCGTCCTCCTTGCTGGCCCGGACGGGCAGGACCACCACCACGCCGCCGCCGTGATCCATGCGGATGATGATCCGCCGAGCCCGGGCGTTCTTCTCGAACTGCACTGGCACGACCCGATCGCCCACGGCCAGCAGGTTGCTGCCGATGATGGCCCGCCGGGCTGGCCGGCGGAGGGTCTTGGCGGGGCGGCTGGCCATGGCTGGTCCGGAGTGTGGCGGACCGCCCGGCCGGCAGGCAAGGGCCGACTGCTCCTATAGGATTTTCTTCCTGTCCACCATCTCGGATTCGCGTTGCAGAAGGGCGTCTTTGCGCTTGATTCCCCATCGATATCCGGTCAGCGATCCATCCCGGCCGCGGACCCGATGGCAGGGCACGATCAGGGCCACGGGATTGGTCGCGCAGGCCCGGCCGACGGCCCGCGACGCGCCCTCGCTTCCCATGGCCTTGGCAATATCGCCGTAGCTCCTTGTTTCACCGAGGGGAATCCGGCGAAGCTCCTGCCAGACCCGACGCTGGAAGGCGGTCGCCCGGATGTCCAGGGGCAAATCGACATGGGGTTCTTTTCCTGCCAGGTAGCCGAGCAGGGTCGAAAGCGACCGGCCGAGCCGCCGGTCGTCGCGCCGGATATCGTCAGCGGCCCAGAAGTCGCGGCGCAGTTCTGCTTCCAGGTCCCTTTCGTTCTCGCCAAGGCCAACGAAGCAGATCCCCCGGGCGGTGGTCGCGGCGAGCAGGCGCCCCAGCGGCGAGGGGGCGATGCCATAGGCGATCTCGGCCCCTTTCCCGCCCTTGGCGTAGGTGGCGGGGGTCATGCCGATGAGGCCATCGGCGCGCTCGTAGACCCGGCTGGAGGAGCCATAGCCGGCGCCATAGGTCGCCTGGGCCACGCCCTCGCCCTGCTGCAATTCGCCCCGGAAACGGGCGAGCCGGTGCTGGTCGCCATAGGCCATGGGGGTGACGCCCATGGCCTCGCGGAACCGGCGCTGGAGATGCCAGGGACTGAGGCCGCAATGCCGGCCGAGCTCGGCGAGCGTGAACCGTTCGCCGGCGTCGACCCGGGCCTCGATGAATCTGCAGGCGCGCTCGACCGCGTCGAGCCGCCCGCGACCCGCCTTGCGCTGGCAGCCCTCGCCCGCGCTGCCGCTCTGTGCCTTAAGGCTTGCCATGTCCATGGCCTCGATCCTTTCGTCATCATAGCCGATGTGCAGGCTTGATAGGTCGAAGGCCGACGGACCGATATCCGATTGTTGCGGCGTCGCGGCCGTTGGGCGGCGACCGCGGGGCCGCCCCGGGGTGGCCGGAGCGCTCAGTCCATCCAGTCGACGATATGATCTTCCGGCTCGCCGGCCTTGTCCTCCGAAACGGCCCGCCCGCGTAGCGAGATGCCGGCCTGATGCACCGTATCGGGGTCGCCGGAGACTAGGGGATGCCACCAGTAGAGGTCATGGCCTTCGGCCACGAGGCGATAGGCGCAGGTCGAAGGGAGCCATTTGAGCCGCCGTACCCGGCGCGGGTTGAGGCTGAGGCAATCGGCGACCTTCTTGAACCGGTGGGCGTAGTCGGAACAGCGGCAGCTTTCCAGATCCAGGAGACGGCAGGCGATGTCGGTGTGGTCAACCTCGCCCGTGTCCTCGTATTCGAGCTTGATCAGGCAGCATTTGGCGCAACCGTCGCACAGGGATTCCCATTCGCCCTTGGTCATTTGGGCAAGGGACTTGCGCCGCCAGAACGGCAACGATTCGTCCGGCGCCGGCGAGGCCGCCTGCTTCGCTTTCCTAGAACTCGGCACGAACCCCCGCCGCGATGTCGTCGGCCGTCGCCTCCATGCCGAAATGGCCGAGGTATTTCCCGTCCGGCCCCATGAGGTAGACGATCGAGCTGTGGTCCATCGAATAATCCGCCCCCTCGCCCACTTTGGCATAGTAGATGCGATAGGCCTTGGCCGCGGCGGCGATCTCCGCGGCACTGCCGGTCAAGGCCAGCAGCCGGGGATGGAAGTTCGAGGCATAGGCCTTCAGCACCTCCGTGGTATCCCGTTCGGGATCCACGGTGATGAAGATCGGCGTCACCTTGGCCGCGTCGGCGCCCAGCTTATCCATGGCGTTGGTGATCGTCTGCAGGGTCGTCGGGCAGACGTCGGGGCAGTTGGTGTAGCCGAAATAGACCAGCAGGTACTGGCCGCGGAAATCGGCGTCGGTCCGGAGCTTGCCGGTCTGGTCGATCAAATGGAACGGTCCGCCGATCAGCGCCTGGCCGATGGCCGTCTCGCCATCCTTCGACCACAGCGACCGGCCCCAGGGGGTGAGGAAAAGCACCGCGCCGACCGCGGCAATGGCGAGTGCCAGGGCCGCGGCCAGCCGGGCGAGGGACGCCTTGTTCATGGCGTCCCTATAGGCCTCGGGGCCCGGCCCGATCAATGGCGCAGTTGGCCGTGACAGTTACGCAAGGATCACGGCCGTTGAGCGAAAGACCGGCCGGCG
>DATNJA010000035.1:0-6565 GCA_035604155.1 Candidatus Udaeobacter sp. | reverse complement strand
GCGCCCGCGCACCGAGATCATGGTCAACCTGGGAGATCCCGACCTGGCCTTCAAGGTGGCCATGCTGCCCAATGAAGGCGTCGGCCTGGCGCGCATGGAGTTCGTCATCAATGAGCATATCGGCGCCCACCCCATGGCCCTGGCCGAGCCCGACAAGCTGGCCTCGCCCAAGGCGCGGGCCGCGATCGCCAAGCTCACCCGGGGCTACCCCAAGCCGGCCGATTTCTTCGTCGAGAAGCTTTCGGAGGGCATCGGCACCATTGCCGCCGCCTTCTATCCCAAGCCGGTGATCGTCCGGCTCTCCGACTTCAAGACCAACGAATATGCCGCGCTCCTCGGCGGCGCGGACCTTGAGCCCAAGGAGCCGAATCCGATGCTGGGCTTCCGCGGCGCGTCGCGCTATGGCCACCCCGCCTACGCCGCCGGCTTTCTTCTGGAATGCGCGGCCCTGCGCCGGGTGCGCGAGGACATGGGGCTGGTCAACCTGAAGATCATGATCCCCTTCTGCCGCCGGGTGGAGGAGGCGCGCCGGGTGATCGACATCATGGCTGCCCAGGGCCTGAAGCGCGGCGAGAATGGCCTGGAGATCTTCGTCATGTGCGAGATCCCAAACAATGTCATCCAGATCGACGCTTTCGCCCGCCTGTTCGACGGCTTTTCCATCGGCTCCAATGACTTGACCCAGCTGACCTTGGGCGTCGACCGCGATTCCGAGATCGTCGCCTTCGACTTCGACGAGCGCGACCCGGGGATGCTGGAGATGCTGCGCCTTGCGGTCTCCGGCGCCAAGCGCAACGGCCGGCATGTCGGCATCTGCGGCGAGGCGCCTGCGAACTACCCCGAGATCGCCCGCTTCCTCGCCCAACAGGGAATCGATTCGATCAGCGTCAACCCGTCCAGCGTGCTGCAGACGATGAAGGCCGTGGCGACGGCGGAGCGGGAAGCGGCAGGGAGCGGCCAAGCCCTCGCCGGTGCGGCGGGCTGAATCCGCAACCGTCGCGCCGACCGACCAGGGAGCCACCGGGACGCGCCTCAGCCGGGCGATCGCGGATCGTCTCGAAGCAGCGGCCCGGCTCGCGAAGGAGGAGCAGGCAAGCCCGTTCCACGCTCGCAACCTGACTACCGCCCGTCTGCCCGGTAGTTCTGCAGAATCTTGATGTAATTGGCGCGTCCAAGGGCCGTCGGATCGGTGACATCACGCTGGCTCATGGATCCGCGGATTCGATCGAGAGACGTGAGGTCGCGCGCCGCGAGCCAGTTCTCGAGACCATCGAGCAGGACCTTCATGTGGCCGACCCCGTGCCGCAGAAGCGCCGAGGTGGTCATCACGACGTCGGCCCCGGCAAGCAGGTACTTTACGACTTCGTCGGCGCTGTCGACCCCGGTGCTCGCCGCAATCGAGGCGCGGATGTGCCCCGACAATACGCCGACCCATAGCAGCGGCAGGCGGATTTCGGCCGGGGTGCTGAGCTCGAGATTGGGCAGCAATGCGAGCCGTGCGAGATCGATATCCGGCTCGTAGAACCGGTTGAACAGCACCAGGCCGTCGGCGCCGGCATCGACCAGCTGTGCGGCCATATGGCCCATGGCGCTGAAGTAGGGGCTGAGTTTGACCGCGACCGGGATCTTCAGGGCCCGCTTCACCGACTTCAGGATGGTGGTATAGCGAAGCTCGACCTCGCGGCCCGACATGCCGGAATCGGCGGGAATGAAATAGATGTTGAGCTCGAGTGCATCGGCGCCTGCCTCCTCCATCTCCTGGGCATAGTCAACCCAGCCGCGATCCGTGATCCCGTTGAGGCTGGCGACAATCGGAATGTCCACCGCCTCGACGGCGCGGCGGATCAGGTCGAGATAGCGCTCGGGGTGGATGGCATAGGCGGTATGCGCGGGGAAATAGGTCAAGGCCTCGCCATAACTATCTATGCCGACGGTGGTCAGACGTTCGATCAGCTGTTCTTCATGCTCGATCTGCTCCTCGAAAATCGACGGGAGCACGACGGCGCCGGCGCCGAGGTCCTCCAGCCTTCGAATGTTGCCGACATCGCCCGTCAGCGGGCTTGCGCTGGCCACGAGCGGGTTCTTCAGGCTGAGCCCCAGATAACGCGTCGTCAGATCCATGGCGTCCATGCTCTCTCAATGCCGGTCGTCGCCGGTTTGCGATGCATTCGCGACTGCTGCAGTCACTTGGCCAGGCGCCGGTCCGCCCTCGAGATTGGCGAGAGCCTCGTAGCTGCGGTATTTCGCATCGACCGCCGCTTGCGCCTGGCGCAGGAGGTCCGCAGCCTCCGTCGGCCGAGCCATCGCCAGCATTCTGTAGCGCAGCTCCTTGTACGCGTAGTCCTTGAAGGGAACGGTCGGTCGCGGCGAATCGAGCTGGAACGGGTTCTTCCCGATCTTGCGCAAGGCCGGATTGTAGCGGAACAGGGGCCAGTACCCGGAGGCGGTCGCCAGATCCTGCTGCTTCATGCCGTAGCGCAAATCGAAGCCATGGGCGATGCAATGGCTGTATGCCAGAATCAAGGAGGGCCCGGGATAGGTCTCCGCCTCGCGGAATGCCTGCAAGGTCTGTTGCGGGTTGCTGCCCATTGCGATCTGGGCCACGTAGACGTTTCCGTAGGCTATTGCCTGCAGCGCCAGATCCTTGCGCTCCACGCGCTTGCCCGCAGCGGCGAACTTGGCGGTCGCGCCCAGCGGCGTTGCCTTGGAAGCCTGGCCGCCGGTGTTCGAGTAGACCTCGGTGTCGAGCACGAGGACGTTAACATCGCGACCGGTCGCCATGACATGATCCAAGCCACCGTAGCCGATGTCATAGGCCCAGCCGTCGCCGCCCACGATCCAGATGCTGCGCCGAACCAGATGGTCGACGACCGAGAGGAGGTCGCGTGCCGCTTCATCGCCGTCGGCGATGGCAAGCAGCCTGGTCTTGAGCTCCGCGACGCGAATGCGCTGGGCGCGAATTTCGGATTCCTGGGTCTGCGGCGCCGTCAGAATGCTGGCGACGAAGTCCTCGCCCAGCTCGGGTGCAAGCGACTTGAGACGGTCGGCCGCCAGGTCGAGATGCTTATCGGCAGCAAGTCGGAAGCCGAGCCCGAACTCCGCGTCGTCCTCGAACAGCGAGTTCGACCAGGCGGGGCCGTGGCCTTCCTGGTTCTTGGTCCAGGGCGTGACGGGAAGATTTCCGCCATATATTGACGAGCAGCCGGTCGCATTCGCGACCATCATCCGGTCGCCGAACAACTGCGACAGCAGCTTGAGGTAGGGCGTTTCACCGCAGCCGGCGCAGGCACCCGAGAACTCGAAAAGCGGCTCCAGAAACTGGACGCCGCGCACATTGGCGAAATCCACGCGGGCGCGGTCATTGACCGGCAGGCGCTCGAAGAACGCAATGTTCGCCCGCTCCGTCTCGATCAGGGGGGCCTTCGGCTCGAGGTTGATCGCGAGTACGCCCGGTTCGACGGGACTGTGGACCGGGCATGCCTCGATACAGAGGCCGCAGCCCGTGCAGTCCTCGACATAGAACTGCAGGCTGAAGCGAATATCGGGATAGCCGCGAGCGTTGACCGGAGCCGACTTGAATCCGGGCGGTGCAGCGTCGAGACGGGTGTCATCGTAGTATTTTGCCCTGATGACGCTGTGCGGGCAGACGAAGCTGCATTGACCGCACTGGATGCAGAGATCCGGACGCCACACCGGCACCTCATCAGCGACATTGCGCTTTTCCCAGGCGGCTGTGCCGGAGGGAAAGGTGCCATCCGCCGGCATCAGGCTCACCGGGATCTGGTCGCCCAAGCCTTCGAACATCCTGGCCGTGACCTTGCGCACGAACTCGGGCGCATCCGCGGGCACAGCGGGTGGGCGGTCGAACTGGCTCGTTGCTTGGGCGGCTGTCTTGACTTCCTGCAGCCGGGAGAGCGTGCCGTCGACGGCCTTGAAATTGCGCTGCACCACCTCCTCGCCCTTCGATGCGTAAGTCTTGCGGATCGCGCTCTTGATTTGCGCGATCGCCTTGTCGCGCGGCAGAACGCCCGAGATCGCGAAGAAGCATGTCTGGAGCACGGTGTTGGTGTGGGCCTTGAGGCCGACCTCTTGGGCGACCTTGCTCGCATCGATTACGAAGAATCGCAGTCCCTTGTCGATGATCTGCCGCTGGACCGAGCGCGGCAGGCGGTCCCACACCTCACTGGGGCCATAGGGGCTGTTCAGAAGAAAAACGGCGCCGGGGGCGGCAAGTCTCAACACGTCCTGGCGCTGCAGCAAATGGAACTGGTGACAGCCCACGAAACTGGCCGACGCGATGAGATAGGGCGACTGGATCGGCCGCGGCCCGAAGCGCAGATGCGAAACCGTCTGAGCCCCCGACTTGTGCGAATCATAGACAAAGTATCCCTGGGCGTAGAGTCCGGCATCCTCCGCGATGATCTTCACGCTGTTCTTGTTGGCGCCCACGGTGCCGTCCGCGCCCAGCCCGTAGAAGACGGCGCGCACGACGTCATCCGGTTCGATCGAGTAGTTCGCATCGACCTCCAGGCTGCAGTGCGATACGTCGTCCACGATGCCTACGGTAAAGCCGTTCCTGGGCTCGGGCCTGCCCAGTTCGTCGAACACGGCCTTGACCATGGCCGGCGTGAATTCCTTCGAGGACAATCCGTAGCGTCCTCCGATCACCTTGGGCATGAACGCAAGCCGGCCGCGCGAGAGGGCCTGCGCAAGGGATTCGATCACGTCCAGATAAAGGGGCTCGCCGCCGGCGCCCGGCTCCTTCGTGCGATCGAGAATGGCGACCGCGCGGCACGTTTCGGGCAGGGCCGCGAGAAAATGGGCCGCCGAGAAGGGGCGGTACAGGCGCACTTGCAGAACGCCGACCTTTTCGCCGGCGCGCCGCAGGGCCGTGGCCGTTTCGCGCGCCGTTTCGGCGCCTGAGCCCATCATAATGATGACGCGCTCGGCGTCCGGCGGGCCGTCATATTCGAACAGACGGTAGGGCCGTCCGTTCAACTTCGCGAGGTCGTCCATGACGGCCTGCACGATGTCGGGCAGCCCGCTGTAGAATGGATTCACCGCTTCGCGCGCCTGGAAGAAAGTGTCGGGGTTCTGCGCAGTGCCGCGGATGAAAGGGTGCGCGGGATTGAGCGCACGGCCCCGATGCTCGCGGACGAGGTTGTCGTCGATCATGGCACGGATGTCGGCATCGCTCAGCAAAGTCAGCGTATTCAGTTCGTGCGACGTCCGGAATCCGTCGAAAAAATGAACGAAGGGGACCCGGGAGCGAAGGGTCGCCACCTGGGCGATCAGCGCAGAGTCGTGCGCTTCCTGGACGGAGCCCGAGGAAAGCAGGGCGAAGCCGGTCGTGCGCGTCGCCATCACGTCGGAATGATCGCCGAATATCGACAGCGCCTGCGTGGCGACGGAACGCGCAGCCACATGGAAGACCGTGGCCGTGAGTTCGCCCGCGATCTTAAACATGTTGGGAATCATCAGCATCAGGCCCTGGGATGCCGTGAAGGTCGTCGTCAGCGCGCCCGCCTGGAGCGCGCCATGGAGCGCCCCGGCCGCACCCCCCTCGCTCTGCATTTCCTGGACCACGGGCACGTTGCCCCAGATATTCTTCCGGCCTTCGGCTGCCCACTCGTCGGCAAGTTCCGCCATGGTCGAGGACGGCGTGATCGGAAAGATCGCGCAGACCTCGTTGGTTCGATAGGCCACATGTGCGACGGCCGTGTTCCCGTCCATGGTTGCGATTTGGCGGGCCATCTCAGTCACTCCCAGCGGGCTCAGGCACCATCTCGATGGCGTGACACGGGCATTGCTCGAAGCACACGGCACAGCCGGTGCACTTGTCGTAGTCGTAGCGATACCGTCGGCCCGGTCCCAGCTTGATGATGGCGTCCTCCGGGCAGGCGGCATAGCAGTTGTCGCACTCGAAGCAGTTGCCGCAGGAAAGACAGCGCTGCGCCTCGTAGCGGGCCGCTTTCTCCGACAGGCCGGCGACGACCTCCTCGAAGCCGGTCACGCGCTGGGCGGCGGCCAAGGTCTTCTGCGGGCTGGGATCGGCATCGCTGTAGACCGGCAGATGCAGCATGTCGAAGGTCACAGTCGGATGCTTCGCCGGTTGCTGGAAGCGCTCGCTGCGGAGCCAGGCGTCGATATGCCGCGCGGCACGCTTGCCGTGGCCGACCGAAACGGTGACCGACTGCTCGCCGGGCACCATATCGCCGCCGGCGAAGATTCCCCCGTGGCCGGTCATCATGTCGGGACCGATCTCGACCGCGCCATCCGAGGCGAAGACGATCCCGGGCACCCGACGGAGAAAGCCGCTGTCGGTTTCCTGGCCCAGCGCCAGGACGACCGCGTCCGCCTTCAGCGTCTCGAATCGCCCGGTGGGGTGCGGCCGACCCTTGGCATCGACCTCCATCGTCTCGACGGTAAGATCAGGGCCGATGATCTCCTTTATAGTGCTCAGCCATTTGATCTTGACCCCTTCCTCGATCGCCTCGTCGGCCTCGAAGGCTCGGGCTGGCATGTGAGCACGGTCCCGGCGGTAAACGATGAGCGCTTCGTCTGC
>DATNJA010000034.1:0-22724 GCA_035604155.1 Candidatus Udaeobacter sp. | reverse complement strand
TCCGAGCGCCGCCTGGCCCGTGCCCAGATGGACGATCTCCACCAGATACTGGGGCAGCCATGTCATGAAGGCGAAATACTGCATCGACCAGAGGAGGAAGATGCCGGCGACCATCACGAGCTGCCCGCGTTGGCGCGCGGTTGGACGCGGACGGTCGTGGACCGCGCTCGCAGCCGGACGGGCAAACGACTCGTGGTGGCGCAAGGCTGCGCTCCACAGTCCCATGGCCACGGTCATCGCGATCGCAATGAGCCAGAGTCCCTGCCAGGCGGGCAGCAGCCAGCTGAAGGCGCTCGCCAGGAGCTGGCCGACGGGAATCCAGCCGGCAGCGAGGCCCACAACCAAACCCATATGTCGTGGACTGGTGCTGCGATAGGCGATGGCAGGGCCGGCAATGGCGCCGATCGCGAAAGCGATGCCCTCCAGGCCGCGCGCGAGAAGAACGAGGATGCCTGAAGCCGGATCGAGCAGGGTCAGTAGATTGCCGAGGATGAGCAGGCCGAAGGCTGCGAGCAGCGCGCCCATGGGCCCTTCGCGTTGCAGCCTTCGGCCGACGGCGATGGAGAGCGCCAGGCCGGCCACCGCGTAAACCGACATGAATCCGCCGGCAAGGGTCCGGTCCCATCCGTAGGCCGCCAGCATGGCGGGCAGCACTGGGGGCAGCTTGAACTGCTGGAAGGCGACCAGGCAGGCGAGCGAAATGCCGAAGGCCACCGCCGTCCAGTCGGTACGATCGCTGGTCATGCGGCAGCGAGACTGCCGGCTGGAAACGCGTGATGCAATGGCCGGAGCATTTTCCGCTGAAGTGGGCGCCGGTTCGGTGCAGAAAATGCGACCAAACCAACAAAACTAGAACATGTTCCGAGTCAACTGGACCGGAACATGTTCTAGCCGCTTGCCCTCCCGCGCGCTTTCTGTTTTTTTTCGTCGATGGGCGGGGCGCTATCGGTCACCTTCTGGGGGGTTCGGGGCAGCATTGCCTGCCCGGGCCGCAGCTATGAGCGCTACGGCGGCAATACGTCCTGCCTCGAAATGCGCTGCGGCGAGCACATCCTGATTTTCGATGCGGGCACGGGCATCAGGCCACTGGGCCAACACCTGAAGACCCAGGGCCCCCTGGACATGGACATCTTCCTCACCCACACCCATCTCGACCATGTGGTGGGCATTCCCTTTTTCAAGCCGCTGTTCGAGCCGGCGAACAGGGTCCGGTTCTGGGGCGGTCACCTCCTGCCCGAGGCTCGCGTGCGCGACGCCGTTTGCGCCATGATGGTGGCGCCCTTGTTCCCCGTGCCGGTGGAAATCTTTTCCGCGGTCACCCGCTTCAACGATTTCACGGCCGGGGAGACGCTGCATCCCAAGCCCGGCGTCAAGGTCCGCACCGCGCGCCTCAACCATCCCAACGGGGCCACGGGATACCGTGTCGAATACGAGGGCAAGTCGATCTGCTATGTGACCGACACCGAACATCGGCCGGGCGAGCATGATGCGAATGTCCTGGCGCTTATCGAAGGGGCCGACTTGCTGATCTACGATTCGACCTATACCGAGGAGGAGTATCCGCACTACGTCGGCTGGGGCCATTCGACCTGGCGCGAGGGGCTGACGCTCGCCGAAGCGGCGGGGGTCAAGACCTTCGTCGCCTTCCATCACGACCCGAGCCATGACGACGCGGCCATGGACGCCATGGCGGCGGCGCTGGAAAAGGCGAAGCCGGGAAGCCTCGTCGCCCGCGAGGGGATGACGCTCCAGCCTTGAGCGCCGGCCGGCCGGCGCCGAAAGTCGTTGAGAGGGGTCTCCGGGGCCGCTGGCGCCGGCTCGCCTTCGGCCTGGCCACGGTCATCGGCCTGAAACCCCGCGGCTTTTTCATTCCCTATCGCCATGCCGCCGGCCTGCCGCCGGCCGGCGCGCGCGGTGGCTACCCGTGGCTCGAGGGCCTGATGGCGGCGCGCCGCGCGGATTTCAGTCTGCTGCTCGAGAGCCTCGCGCCGCTGCCGAGCGCGCCCCGGCGCGCGCGCTGGGATCAGGACTGGTTCCCGCGGCTGGACGCGGCCGTGGCCTATGCCATGGTCCGCGACAAGCGTCCCGGCCGGATCGTCGAAGTGGGGTCCGGCCATTCGACTCGCTTCATGGCCGAAGCGATCGCCGATGCCGGCCTCAAGACCAGGCTCATCGCGATCGATCCGGCGCCGCGCGCCGGCATCGCCGCCACCGGTGCGGAAGCGATCCCCGCCGTCGTCCCGGCCTGCGGCGAAGCGCCGTTTGCGGGGCTCGCCGCGGGCGACATCCTGTTCATCGATTCGAGCCATGTGCTGATGCCCGGAAGCGACGTCGATTTCCTCGTCAACCGGATCCTCCCCGGGCTGCCCGCGGGCGCGCTGGTGCATTTCCACGATGTCTTCCTGCCCGACGACTATCCTCTCCACTGGGCCTGGCGCGGCTACAACGAGCAACTCGCGGTCGCGGCACTGCTCGCCGGCGGCGGCTGGCGCGTCGTTTTCGCCAGCCACTACGCCGCCACCCGCATGACCGAGGAGGTGGCGGCCAGCGCCGCGGGATCCCTGCCGCTGTTGCCCGGAGCCGAAGAATCGAGCCTCTGGATCGAGCGGCTCGCCGGAGCTGATTCTACTTCGTCGCCTCGATGTTCAGGCTGACGACATGGCCGAAGCGCTTGGCGGCGCTCATGTCGTTGAACAGGCCGAAGGATGGCACGCGCTTGGCGTGCTTGAAGCCCGCGCGGGTCAAGAAAGCGGCGGCGAACTCGGCCGTGAGGCCGATCTGATTGTGTCGCTCGGGCGACGTCTGGTCGCCGTACATCAGCGCCATCAGCGAGAATTTCTCCTTCTTCGGCACCGTGGCATTGACCATCAGGTTGCAGAGCTGGAGGAAATCCGGCACGGCGATCTTCAGGCTGCCGCCGGGCTTCAGCACGCGATAGGCGGCGGCAAACGCCGCCGGCAGCTCCTCGCGGAAGCTCAAGCGCTGATAGTACCAGGCGGCGTATATGGCATCGACGCTGTTGTCGGCGATCTCGGCGAGAGTCCGGGGATCGGCGACCACATCGACATTGGGCCCGGCCTTCTCGGCGAGGATTTTCCAGCCGGCGCGCGGCTCGCCCCCTCCGATGTGCAGCTGCAGCCGGGTTTCCTCGCTCATGGTCTGACGCTCCTTGATGGCCGGGGATCCCGCGGGGAGCGCCGGCACATTGAAAGCCTTGGGCGCCTCGCCGCGGCAATGGCGCTGCCACATTTCCGTATAGGCGGCTTCCAAATGCCGGGCAAAGCGGGGAACGTCGAACAGCACGGTCGTCTCGCGGTTCGCCCGCAGCCTTTCGGCCAGCGCCGCCAGCTCCTCCGGGTGGGTCGCGAGATGAATGGCACGGGCGACATAGGCATCCATGTCATCGACCACCATGTCCGCCATGCCGATCCAGGTGAGCATGGTGGTGGAGATCCGGTTGGAGAACCTGTCGCCCTTGACCGTGAGCAGCGGCACCCCGGCCCAGAGGGTGTCCAGCGCCGTGGTCGAAGCGTTGAGCGTGAGAGTATCCAGGAACAGGCCGATGTGGCGGTGGCGCGCGTAGTGGTCGGCCTTTTCGGGCAACCGGTCGGCGAAGACGAGGCGGTTTCCGTCCACGCCCCGTTCGGCGGCCTGCCGGCGCAAGGTCTCCATCTGCTGGGGCGCGTCCTTGACCTTGGAAATCCAGAGCACGCTGCCGGGGACCGCGGCCAGGATCTTCATCCAGGCGTCGAAGGCCGCGCGATTGAACTTCTCCGGATTGTTGAAGGCGCAGAACACGAAGGCGTCCGGCGGCAGCCCGCAATCGGCCCGGCTCGGCCCGGGCTCGGCGATCGGGGCGGGCGAGGCGACGTGATAGCATTCTGGCATCCGCACGATCTGTTCGCGGTAGAGATGCTCCTCGCCCGGCGGGATTACGATGGCGTCGGCCAGCAGGTAGTCGACGAAGGAAAGCCCGAGCCCGCCGGCGTGGCCCATCCAATAGATCTGCACCGGCGCCGGGCGGAAGGCCATGATGGCCGTGCTCGCCGTCTCCATGTAGCCGTCGATGTCGACCAGGATATCGATGCCGAGCGTGCGGATGCGCCGGGCCATCTCCCGGTGCGGCAGGCCGGAGAGGTCGTGATAGAAATCGACGCCGTGCCGGTGGAGCTTGTTGTAGGTCGCATCGCCCCCGCGCCGCACCTGGGTGGCGAAGGCGTGCACCTCGAAGCGCTCGCGGTCATGGGCGGGGAAAAGCTGCAGGGTGACATGGCCGACCGGATGGTCGCTGAAGTTCGGCGTCATGTAGGCCAGCTTGATGCGCCGGCCCGCCGCCGTGGGGTCGCGCGGCGGCAGGGGCTGCAGCGGCCCCATCTCGGCCAGCATCTTGCGGTGAAGCAAATCGATGCGGTCGGTCGCCCGCAGGAGCAGCGCCGAGGGCACCGGAATGAACAGCGCCCGGTAGGCGAGATTGGCGAGGATGCGCCACTCGCCGATCTTGTCGCATTCCCGGTCGAACAGGTCGAGCACGCGCCGCGTCAGCCGCTCGCATTCGTCGAAGTCGCACTCCTGCAGCTTGAACTTGAGCTGCATGTTGAGGATGACGAGGTTGTCCGGATCGGTTTCGAGGACCCGCTGCTGGGCCTGGATGGAACGGTTGCGATCCAGCCGCTCGGCCGACACCGCCAGATTGACCCAGGCCCGGGCCATGGCGGGGTCGATCTCGACCGCCTTCTCATAGGCATCCATGGCCTCCTTGTCCCGGCGCAGGTGACGCAGCGCCGCGCCAAGGGCAAAATACGCGGCGGCGTTCCTGGGATCGGCCGCCGTCGCGCGCTCGGCCATCTCGCGCGCTTCGGGGCCCCGCCCAGCGCTGCGCAGGATGGTGGACAGATTGACCAGGGCGGGAGCCCGACGCGGCTCGCGCTCGATGACCCGCAGGTAGAGCGCCTCCGCCTCCGCGGCGCGGCCCGCGTGCTGAAGGCGCATCGCCTGGTTCATCCACCGGTCGACCTCGGAACCGGCCGGCATGGGCCCGGCCGGCGCTGCCGCTGCGGTCGACGGCGCGCGCGTGCCTTCCAGAGCCAGGCTCATGATCTACTTGTACGGATCGGCGGCATCCCGCAGCCCGTCGCCGAAGAAATTGAAGGCGAGGACCACCAGCACCACCGGCACCACGGGCAGCATCAGCCAGGGATAAAGCGCGACGACGCTGATGTTCTGCGCCTCGTTCAACAGCACGCCCCAGCTTGTGATCGGCGGACGAAGGCCGAGGCCGAGGAAGCTCAGCGCCGTCTCGCCCAGGATCATCGAGGGAATAGCGAGCGTCGCCGAGGCGATCAGGTGGCTGGTGAAGCTGGGCAGGAGATGGCGGAAGATGATTCGCCGGGGGCTCGCCCCCATGAGCTGGGCGGCGACGCAAAAATCCTCCTCGCGCAGCGAGAGGAGCTTGGAGCGCACCGCGCGGGCAAGGCCCGTCCAGTCGATAAGGCCGAGAATCACCGTGATACCGAAATAGATCAGCAATGGACTCCAATCTACCGGCAGGATGGCCGAGAGCGCCAGCCATAGCGGAACATGGGGGATCGAGCGGACGACCTCGATGATCCGCTGGGCAATGTTATCGACCCAGCCGCCGTAATAGCCGGCAAGCCCGCCGATGGTAATCCCGAGCAGGAAGCTCACCGCCACGCCGATGAGGCCGATGGTGAGGGAAATGCGGGCCCCGTAAAGGATTCTACTCAGCATATCGCGGCCGAGCCGGTCGGTGCCGAGCAAGAACAAGGTGCCGCCCTCGGCCGGGCAGACCAGATGAAAGTCGCCCGGCAGGACATCCCAGAAGCGATAGGGCTTGCCATGGCAGAAGAATCGGACCGGTTGGACTTTCGCGCGATCCTCGGCGTATTCGCGCTTCAGGTTCCTGAGGTTCAGGTGATAGTCGAACCCGTAGACGAAAGGTGCCACCAGCCGGCCGTCCTGGAAAATGTGCACCGCCTGGGGCGGGGCGAAGATGAAGTCGACATTGCGATCGTGCAGGCCATAGGGCGCCAGCAGCTCGCTCACCAGAATGGTTCCATAGATGACGGCGAGCACCGCGCCGGCGAAAACCGCCATGCGATGCCGCCGGAAGCGCCACCACATCATCCGCCACTGGGAGGCCATGTAGAAGCGCTCCTGCGCCGGCGTCAGCTGCTCGACCGAAAGGGGATCGAAGGGCGCGGTCGAAACCAGGTGCTCGACCGAGCGCTTGTTGGCGGCCGCAAGTTCCGAGCCGAGAGGCGGATCGACGCGATCGGTCATTTGGTGGCTCCGGCGCCGAGCCTGATTCGAGGATCGAGCACGGCCAGCAGCAGATCGGAGATGAACACGCCGACCACCGTGAGCAGGGCGAGGAACATCAGGAACGAGCCGGCCAGATACATGTCCTGGCTGCGCAAGGCGTCGAGGAGCATCGGGCCCGTCGTCGGCAGCGACATGACGACCGAGACCACGACGGCCCCGGAGACGACCTCGGGCAACAGCGAGCCGATGTCGGAGATGAACGGATTGAGCGACATCCTGAGCGGGTACTTGAACAGGAGCCGGCCCGGCGGCAGGCCCTTGGCTCTTCCGGTGGTGACATACTGCTTCTGCAGCTCGTCGAGCAGGTTCGCTCTCAGGCGCCGGATCATGCCGGCGGTGCCGGAGGTGCCGATGACGACCACCGGGACCCAGAGATGGGCGAGCAGCGATCGGACCTTGTCGAGGCTCCAGGGTTGGTCGAGATAGACCGGATCCATGAGCCCGCCGATGGAGATGCCGAACCAGACATGGGCGAAATAGAGCAGCAGGAGGGCGAGCAGGAAGCTCGGCGTGGCAAGGCCGAGGAACCCCAGCAGGCTCGCCAGATAGTCGCCCAGGCTGTACTGGTGGGTCGCCGAATAGATGGCGATCGGGAAGCTCACCACCCAGATGAAGATGATGGTGGCGACCGAGAGCACCATGGTCAGCAGCAGCCGGTCGCCGACGATCTGGGAAACGGGCTGACTGTATTCGAAGCTGTAACCCATGTTGCCGTGAAGCAGGCCCATGACCCAGGTCGCGTATTGCACCAGGAAGGGTTGGTCGAGGCCGTATTCGGCCCTGAGAGCCGCAATCTTGCTCGGGTCGACCGCCGAACCCTGGCTTTGCAACTCGGCGATGTAGGTCGAGAGGTAATCGCCGGGCGGCGCCTGGATGATGACGAAGACCACGAAGCTGATGACCAGCAGCGTGGGCACCATGATGGCGAGGCGATAGACGATGTAGCGCAACATGCCGCGCCCTTTCCCTGCTACGGTCCGGGTTCGAGCCAGAAGAGATCGGGGTGATAGATGCCGAAATAGGCCCCCGGATCGAAGGTGTAGGTCGCCATGTCAGGCACATTGCGCAACCGGCGCGAAACCACCACCGGCTGGGGCACGTCGGCGACGATGCCGATGGAGTAGACCTGATCGGCATAGAGCTGGAGCATGCGCTCCCACACCTCGCGCCGCGAGGCGCTGTCCCCGGCGGCGCGCCAGGCGATCATCAGGTCCATGAGCTCTTTGGCTTCGGGCAGATCCGGCGGTTCGCCCGACATGCCATGGGTCTCGAAGTACTGACCCCACTTCGGCCACTGCAGGTCAGCCTGGATCACGGGCGCCAAGTCCTCGGGCATGGTGTCGGCGGTCGGAATCCCGTCGTCGAAGCCGGTCCAGACCGACATCATGCTTTCCCCCGAAAAGATCCTGTTGCGGAACACGTCGAGGGCCGAGGGCTTGGTGAAGACCCGGACGCCGATATCGCGCCATTCATCGCCGATCAGCTCCATCACGTCGGCCTCCTCGGCGATCTGGCCCGCCAGGTCGACGATGATGGTGAGGGGGCGGCCATCGGGCAGGAGGCGGAAGCCCTCGCTGTCCCGCTTGGTGAGGCCGATCTCATCCAGGAGCGCATTCGCTGCCTTGGGGTCATGCGCGGCGTAGGCCGCCGGGAAAGCAGGCTTGAAGAGCTCGCTCTGGGGCAGGACCGTGTTGCCGCCTTCCTTGGCGAGGCCGTAGTAGATGACCTGGTTGATCTCATGCCGGTCGATGCCGAGGGAGAGCGCGCGGCGAAACCGGACGTCGCGGTTGAGGGCGCGCCAGACCGGGTCGGCCGTGTTCAGGTTGGGATAGAGCGCGAAGGCAGAGCCGCGGCCATCGTGCCAGAGGAACACCCGATAGCCGCCGCTATCCTCGCCGTCCTTGAGAAAGGTGTAATCCTCGAAGCGCAAGCCGCGGGCCTGGAGAGTGGCCTCGCCCGCACCGGCCTTGGGCGCGATCAATTTCGAATCGGTCACCTGAAGCGCCACCTTGTCGATGTAGGGAAGCTGCCGGCCTTGGGGGTCGACCCGGAAGAAATAGGGATTCCTGACGAATTCCAGCCGGTCGGCCGGCAGCTTGGTGATGGAGATCCAGGGATCGAGGGTCGGCAGTTTTGGATTGTCGTTCTTGCCCATATTGTCGAGCTTGTTGTGCAGCGCGGCCCAACTTCGCTGGCTGGTCTTCTTGACCAGCTTCTTCAGTTTGTCCGGATCGGCGTACTTCGCATGGAACTGCTTTAGGTAATGGCTTGGCCGGTAGATGAACAGCGGCGCGGCGTTGGCCAGGGCCGGCAGGAAGGCGGCATTGGGCTTGGTCCATGTATAGCGGACCGTCGTCTCGTCCAGCACTTCGAAGGTGGGCGGCACGCCGTCCACCAGCATCTGGGGCGGAGGACCGACGGGCGAGAGGTCGGTGTCGTTGGCGACGTCTTCCCAGTAGTAACGGAAATCCTCGCTGGTGAAAGGAGTCCCGTCCGACCACTTGTGGCCCTTGCGCAGGTGGAAGGTGAAAATACGGCCATCCTGGACATCGAAGCTTTCCAGGATGTCGGGGACGATCCGAAAATGGGAATCGTAGCGCACCAGCCGGGCATAGCCATACCAGACCATCACCTTGCCGTCCTTGGACGTGGACGTCAGCATATCCAGCTCGCCGCCGTATTTGCCCGGACCCTGGCCCGGCCAATCATATCCCTCCACTTCGGGATTGGCCGGCAAGCGCTGTTCGACCGGCGGCAGCTCGCCCTTCGCCACTTTCTTGGCGAGCATCGGCGCCTCTTCGAAGGCGCGCGCCTGGCCCGCGCCTGCGAGGAGTGCCAGCGCGCACAGCAGGGCAAGGAGCTGCCTCAAGCGGCCACCAGCGATGCGGCGGCGCGCACCAGATGCCCCTCGCCGACATCCACCAGCTCGGGCCGCTCGGCTTCGTTGAGGGTGAAGGGCGCCGGCCAGGCGGCGGGGTCCGAGGCCTTGCCCTCCATCAGCTTGTTGAAGGCGAGGCGATAGTCGGGATTGGGCTCGGGCACCGCGGCGAGCAGGGCCTTGGTGTAGGGGTGGATCGGGTTGCGGAACAGCACGCCGCTCGGCGCGGTTTCGACGATGCTGCCCGCGCACATCACCAGAATCCGGTCGGCGATATAGTCGACCACCGCGAGATTGTGCGAGATGAACAGGTAGGTGAGCCCGAGCCTCGCCTGAAGATCCTTGAGCAGGTTCAGGATCTGCGCCTGGATCGAGACATCGAGGGCCGACACGGGCTCGTCGCAGATCACCAGGTCGGGCCTGAGGGCGAGCGCACGCGCGATCCCGATGCGCTGGCGCTGGCCGCCGGAGAAGCTGTGCGGGTAGCGCTTCAAGTGGCGTATGTCGAGCCCGACCAGGGCCATCAGCTCCTTCACCAGCTCCACCCGTTCGGCCGGCGTGCCGACCCGATGGATGAGCAGCGGCTCGCTCAGGATGTCGAGCACGGTCATGCGCGGGTTGAGCGAGCCGAAGGGGTCCTGGAAGATGAACTGCAGGCGCTCGCGGAAGCGGTTGAGATCGTCGCCCTTGAGGGCGAGCACGTCGAGGGCCCGGCCCCGGTCGTTGAACCGGACATGCCCGCTGTCCGGCGCCAGCGCCCGCATGATCAGCTTGGAGACGGTGGTCTTGCCGCAGCCGCTCTCGCCCACCAGGCCGACGCATTCGCCCCGGCGAACCTCGAAGCTCACGTCGTTGACGGCTCTTATCTTGCGCGGGTTGCCGGAGATCCCGGCGCGCACGACGAAGGCCTTGCTGAGTCCGCTGACCTGCAGCAGGGGACCGGCGGCATCCGCTCCTTCGGGCCAGGCCCTGCGCGCGACCGCCATGCGTCCGGAGGGCGGCGGAATCTCGCGCAAGGGGACCAGCCGCTCGCCCGGCGCCATATGGAACCGGGGCACGGCGCGCAGCAGGGCCTTAAGATAGGGATGCGTGGGATGCCGGAAAATGTCGTCGAGCGTGCCGCTCTCCATCACCTTGCCGTGGTACATGACCACGATCTCTTTCGCCATGTTGGCCACGACGCCGAGATCATGGGTGATGAGCAGCAGCGCCATGCCGAGCTCGGCCTGCAGATCCTTGATCAGCTTCAAGATCTGCGCCTGGATGGTGACGTCGAGGGCGGTCGTCGGTTCGTCGGCGATGAGGAGCGCCGGCCGGCAGATGAGCGCCATGGCGATCATCGCCCGCTGGCGCAGGCCGCCGGAGAGCTCGAAGGGATAGGTCCTGGGCGCATGAGCCGGGTCGGGGAAGCCGACCAGGCGCAGCATCTCCACGACCAGCTCGCGCCCCGCGGCCCGGCTCACCCGCCTGTGGAGATGGAGCGCCTCGGCGATCTGATCGCCGATGGTGTGGACCGGCGAGAGGGACGTCATCGGCTCCTGGAAGATGATGGAGATGCGCCCGCCGCGAATGCTCCGCATGGCCGCCGAGTCGCGCTTCAGCGTCGCGATGTCCACCGCCTGGCTGCGCGCGGCCGCGTCGCTCAGCATGATTCGTCCGCCGCGGATCTCGGCCACCGGCGGCAGAATGCCCATGATGGCCTGGCTCACCACCGACTTGCCCGAGCCCGATTCGCCCACCAGCGCCACCGACCCGCCATGGGGAACGCGGAAGCTGACGCCCCTCACCGCATCCACCGTCCCGCCATGGACGTTGAAGGAGACCGCGAGATTCTCGACCAGGAGCAGGTCGTTCACGGCGCCGGCTCCGCAGCCATCAGGCCCATGGCGTTGAAGTTGCCCTTCGTCGTGGGGTCGAGAACGAGGCCGCGCCGGTTCGCCGCCTCGGCGACAAGGCGCGCCAGGGTCTCGAAACCCTCGAGATGGGAATCGATCTCGACCCAGCGGCCGTCGGCCTTGAGCCTCAGCGTCATCCAACCGTCCTTGCGGCTGCGCCGCGTCGAGTAGTAGCGCAACCTCACGGCCTCCACGTTGGCCCATTTGACGGAGCGCACCCGAGCCCCCTTGATTGACATCCCCTCGGCGTCGGCCGCGATGCGCAGGCGATGCCGCAACGCCGTGCGTATGGTGTACACGAGAAACACGCCCGTCAATCCGCCGAACAACAGAATGACGTAGGGAACGGTGGGCGCCAGCGCCAGTACGGTGCCGGACATGACGGCGCCACCACCGAACAGTGAACAATCGGCGACAATCCGTCCGAGCGGATAACGGAACTCGGTCATTCCGGCCCTAAAATCTCCCAGGCGGAAAGATATCGCGGGCCGCGCGCCATTGCACGGCCGGATGAGAAGAGAGCCGTTCCAGCAGGCTGGCGGTAAAGGCGAAGGCATCCTCGTCCATGCGCGCGTGGTGCGTGAGCAGGCCCGTCGGCTCCTCGGGGTCCGCCTCGCCCCCGCGCCTGGCGGCGAGATGGGCGATGACCAGCGCGATGGCGGCGCTTGGGCCGAGAAAGCGCCCGCCTTCGCGCCAGTCGAGGATATCGACGTGGGTATTGACCCGATGGAGCCGCGGCCACAAATCCCGCTGCCGGGCGCGGTAGGTGGAAAGCCCGCGGAAGCCCGCTTCGGGCAGGCGGGCGACCACCGCATCGGCGATCCGATTCCAGGGCGGCACCATGACGGGCAGAAACCGTGGACCGAAGAGTGCTTCCATCCGCCGGTGCCCATGCGACAGCTCTTCGATCACCGCGTCCGCGGGCCGTGTCGCGCCCAGCTCGGCCTTTTTGCCCCCGTCGGGTTCATGATTGACGTGAGCGTAGCCGTGCTGAAGGACATCGATGCGCGTCTCATTCAGCATGCCGGCCAAAGCGCTCTCGGCCCGGGCCGGAATCGCCGCGATGGCGAGCGGCTGCGGTCCGAGTGCGATGAGCCGGGAGAGCGCCGGCGAGGGCGCCGTCGCATCGTCGTCCCGCCACCAGAAAGTCGCCCGGCCTTCCGGCCAGCGGTCCAGCTCTTCTTTCAACACGGCCCAATCCATCATCGGTCGAGCAGGGCCAGGATCTGGCGCGCCGTGGCGCCAGCGCCGCCGAGGTCGATGCCCGAGGATGCCGGTCTGGGCCGGTCCAAGGCTGCGTCGATGGCCGAGGCGAGGCGTCCGGCCTCGGCCGGCGGTTCCATCAAGCCGATAAGGCCCCGCGCCGACAGCAATCGGGCGCGCTCCGACTGCTCGCCTTCGCCCGCCTCGGCGAAGGGGATGACGAGTGCCCTGGCGCCGGCGGCGAGGATGTCCATCACCGTATTGTAGCCGGCCTGAGAGACCGAGAGACGACAGCGGGCGAGCAAGGACGGGAAGTCGTCGCGAAAGCGCTCGAGCGTGACGCCCGCGGGCAACCGGCTCGCCAGGCCGGCGAATTCGTTTTCGGGCAGGTTGGGTCCGGTGATGAAGCGCCAATGAAAACCGGCGGCGCGCGTCGCCGGCCGGGCGGCAAGGGCCGCCTGCAGCAGCGGACCGCCCACGGCGCCACCGCCGGCGGAAACCAGAATCTCGTCCCCCTCGGCCGCTTCTGCCGATCCTGGCCGGGATTGGGCCACATAGCCCGTGTAGGCGAGCTTGTCGGCGATTTGGCCCGCGGCCGGAAAACTTGCTTCCAGGCGCAGGAGGGCCGGATCGCCATGGACCAGCACGAGGTCGATGCGCTCGCGCACAAGTGCGACGATGGCCTGGTCCCGCTTCCGGTCGCTCTTGGCTACCAGAATATCCCTCAGCGAGACCGCGACCGGCACGCCTCCGGCGCGCGCCGCGTCGATCAGCGGCAGGAGCTCGAAGGCGAAGGCCCGCCGGCCGAAAGGAAACATTTCGATCAGCAACAGATCGGGGGTCGCCACGGCGAAGGCATCGAGCAAAATCTGCCGGCGCCGGGCTCGCCAGTTGTCGTCGATGGGCCGGCCGGTGGCGTCGAGCAGGGCCGAGAATCCGGAATCGGCAGATACGGCCGAGGGAAGTTGCAGGAACCGCGCGCCGGCAAGATCCAGATTCGCGACATGCACGCCGCCGGAGATGAAGTCGACGTCCAGCCCTGACTGGCGCATCGCGCGGGCGATCAGCGCCGCGCGCCGGAGATGGCCGATGCCCAGCAGATGCTGGACGTAAAAGAAGACGCGGGCGCTCATCCGGCTTCCCGCACCGCCGCGCCTAGAGCCTGATCGTCTCAAGCCTGCTCGGCTTGAGACGTGAATCAGGCTCTAATCTTACATGTAGAGCAAGATTCACGGGTCAGCTCGATTCAAGCTGACCCGATCTTGCTCTAGCGGCAGATTCAGCCGGTGCACCGTGGGCTTTCCTTCGCTATCGACGGCGAACAGGTGGAGGGCGAATTCCGCCAGCCGGTCCGGCGAGCGACCCAGCATCGGCCATCCCGTGGCCAGGGCATAAAGGGACCGGATGACCGATTTGTGAGTGACGGCGATGAGATCGCCCCTTCCCCGGCCGACCTCGAGGAGGAACGGCGCCAACCGCTGCTGCACATCGCGCGGGCTTTCTCCGCCCGGAGCGCGGAAATCGAGACCGCGGCCTTCGAGCGCCTCCATGGCGGCGCCGAACTCTGCCCTTAGATCCGCAAGACGCCGGCCTTCCCAATCGCCGAAACTCATTTCCACGAGCCGCGCGTCGGCCGCGGCATCGCCGTGGCCGAGCAGGGCCGCGGTTTCCCGCGCCCTTGCCAGCGGGCTCGTGACCCAGGCGAAACCTGCGGTTTGGCGAGGCAGGCGCCAACCCAAAACGGCTGCCCTGCCCTCGGCCGACAAGGCCATGTCGATACGGCCTTGCAGCCGGCGTTCAGCAGTCCAGGCCGTGGGGCCGTGACGCAACATGGCAAGCAGAGGCAAGGCGCCTATCCCGCCACGGTGCGGCGCTGCGCCTTGGACGGCGCGCCAACGACGGAGTCCAAAACCTCGCCAAGAATGCGCGAAGCCCCGGCGATGTGGTGGCGCCGCTTCGTCCGGTCGAGGGCGGCGGCACTCATGGCGGCCCGGCGCGCCGGTTGGTCGATGAGAGCGGCAAGCGCTTCGGCGAATCCCCGGGGGTCGCCGGGCGGCGCCAGGAGTCCCGTGACGCCCTGATCGACGATTGCCGGCACGCCGCCCGAAGCACCAGCCACAACGGGAAGCCCGGCCGCCTGGGCCTCGAGGAGCGCCATGCCGTAGGCCTCGTTGACGGCGGGCCAGAAGAGAAGATCGGCCGCCGCATAGTGGGCAGGAAGTTCGGCTTCGGAAACGTAGCCGAGATAGCTCACCCGTTCGGCCCCTAGTGGGGCCAAGGCCGCCCGGACGTCACTTGCAGCCGGTCCATCGCCGACGACGAGGAGATGCCAGTCGCGTTTCCGGAGAATCATCAGCGACTGGCCCATGATGCGATAGGAAGCGAGCTTGTCGCCGGGCCGCATCATGGCGACCGCCAGCAGCCAGGGTGGGCCGGCGGCGATGGCGTGGCGTTCGCCAAGCTGCCGGCGATGGGCGGCGCGCCCTGTCGCGGCCTGGCTATAGGGGCCGGTATCGAGAAAGGCGGGCAGATCGACAAGCCGCGCCGGGTCGCTGGCTGCCTCCAGCAGGCATGGGCGGTCCGCCGGATTGATGACGAAGAGCCGGTCGGCGGCGTCGATGGCGGCCAGGGTCGCTTCATGGCCGATGGCCCAGGGACCTCCGGCACGCTTCGGCGCCAGGGATGCCTCGGCGAGGAAATAAGGGATGGAAAGAGCGGCCGCCACCCGTGGCCCGATCCAATCCGGAGCCTTGTAGTAAACGTGATAGGTGAACCATGCCTTTGGCCGGCCCGCGGGCGGCAGGGCAGCGTAGGCGGCGATCAGCCGTGCGGCTTCCCGCCCGGCTTCGTGCGCGATTGCCGATTGACGGGCAGGATTGCCGGCGGGTTCCCGGCTGCGGAACTCGCTCGCCAATTCGACCTCATGGCCGGCTTCCTCCAGGGCCCGAACCAGGAGCCGGGCCATGCGCCGGTCTCCCGAGGGGGTGGGATGGCCGGGCGGCTTCATCGGCGCATAGAAGGCTAGGCGCATGACGCGGTCTCAAGAATCGCCGGCTCGCCGGCGGAAGCCAAGCCGAACTCCCGGGCCAGTCTTTCGATGCCCTCGGCCATGTCGAAGTCGCGCCTTACGCATGAGAGCGCGCTGGCGCCGAGGCGCCGGCGCAGGGCCGGGTCGCGGACGAGACGAGCGATGGCCGCCGCCATCGCCGCGGGATCCCGGGGCGGGACCAGGAGCCCCGTTTCGCCCTCGACGATCAATTCCTCGATGGCGCCGGCCCGGGTGGCAAGAAGAGCCAGGCCCTGGCTGCCAGCTTCCATCAGCACGTTGGGCAGGCCGTCCCTGTCGCCGTCCCGGGCGGTACGGCTGGCAAGCACGAAGAGATCGGCCGCTCTCAGCTCCGCCAGCACGGCGGCTTGGGCCTGCGGGCCCTTCCAGTCGATGCGCGCCTCCAGGCCGAGGACCCGTGCCTGGCGGCGAAGGCCTTTCAAGAGCGGCCCGCCGCCCACATGCACCAGGCGCCAAGCGAGATCCGAAGGCAGCAGGGCAAGAGCGGCCAGCAGATCGTCGTAGCCCTTCTTTTCCACCGCGCGTCCCACCGAAAGAATCACCACCGGGTCGGTGGGATCGCTGCCGTCCCGCGGCGGTCTTCGACCTTCGGGGACCGGAAAGCGGGCGAGGTCGAGGCCGTGGCGCGCCAGGATCACCTTGCCCGGCTCGGCCGCGAGCCGAGACAACGCCGCGGCGCCCGCCGCGGAACAGGTGGCGAGCCACTGGCAGGACGCGATCTTCTCCGTCTTCTCCCAATCGGGCGTCGTCCAGATGTCCTTGGCATGGGCCGAGGCGCTCCACGGCCATCCGGTCATCAGGGCCGCGTAGCGGGCGACCGAGGCGGGGGTGTGGAGGAAATGGGCATGAATGCGTCCGATCGATGCGGGCAGTTCCGCCGCCAGCACCAGCGCCTGGCCGAAGCGCCGGCCCCGGTTCACCGTCGGATCGCGCCTCAGATCGGCGAGCCAGGCCCGCCTTGCCGCAGGATAGCCCGGGAGCCGGCGGGCTCGGCGCCAGCCGCCGAGGACGCGCCAGGGTTCCCGCCACAGATACTCGGGCAGATAGCTCACGGGAGCCTGGATCTCGCTGACGACCGGATGGGTCTTGCGGTCCGTGGGCCGGCGTAGCGCCACGATGCGGATGGAGAGGCCCCGCTGCTCGAGGGCCCGGATTTCCTGGGCAATGAAGGTCTCCGACAGGCGCGGATAGCCCTTCAACAGGAACAGCACTTCCTTCGCCGCTGGGGCGGCGGGCGAACTTGACATTGCGCCGTGGAGATTAGCGACGGGCGCGCCGGCGGGCCAGGGCAAGCTGGGGACGGCGGCCGCGGACGAGCCATTTGTCGACCAGCCGGTCGACATTGGTCTGGCCGTCGAGAAGGCCCGGCACCACCACCTGGGAGGGTTGCTGCTGCTGGGGCAGATGGCGTAGCGCCGTCGCCATCACATGGGCGTCCTTGCCTTCGTCCTCCGCCAGCACCCGGCACAGCCCAAGCTCCTCGGCCCGGATGGCGCGGATATACTGCTCCCGGCGCGGCACCGTGCGCGGCACGATGAGGGCGCGTTTGTCGAACGACAGGATCTCGCAGAAGGTATTATAGCCGCCCATGGCGACCACGCCCGCCGCGCGCGCCATCAGGGTTTCCATCTGGGCATCGAAGGTGATCGCTTCGACTTTCTTCAGGTTCTGGGCGCGGGCGATGAACTCGAGCTGACGCTCGGACTGCATGAAGGGGCCGAGGACGAGCAGGGCCGGCAGCGGCATCGCCTTGTCCTGCTCATAGGCACGCAAGACCCAGTCGATGACCACCTCTCCGTCGCCCCCGCCGCCCGTGGTGACCAGGAGATAGGGCCCCTCGATCTTCTGGAACGGCGTCGGCGGCAATGGGATATGCGGCAAGGATCGGCGCAGATAGCCGGTGTAAGTCAGCTTCTTGCGCACCGACTTGGGCAGGGCCACGCCCTCCAGCGGATCGCAGATCTGGGGCAGGCCATAGACCCAGATGTCGTCGTAGAGATTGCTCAGGGCCGGCAGCACCTTCTTGCGCTCCCATTCCGGCACCAGGAGATCCGGGTCGTCCATCACGTCGCGCAATCCCAGGATCAGCGGCACGCCGCGATCCTTCAGCATCAGCAAGGTCTCCTCGACCTCGCCACGCAGGCCGAGCGGTTCCTTGTCGACGATGAATAGGTCGGGATCGAAGATCGCGGCCGTGTGGTGGATGATGGAGCTGCGCATCTGCAGCGTCTTTTCGATGTCGATGTGCAGGTTGAGGGGCGTGTAATCGCCGTTGCGCAGCTTGATGACGCCCGGCACGCGCACGAAATCCACCCGGGCGCGAAAGTCGAAGCTCCCGATGATGGGCGAGCCGGAGAGGATGAGCACCGACATATCCTTGTCATGCTCCACCAAGGCATGGGCGATCGCCCGGCAGCGTCGGAGATGCCCGAGACCGAACGTGTCGTGACTGTATATCAATACCCGGGCTTCGCTCATCGCGCCTTCCGAATACTGCCGGCCCTGTTGGTCGTCCCCCAAGAAGAGCGCGGGACTATGCCACAGGCCCCGAGGCGCCGAACAGAGAAGAATCCGTGTCGGCTCCTCACCGTTTCGCACCCTCGGCTAATCGGCTAGTGTTAGGGACCGGGGGCGGGAAGCGTCCTGGATCGAGGCAATGGAACCCAATCTTTTCAAATACATACTGAAGCACAGCCGGCGCGACCAGCTGATCATTCTGGGCGTCGTCGTCGTATCGCTTCTGTTCTACTACGCCTCCCTCGACCTGCCGAAGACGATCGTCAATGCCATTACCAAGCTGGCGGCCCATGCGGACCGGGTCACAACCTTCATGCATCTTGAGATCGGCCTGCCGGGGTTCCTCGGCGGCGCGAACCTGCTGCTGTTCGACGGTTTCCGCCTCGGCCGCACCGCCTATCTCATTGCCATCTGCGTTCTCTTCCTCGTCTTCGTCGTCATCAACAACTGGTTCAAGATCTATATCAACACGGCCAAGGGCCGACTGGGCGAGCGCATGCTGCGCCGCTTGCGTTTCGATCTCTTCGACCGGGTCTTGCGGTTTCCCCAGGCCCAGTTCCGCAAGGTGAAGCAGGCCGAAATCGCGACCATGATCAAGGACGAGGTGGAGCCGTTGGGCGGCTTCATCGGCGACGCCTTCATCCAGCCGGCCTTCCTTGGCGGCTACGCCTTGACGGCGATCTATTTCATGGTGCTCCAGAGCCTGTGGCTCGGCATGGTCGCCATCGTCATCCTGGCGGTGCAGGCGATCGTCATCCCGAAGCTGCGCAAGAAGATCCTGCGGCTCGGCCGCCAGCGCCAGTTGACCGCGCGCGCTCTCGCGGGGCGCATCGCCGAGGTGGCCGACGGGTCGGTGGAGATCCATTCCCACGACACCTCGAACTACGAGCGCGCCGATATCGTCGACCGGCTCGGGCGCATCTACAACATCCGCTTCGACCTCTATCAACGCAAATTCGCGGTCAAGGGCCTCAACAATTTCCTCGCCCAGGTGACGCCCTTCACCTTCTATCTGTTGGGCGGCCTGCTTGCCTTCGCGGGCAAGGTCGATCTCGGCATCATCGTCGCGGTGATCAACGCCTACAAGGATCTGCCGGGACCGGTGAAGGAGCTGATCGACTGGGATCAGCAGCGCCAGGACGTGCAGATCAAATACGAGCAGGTCGTGGAGCAGTTCGAGCCGGAGGGCATGGTCCCCCAAGATCTTCAGGCGGTGGGCGAGCGGCCGGCGCCGCTCGAGGGCGATATCGTGCTTTCGGGTGTCGTCGTGGCCGACGAGAACGGCGTCAAGCTGCTGGACGGTGTCGGCCTTACCCTTCCCGGCAACGAGCAGACGGCGATCCTCGCCGGGCCGGGCTCGGGCGCGGACGTCCTGCCGTTGGCGCTGATGCGGCTCGTGCCGCTCGCGGCGGGCAGCATCAGCGTCGCCGGCAAGGATCTGGCGACCCTGCCCGAGGCGGTGACCGGCCGCAGCATCGGCTATGCCGGCACGGATGCCTACATCTTTCCGGTCAGCGTGCGCGACAACCTGATCTATGGCCTGAAACATGCGCCGGTGGCGCCGGCGGACTACGACCAGGCCGGGCGGCGCGAGCGCGAGCTCACGGAGCGCGAAGCGCTGCGCGCCGGCAACCCGCTTCTCGACATCCACGCCCAGTGGATCGACTACGAGGCCGCCGGGGCCAAGGACCTGGCCGAGCTGGATCTGCGCATCGTCGAGACGCTCCGCCTGCTCGAGCTGGAAGACGACGTCTATCAATTCGGCCTCAGGGGCGTGATCGATCCGGCCAAGCAGGCGGAGCTGGCATCCCGCCTGGTGGAAGCGCGCCGGTCGCTCCACAGCCGGCTCGCCGAGCCCGCCTTGCGCAGCCTGGTCGAGCCCTTCGACGCCGAGCGCTATATCGCCAACATGTCGGTGGCCGAGAACCTGCTGTTCGGCGCGCCGGTGGGCCCCGATCTGCAACCCGAGCGGATCGCGGCCAATCCCTATCTGCACAAGGTTCTGGCCGAAGCTGGGCTCGCCGAACCGCTTGCCGAAGTGGGGCGCCGGATCGCCGAAACCATGGTCGAGCTGTTCGCCGATCTGCCGCCCGGCCATCCCTTCTTCGAACAGTTCAGCTTCATCTCGGCCGAAGACCTGCCGGAGTTCCGAGCCCTGCTGGGCCGGCTGGGCAAGACCGGGGCGGCGGCCATGACGCCGGCGGACCGCGACAGGCTGACCGGACTTGCCTTCCCTTATGTGGAAGCGCGCCATCGCCTGGAGCTGATCGGAGCCGACCTGGAGAGCCGCCTATTGGTCGCGCGGCGGGCCTTTGCCGCCGGGCTGCCCGGGGACCTCAAGGCCGCCGTCGAGTTCTATGATGCCGAGCGCTACATCGGCGCCGCCTCGGTCCAGGACAACATCCTGTTCGGACGCCTCGTCTATGGCCAAGCCCAGGCGCCAAGCAAGATCGGCAAGCTGATCGGCGACGTTCTCGACGGTCTCGGCCTCAGGGCATCGGTGCTGCGCGTCGGGCTGGACTATCCCGCGGGCATCGCCGGCAAGCGCCTGACCGCCACCCAACGCCAGAAGATCGGCCTCGGCCGGGCGCTGCTGAAGCGTCCGGTCTATCTCATCGTCAACGAAGCGACGGCGCTGCTGGATTCGGCCAGCCAGGCAAGGCTGATGGAGAATCTGCTCGGCGCGCGCCAGGGCAAGGCCGTGCTCTGGGTCGTTCGCCACGGCGAGGAGGCCCGGCGCTTCCAACGCCTGGTGGTGATGCGCGACGGGCGCGTCGCCGAACAGGGCCGAGCCGAAGAGATCCTGGCCCGGATGAAGAGCCCGTCGACCGAGCTGGCCGCACAGTAGAACCGGCGGCCGGCACGACCGGCTAGAGACGAATCGGCGATCGGAATGACCGCCGGGGAAAGAGGGTGCGATGAGTCTCAATCAGGAAGTCGAAATGCTGCGGCGGATCCAGCTCTTCTCGAAGGTCGAGCCGGCCAAGTTGAAGCTCCTGGCCTTCACCAGCGAACGCGCCGTCTTCGAGGCCGAGGAGATCCTGTTTCACCAGGGGGACGCGGCCGATTCCGCCTATATCATCGTCGATGGCGAGGTGGCCGTGGATGTCGAGTTGCCGGGCGGCGGGCGCACCCGGGTGGCCCGACTCGGGCGGGACCAGATCGTGGGCGAGATCGGCATCCTGGGCGACGTGCCCCGCACCGCCACGGTTACGGCCTCGGCCCGCACCACCACCCTCAAGATCTCCAAGGAACTCTTCTTCCGCATGGTCAGCGACTTCCCGACCATGGCCGTGGAGGTGATGCGGGTGCTGGCCCACCGGCTGGAGCACACCAACGCCCTTTTGCGCGAATGCCAGGACAAGCTGGCGACCAGCCGGCCCTGAGGGAAGGCCCGAGCCGGGCAATCCAGGTGGCCGAGCGCCAGTCCCGACGCGGCCGACTCGATGCCTGGCCGGCTTGCCTTCCAGCTGGCGTCCAAGATGGCGGCAGATTTTTGGCCAAATTCAGCCAGAATTGACTACCCTGGCGACGCCGTCCGAACCAGGGCCGCTAGGTAGCCTCCTCTTTGTTGCCAAGGGCCTGTGTCGCGTCGTTCATAAACTGTGGCGCCAACGCCACAGTTTAACCCAAAAAACACCATCGCCTCGCCGGATTGCTTGACCTTCCCCCCTCCCGGCTTGAGGATAACCCCGCTGATGGCCAAGAAAGTCCTAGACGGCATCGCGTTCCTTTCGGGGCTTGTCGTCGTGGCCACGACGGGGCTCACAAGAGTGGGGGCTCTAAACCAACGGATTGGGCTGCTCCTAGGGCAGCCTGTCCATGATCTTAGAGAAGGGACCTTCGGAATGAAGAAAGCTCTATGTGCAACAACGGCCCTGGTGGCTGCCGGCTTGGCGGCAGGTCAGGCCTCGGCGGACGGCGGGATCAAGCTCGGACTTTCCGGCTTCTACCGTGGATCTGCTGGCATTCTTCTCGGCGGCGATCAGGTCGCAGTGCCGATTCACTCGAAGACCGCGGGTGGTAAGCTAGGCGCTACTACGGCCACAGGTGGCCTCGGTGACTTCGGGCGGACCAGCGGCGGCTTCCGTCAGGAAGTGCGAATCAACTTCAAGGGTGAGACCACCCTCGACAACGGCATCACCGTCTCTGTGCTGGTGGGCCTCAATCCCAACGGCGCCGCTAATACCAGCGGGCGGCTGAATCGCGCCTATGCGGACTTCAGCGGCAAGTATGGCGACGTGCGCTTCGGCCAGGGCTCGCCGACGGATGCCGTCAGCCAGACCTGCGTGTACGATCCGGGCAACGTCACGGCGAACTTCGGCGTGAACTCGGCCAACCAGGACTTCACCAACGCCGGGCTGGGCGCCGCGGGTGGCGCAGGCCATACTGTCGGCGTCGCGACCTTCGAAACGGCCGACGCGACCTGCGTGACGTTCACCGGAAAGGGCACCGCGATCGACTACTACTCGCCCTCCTTCGGCGGTTTCACGTTCGGCGTCTCCTATACGCCGGAGGGTTCGGTTACCAATTCAAGCGGCTCGCAAGGCTTCGGCGCCGGCACCGACCTGAAGAACAAGTCCGGGGAAAACATCCTCGCAGCCGGTGCGGACTACAACCACGACTTCGGCGGCGGTTGGACCCTGCTGGTTGGCGGCGGCGGCGAGTGGGCCTTCACCGGCCATACCCCCAAGGGTGCATCGCTGACTGGGGGCAAGCCGTCTACGTATCTCCTTGGCGTCCAGGTCGGTATTCCTGGCGGCTGGACGGTGGGTGCCTCCGGTCAGTACGAAGTGAATTACGCGGACAATAGCTCCTTCGC
>DATNJA010000033.1:0-3330 GCA_035604155.1 Candidatus Udaeobacter sp. | reverse complement strand
CGGCTTCAACGGCCGGATGACGTGATAGAAGGCCCAATTCATGGCCAGGCCGTGGGAGCGGCAGGGATGGCGCTCAGGATTGGGCGGCAGGGCGAGATAGGCCGTGTCTCGGTCGCGGCAAATGCGCTCGATTTCGCGCCGGGCCTCGGGATTTCGGGAATTGTCGAAGATGACGAAGGCTGAGCCCGGCAGGCGCGGCGCCGAGCGGAGCATCAGGGCGATGGTCCAGGGCACGTTGTAGGCGATGACCGAGATGATGGTCTTGCCGGAGAGCTCGGTCCGCTCGGCAAGGAACTTGTCGCTGGCGCGCGCGCCCAGGCCGCGAAAGGCCCGCTCGATCAAAGCATTGCGGCCGCGCTTGAATCCATGCACGAGGGGCGCCCCCGCCGCCCATTCGCGAAGGCCGTATTCATTCAGCGCGCGCATCGAAAAGGCTCTTGTTCGATCAAGGGGTATCTTTCACTGGCCGGCGAGCCGCCGTTCCGAAGGGCGATAGTCCAACCCGCCTGCCGTGGCAACATCCTTCTGCCGATCGCCGCAGGGCCGGTCGGCTGGACCAAACTCGGGTTACGCTATTACATGGAGGCGAGCCGCGCAAACGGGGCCCGGGCGGGAACGAAGCGCCCAGGGATCCTGGCGGCACAGGGTCCGAATTGGGGCGACGGGGCCAGCCGCATGAATGCGTCCGCGTACGGGATGGAGATGGGCGGCCCAGGAGCCGATGCGGGACGGTTCGCCCGGCTGATCGATCGCATCGAAAAGCGCCCTACCGAAGCCTTCGCCGCCTTCGCGATCCTGCACCTTGCGCTCTGGACCCTGGTGCCGACGCTTCTGTGCCGCAATCTGCCGTTGGACGTGCTCGAGGGAATCGCCTACGGGCAGCATTGGCAATGGGGCTACTGGAAACATCCGCCCATGCCCTGGCTGCTGGACGATCTCGTCCGGCGCATGACCGCGCCCCATATCTGGGGATTCTTCCTGTTGGGACAGGTTGCCGCGGTCGCATGCTTCTGGGCGATCTGGCGCCTGGGATGCGAGATCCTTCGGCCGGTCGAGGCGCTGGCCGCGACCCTGCTGCTCGACGGTTGCGTCACGTTCAACGTGGCGACCTTCGAGGTCAATCACAACATCATTCAGCTTCCCTTCTTCGGCCTGGCCGGATGGTCGCTGTACCGGGCCTTCGTCGGCGCCAAGACGCTCGACTGGGTGCTGGTGGGCGTATGGTTCGCATTTGCGTTCTATGCGAAGTACACGGCGGCCACGCTGCTCCTGCCGGTGCTGCTTTTCTCGATCGTCGATCCGACGGCGCGCCGATGCTGGTCAGGCCCGGGCGTATACATCGCGATGGCGATCTTCGCCGCGCTCATGGCGCCCCACGTCATCTGGCTCGTCGGCAGCGATTTCTCCCCGATCCGATTCGCCAACGAGAAGGCGACGGAGGTCGCCGGCTTGGCCTCTCTCGTCTCCTCCACCGCCGGTTTCATCGGCAACGCGCTGGCCCGCGACATCTGCACCCTGCTGATGTTCTGGATCATGCTGGGGCGCTGGTGGACATTGCCGAACCCCGTCCCGCCGGCGGAGCGCTTTGCGCAACGCTACCTCGCGGTGCTGGCTTTCGGACCGCTCGTCATCTCCGTTGCCGGGGGCGTCCTGCTGCAGCGTCACTTCACCGCCGGCTGGGCATCGCAGTTCTGGTGCTTCACCGGCCTGTTTCTGGTGGCGCAATGGCGGCCACGGATCGATGCCGCGGCCTTGCGGCGTCTGGTGCTGGCCTGGAGCGCGTTCACCCTCCTGATGGTGGCATCGCAAGTCGGCGCTCAAGCCTTTCTCATCGGCCGAGGTTCGCTCATGAGCCCGCAATTCCCCGGTGCCGAATTTGCCGCGGCGGTCACGGCGGCCTGGCATAAGGAAACCGGCCAGCCGCTCTCCTACGTGATCGGCGACGATTTCGAAGCCGGGACCGTCGTCCTTTTTTCGCCGGACCCCGTTGTGGCCTATCACGAAGCGAATCATGACTACATGCCGTGGATCGACGAGGTGGACATTCGGCGCCGCGGCGCGGTGTTGCTGTGGGTATCGAAGGATCCGCGAAGGCCGGCCGATTTCGCCGCGTTTGCCCAGGCGCAGCCCCGCGAGCCCTTCGTCATGCGTCAGCCTACGCTGCGCGGGGATCTGGTCTGGACCATCCAGTGGGCGCTGCTGCCCCCCGCCGGACCATGACCGGGCCTTGAATGGCCGGTGGGGCCGGCCAACCGCGTCCGCATTCGACGGGCACCGCAGAGGGCGCCTTACCGCCTCATGGCGTGGCGGAACTCGGTGTTGAGGAACGTTCCGGCCCGCTTGGCGCGATTGAACAGGAACTGGCCCGGCCTGGCGTCGTGAAAATACGTCAACAGGATGCTGTCGCGGGTGTCGACCTCGGGCCCGACCAGATCGACCGAATGCCAGGTGTCGTCCCAGGGAGCGAAGGCGTAGCCGGTGTTGGGCGAAAACTTGAGCTGCTTGGCGCGCCGCACGCTCCCGTCGGCAATGCGCTCGTGGAACACGGTGCCCACATGGGCGATCCTGTCGTCGGGCGGCAAGTAGATCTGCACCGTGATGGCCTTGCGATGGGTGTCGGTGTGCGCCTGGATCTGGTATCCGGGAATGTCCCGGGTCAGGATCGGGATCGGGAAGAAGCCGACGGGGGAGAATCCGGGCCCGAGCCTGTGCTCGATCCCCGGCGTCAGCCGTTCGACGAAGACCGCGCGGAGTTCGGCCGAGCATAGGGCGCGGCCTACCGGCCCCCAGACCTTGCGTTTCTCCGCCGGCAGGCGCCAGACCTGCTCGGGAAACAGATCGATCTTGAAGCGAGTCGGCGCCCCATCCTGGCGCGTGGTGGTCTTTCGACGCGTGGACATGGGGCGGAAGTCGGCGGATTCCGGCATGGTCGCGACCATCGCCGCGTAGACGTCATCCGGAAGGATGTTGTTCATCTCCAGATGCGGGAAGGGCGTCTCGACCAGGCGCGCGCGCTTGACCGAAGCGACGAGGAAACCCACGAGCTCGGCGACCGGTTTCGCCCTCGCCGCGCCGGAGGCCGGCTCCGGCGCCAAGGAAATCTGTTTCGTCTGCATGTCGCCACGGAGATTTCCCGCTCGCAGCCTCAAGTGCAAGCGGTTTCGACCCGGCCTTTCCGGCCGATGTAGCTAGCTCGTCAAGTTGGCCGGTTTATGTAGCTCGCGAGTTGTCCGCTTCGTTTAGGCTTTGGGCCGGGGCATGCCCCGGCCCAAAGCGGCCGGCGTGGAAGCGTGTCACGCGGCCCGTTGGTTTGGCTCGATGAGGCGTCCT
>DATNJA010000032.1:0-6933 GCA_035604155.1 Candidatus Udaeobacter sp. | reverse complement strand
AACCGAGACCCAGCGTGCTGAGCAGGAAGAGCGAGGTGCCGAGCAACAGGACCAGAGGACTGCCGACGAAGGGAATTCGAAACCACAGAGTGCCGAAGGCTGCGACCAGGATCACTTCCGCCAGGCCGATGACGAAGAATGGCAGGGTCTTGCCCAGGATGAATTCGGAAGGGCGGATGGGCGTCACCATGATCTGCTCCAGGGTGCCTGCCTCGCGTTCGCGCACGATGGCGGAGGCGGTGAGGCTGACGACGACCACCATGGTCAGGGTGCCGATGACGCCGGGCACGAAGAACCAGCGGCCGTTGAGGTCGGCGTTGTACCAGGGTCGCGGCTCGAGATTGACCTGGACGGCCTGCCAGCTTTCGTTCTGGGCGCCCGGCCGGACGAGTTCTGCTGCGTAATCTTTCGAGTACCGGGCCACGATCACATTCAGGTAGCCGAGGGAAATGAGCGCGGTGTTCGAGTTCGTGCCGTCCAGGATCACCTGCAGCGGCGCCGATTGCCCGCTGCGCAGCAGCGCCGCGAAGCCGGGATGAATGACGATGGCGAGCGCCGCGTCGCTGCGGTCGATGGCATGCTTGACCTCAGCCTCGCTGCCGGCGATGCCGACGATGTGGAAGCGGTCGGTGAAGGAGAACCGCGACACCAGATCCCGGCTCTCCTGGCTGTGATCCCGATCCAGGACGACGGTCGGCACATGGTACACCTCAAAGGTGGCCGCGTAGCCGAACACGAGCATCTGGACAATGGGCGGCACGATGAGGCGGAAGCGCGCCCATTTGTCGCGCTTCAGCTGCAGGAACTCCTTAACGACGATGCGCAGGATGCGTTCGAACATCGCGGGGCTAGTCCAGCCGCTTGCGAAAGGCGCGCGCCGCCAGGAAGGCGACGATCGCGGCATAGGCGACCATGGCCAGGCTCGGCGCCCACAGATCGAGGATCCCCGAGCCCTTGAGGAACACGGCCTTCAGAATGGTGACGTAGTAGCGGGCGAAGACGAGATAGGTGACCGCCTGCACCGCCAAAGGCATCTGGTCGATGGGGAAGGCATAGCCCGAGAGCAGCGTGGTCGGCAGCAGGGTGACGAGCAACCCGATCTGCGCCGCACCGACCTGGCTGCGGATCATGGTCGAGATCAGGTAACCGATGCCGAGAACGACGACCAGGAAAAGCGAGGTGCCGAAAAACAGGGTCAGCAGCGTGCCGCGGAACGGCACTTGGAACCAGAAGACGGCGAAGCCCAGACAGAACACCGCGTCGAGAAGGCCGATGGCGAAATAGGGCGCGAGCTTGCCCAGCATCAGCTCCATCGGCGTTACCGGGGTCGAGACCAGCAGCTCCATCGTCCCGCGCTCCCATTCGCGGGCGATGGTGAGGGAGGTCAGCTGCGCGCCCACGAGCGCCATGACTAGGGCGACCACGCCGGGGATGATGAAGTTGCGACTCTCGAGGTCCTCGTTGAACCAGACCCTGGATTCCACGGTGACGGGTTGGGCCGTCTGCGGCGGATTCCCGGCCATTCCCAGGGACTGGATCTGGAGGTCGCTGGAGAAGGCAGCGACCACGGCCTGGGCATATCCGATGGCGATGTTGGCGGTGTTGTCGTCGGTCGCGTCGACCAGGGCCTGGACGGTGCTCGAGCCACTGTCGCTGAGGCGTTCGCTCATGTCCGGCGGGATGACGATGGCCATGCGGCAGTTTCCGCGGTCGAGGGCGCGCGTGACGTCGCGGTAGTTGTCGAAGGAGCCGACGATCTCGAAATATTGTGAGGCCTGGAACCGCTTCACCAGCGCCAGACTCGTCTGGCTCCCTTCCCGGTCGAACACGCAGATCGGCAGGTGTTTCACGTCTAAGCTGACCCCGTAGCCGAGCAGGATCATCTGCATGAACGGCATGAGAAGCGCGATCAGCAGGCTGCGCGGATCGCGCCAGATCTGGAGCATCTCCTTCACCGCAATCGCCTTCAGCCGCCTCGGTCTCATGCGCCGACGTCCTCAGTGCCGTGCCCGCCGCTCACCATCTGGACGAAGATGTCTTCGAGCGTGGGCTCGATCGGCTCGAGCCGCGTAACGGTGACGCCGCGGGTGGAGAGAAAGGATGGAATGTCCGACCGCGCAGCGGCGCCATCCCCGACCAGAATATGAATGGAATTGCCGAACACTGCCGCGTCGTGCACGCCGGGCGCCTTCTCCAGCGCGATGATCGCCGCGCCGACCGGCTCGCATTCAAGCAGCAGAAGGTCGCCACCCAGCTTGCGGCGCTTCAACTCCCCGGGGCGCGCCAAGGCGATCAGGCGGCCCCGGTCGATCAGGGCGATGCGGTTGCAGTACTCGGCCTCGTCCATGTAGTGGGTGGAGACGAGGACCGTGACGCCGTCTGCGGCAAGGGCGGCGATCAGGTCCCAGAAGCGCCGACGGGATTCGGGATCGACGCCGGAGGTTGGCTCGTCCAGGAACAGGATGGGAGGGCGGTGCAGAATTGCGCAGCCGAGCGCCAGGCGCTGCTTCCAGCCACCCGCGAGCGTGACGACCAGGGCGTCTTCCCGGCCCGAAAGGCCGGCCATGTCCACGGCGTAACGCGTGCGCCCGGCGAGCTCGGCCCGAGGGACCCGGTAGATCCCGCCGAAGAACCGCAAATTCTCCGCCACGCTGAGATCGCCATAGAGGGAGAACTTCTGCGACATGTATCCGATGTGCTGCCGGACCCCTTCGGGATCCTGGGCGACATCGATGCCGGCGACCAGCGCGCGGCCTTCGCTCGGACGCAGGAGGCCGCACAGCATGCGGATGGTGGTCGATTTGCCGGCGCCGTTCGGGCCGATGAAGCCGACGATCTCGCCTCGGTCGATGCGAAAGCTCACATGGTCGACGGCGGTGAAGGCGCCAAAGCGCTTCACCAGCCCGTCGGCGACGATCGGCGCGCCGGCATCCGGCAGCGGTCCGCTCATTGTGGCTTATCCCCGCTGCGCAGCAGGGAAACGAACAGATCCTCGATGCTCGGCTCAGTCGGGCGAATTCCCTCGAAGGCAATGTCGCCAAGCTCGAGAGCACGGCGAAGCTCCGGCAGGCGGCGGGCGGCATCATCGACCGCGACATGGACCCCGTCGCCGACGAGAAGGACGCTCGCGATCCCGTCGAGAGTCCGCACCCGGTCGCGGACGTCACGCGGCCGAGCCGAGGAAATCTTGAGAAGCGCGCCGGGCATGAGCGCCTTGAGGCGGCTCGGCGTGTCGCAGTACTTGACCCGTCCCTGATGCAGCAAGGCCAGGCGCGTGCAGCGTTCCGCCTCGTCGAGATAGGCCGTCGAGATGAGGATGGTGACGCCGCTCTCCCTGAGGGAATAGAGGATGCGCCAGAAGTCCCGCCGGGACACAGGATCCACTCCCGTCGTGGGTTCGTCCAGCAGGAGCACCTTCGGCGTGTGGATGAGGGCGCAGATGAGGCCGAGCTTCTGCTTCATGCCGCCCGAGAGCTGCCCGGCGAGGCGGCGCCGGAAAGCCTCCATGCCGGAGGCGGCGAGGAGTGGGCCCACCCTTTCCTGACGCAGCCGGGGCGGCACTTCGAACAGATCGGCGTAGAAGCGTATGTTCTCATCGACGGTCAGATCCTCGTAGAGTCCGAAGCGCTGGGGCATATAGCTGAGATGCCGCTTGGCGCGCTCCGGATCGCCCACCACGTCGACGCCGTCGATGACGATGCGGCCGGCGTCCGGTTGCATGACGCCCGCCAGCGCGCGCATGACCGTGGTCTTGCCGGCGCCGTCTGGCCCGACCAGCCCGAAGATCTCGCCCTGCTCCACCGCGAAACTCAGGTCTTCGACCGCGACCGTGCCGACAAATCGCTTGCTGAGGCCCTGGACCTCGATCTGCGGGCCCGGCCGGCCGTTCATGGCGCCGAAAGCGCGATTTCCGCGTCCGCAGGCACCCCCGGCACAAGTCCATGGCCGGGATTGTCGATGTCGATCTTGATTCGATAGACCAGAGTCACGCGCTCGGCATGGGTCTCCACCGTCTTGGGCGTGAACTCCGCATTCGAGGATATGAACGACACGCGGCCGGGGAAGGTCTTGCCCGGCAGGCTGTCGGTTGTGACGATGGCCGAGGCGCCGAAATGGACCCGTCCGATATCCGTCTCGTTGATGTATGCCCGAAGCCAGACATGGTCGAGATCCGCGATGGTGACGATCGGTGTCCCGGGCATGGCGATCTCGCCCAGCTCCGCCTGGCGGACGACGATCACGCCGTCATAGGGCGCGGTGAGCGTGGTGTAGCCCAGCACGATCCGGGCCATGCCGACCGACGCCTCCGCGCTCGCGATATTGGCCATTGCCAGCTCAATATTGCGCTGGGCCGCCAGCACGAGCGCCTGGTCGCGGTTGAGGTTTGCCTGCGACTGCTTCAGTCCCGTCGCCGCCTGATCGCGCGTCTGGGTCGTGGTGTTGCCGCGCTGCCATAGAGTCTCATAGCGCTGGAAGTCGAGCGTCTTCATCTCGAGATCGGCCTGGTCGCTGGCGAGAACCTTCTGCACGACCACGAGGTTTTGCCGGGAAATATCGAGCTGGCGCCTTTGTACCTCGAGCGAAGCCTCGGCGATCACCAGCTGCTGCCGATAGTCGGCTTCATCCAGCCGTGCCACCGCGGCCCCCGCCTTGACCCATTTTCCCTCGTCGAAAGGCAGGTCCACGATGCGCGACTGGACCGTCTTGAACGCCAAAACGCTTTCATGAGCCTCGATATCCCCAGACACCAGCAGCGCATCTGAAGGCTTGGCGAAGCCCAGCCAACTCCGCCAATCGGCCGACCACTCCGGGGCGCTGATGCCGACCAGCGCTACAACGGCAACCAGCAGGACGATGGCGCGCCGGCGATTCATCGTGCCGGCTCGCTGGTGCCGGAGCGCAAGGTGACGCTCGCCGGTAACGCCGTTTCCCAGGTGGCCCTACGCCTTGACATGCACTCTCCAACGCTCATGCGCAGATTATTGCCCAGGACCGTCGCAGGGAAGTTGATCCAGAGCAACGCTCCCGCTCGCGAGGGCTTGAGCTGGCATTTCACTGATCCAGATCAAAAGGGGGTCACCCCGACTTGATCCGTCCAGGTGCTCTTCGCTCGTGACTTGGCTTGGCCGGCGGAAGTTTCGAAGATTGGTTTGTCCCAATAGGGCCTCATTTGCCCGGCGGTGTGTGGAATGCCGGCTTCTATCAGGGCTCCCGCTGCTGTATGACTAGCTCCAGGCGGTATGCATGGCTCCCGATGACAGAGCCGATACGTCAATCGCGGCGCCGGGGGGAGCCGGCGAAGACGAGGCGGTCGGCACCTTCGATCTGACCAAACGTTTCGGCGATCTCGTGGCCGTCGACCGCGCGACTCTATCCATTGCCCGGGGCGAAATCTTCGGCCTGATCGGGCCCAACGGCGCCGGCAAGAGCACGCTCATCAAGATGCTGACGACGCTGCTGCCGCCCAGCTCTGGCCGGGCCACGGTCGCCGGCTACGACGTCCTCAGCCAGCCGGCCAAGGTGCGCCGGCATATCGGCTATGTGCCCCAGCTGCTCTCCGCCGACGGCTCGCTTACGGGCCGCGAGAACCTTCTGCTCTCGGCCCGGCTCTATGGCATTCCCCGCGGCGAAAGGGTTCAGCGCATCGCTCGGGCGCTGGAGGCCATGGGAATCGCCGATGCCGCCGACCATTTGGTGCAGCACTACTCCGGCGGCATGATCCGGCGGCTTGAGATCGCCCAGAGCATGCTGCATCGGCCGACCGTGCTGTTCATGGACGAGCCCACGGTCGGCCTCGATCCCGTTGCCCGCCAGACCGTCTGGCAGCATGTACGTCAACTGCGCAAGATCCTGAACACGACCATGATCGTGACCACACATTACATGGAAGAAGTCGACGAGCTCTGCGACCGTATCGCGCTTATCGCCCGAGGGCGGATCGTCGCCCTAGGCACGCCGAGCGAACTCAAGGCCAGGCTGGGAGCAGGGGCGACCCTGGACGACGTCTTCGCCCGCCTCGCCGGCACCGACAGTGAAATCGAACAAGGCTACCGCGATGCCCAGCGCACCCGCCGCGCCGCCCGCGAGCACGGCTGAGCCTGGCTTCGGCCGGCTGGCCGCCGACTACGTCAGCCAGGTCCTGGCCGTCGCCGGGGCGGAGGCGCAGAAGCTGCGTCACGATCCCATGGAGATCGGGACCCGGGCGATCCAGCCCGTGCTTTGGCTGCTGCTGTTCGGCCAGGTCATGGCCCGCGTCCGGGGCCTCGCCTCGGGCGACATGAACTACATGGATTTCCTCGCCGCCGGCATCCTCGCCCAGAGCGTGCTGTTCGTGGCCATCTTCTATGGCATCTCGGCCATCTGGGAGCGCGACCTCGGCGTGCTGCACCGCTATCTCGTCAGCCCCGCGCCGCGCTCGGCGCTGGTGATCGGCAAGGGGATTTCGGCCAGCCTGCGCGGCCTGTTTCAGGCCGTGTTCGTCTATCTGCTGGCGCTCGTGATCGGGGTGCACACCGATTTTGCGCCGCTGGCCGTGCTTGGCGTGCTGCTGTTCATCGCGCTTGGCTCGATGCTGTTCTCGACGCTCTCGCTCATCATCGCCTGCATCGTGAAGACCCGGGAGCGCTTCATGGGCATCGGCCAGGTGCTGACCATGCCCATCTTCTTCGCCAGCAATGCGATCTATCCCCTCGCCATGATGCCGGCCTGGCTGAAAGCGGTATCCAGCGTCAATCCATTGACCTATGAGGTGGATGGGCTGCGCGCCTTGATGATCCAAGGCGGGACGAGCGTCTATGGCCTGCCGCTCGATCTGGCGGTGCTCGCCGGTGTCTTCGCCGTGCTGGTGATGATTGCGGCACGGATGTATCCGCGCATGGCAATATGAAGCGGGGCTCCGACGGCTAGCGATTGCCCAGCTCAGGACCCCCCGAT
>DATNJA010000031.1:0-5149 GCA_035604155.1 Candidatus Udaeobacter sp. | reverse complement strand
GGCCGGCGTCGGCACCCCGTCGCGGGACTTGACCAGAGTGGTCTTGTGCTCCTCGCGGATGATGTCCATGCACAATTCGACGCATTCATCGCAGATGAACACGGTCGGGCCGGCGATGAGTTTGCGCACCTCGTGCTGGCTCTTGCCACAGAACGAGCAGTAGAGCGTGTTCTTCGAATCGCCGCCGGGGGGCTTGTTGGGGTTGGCCATCGCTTTCAGTCGGTCAGCTATACCCGAGTCATAGTCATGTTAGGGCAGGCCTGGAAGCCGGCACAACCAGTTTCTGGCGCTCCGGCCGCGCCCGGCCGGGGCCCCCGCGGACGGCGCAGCTCGTCCGGTTTGGCCTTATTTTGCCGGCGGTTGCGCCTCGCGCGCCGGGCGCTTTTCGACCACTTCGTCGATGAGACCGAAGGTCCTGGCCTGTTCGGGATCCATGAAATTGTCCCGGTCCATGGCATCCTCGATGACCTTCAGCTCCTGACCCGTGTGCTTGGCATAGATGTCGTTGAGCCGGGCCCGCGTCTTCAGCACCTCGCGGGCATGGATTTCGATGTCGGCGGCCTGGCCCTGGAATCCGCCCGAAGGCTGATGGACCATGATCCTGGAGTTCGGCAGGGAGAAGCGCTTGCCCTTGGCGCCTGCCGCCAGGATCATCGAACCCATGGACGCCGCCATGCCCATGCAGACGGTCGAGATCGGCGGACGGATGTACTGCATGGTGTCGTACATGGCCAAACCCGAATGGACCTGCCCGCCCGGCGAATTGACGTAGAGGGCGATTTCCTTGTCCGGGTTCTCGGATTCCAGGAACAGGAGCTGGGCGCAGATCAGGCTGGAGACGGCATCGTTGACCGGACCGACCAGGAAGATGATCCGCTCCTTGAGCAGGCGGGAATAGATGTCGAAGGCGCGCTCGCCGCGGTTGGTCTGTTCGACCACCATGGGAACCAGCAGATTGTCGTGCAGATCAATCGGATCCCGCTCTCTCATTGTCGCCCCTCCTCAGGGCTCAACCATCCGCTCAAGCGGCGTTGTCCTGCTTCAGCTCCTCGGCGAACTGCTCGGGCGTGATGCGCCGTTCCGACACCGTCGCCGCATCGATGATGTAGTCAACGACCTTGTCTTCGTACAGGGGTGCGCGCAGCTGAGCCATCGCCTCCGGGTGATTCTGGTAGAACTCGATCACCTTGCTTTCCTGGCCGGGATAGCGCCGCGCCTCGTTGGTCATGGCGCGGGCCAGCTCGTCCTGCTTGATCTCGACATTGGAGCGCCGGCCGATCTCTGAAAGGAGAAGGCCGAGGCGCACCCGGCGAGTCGCGATCGCCCTGTACTCGGCCTTCAGCTCATCCTCGCTCTTGTCCTTGTCCTCGGGGTCGAGACGCCCGGCCGCAAGATCGGCCTCGATCTGGCGCCAGATCGCGTTGAATTCGTCTTCCAGCAGGGTTGGCGGGACGGCGAAATCGTAGCTCGCGGCCAGTTTGTCAAGCAGCTGACGCTTCAAGCGCAGCCGGCAGGCGACCTTGTATTCCGTTTCCAGCTGCTCGCGCACCCGCTTGGTGAGCGCTTCCAGGCTCTCGAGACCAAGGCTGCGGGCGAGCGCGTCGTCGACGGCCGAGGGAACGACCCGGCGCTGCTCCTTGACCGCCACATCGAACACGGCCGGCTTGCCGGCCAACTCCGGGCGCGGATAGTTGGTCGGGAAGGTGACGTTGACCTGGCGCTTGGCGCCGACCATGGCGCCGACCAACTGATCCTCGAAGCCGGGAATGAGCATGCCCGAGCCGAGACGCGCGTAATGGCCCTCGGCGGTTCCGCCTTGGAATTCCTTACCGTCGATCCGGCCGACGAAATCGATCACCAGGATATCGCCGGTTTCCGCCGGCTTGGGCTCCGCCACCGGCTCGCTCTGGCCCTGCTCGCGGGCGAGTCGCTCCAGGGCCTGGGTGACCTCGGCTTCCGGAATCTCCACCACCGTGCGCTCGAGCTCCAGCTTGCTCGGGTCGCCGGGCTCGATATCTGGCAACAGGTCAAGGGCGAGTTTGTATTCGAGGTCGGCGCCATCGGCGAAATTTGTGATCTCGACCTTGGGCTGGCCGGCCGGGCGAAGGCCCCGCTCGGTCACGATCTGGGCCGAGGTGTCGCCGATGGTGCGCTGCACCTCTTCGCCGGTGACGTGCTGGCGCCAATGCTTGTCAACCAGGTTCATGGGAACCTTGCCCGGACGGAAGCCCGGTAGCCGCATGGTGCGCTGCTGGTCCTTCAACCGGACTTCCACCCGGTCCCGAAGCTGCTTGGCCGGGACGACGACTTTAAATTCGCGCCGCAAACCGTCGGCAATAGTCTCAGTTACGTTCATCGCTGGTCCATCCATCGAGGGATCCGCTGGCCTGCCGGGCCCTCAAGGCCCCGGCACGCCCTCGGCCGTTGCCATGGTCGGTTACTGGTGCGGGCGGAGGGACTTGAACCCCCACGACTTGCGTCACCAGAACCTAAATCTGGCGCGTCTGCCAGTTCCGCCACGCCCGCCGTTGCCTGTAAAGCCGCCGGCCGCCGCAGCGGGCGATGTATAGCACGCAAAGCCCGGGCACAAGGGGAAAAGCCAGGCTAGTCCTAGAGCCTGATCGTCTCAAGCCTGTTCGGCTTGAGACGTGAATCAGGCTCTAATCCTAACATGTAGAGCAAGATTCACGGGTCAGCTGATAGAAGCTGACCCGATCTTGCTCTTGGCGTCCCGCCAGAGTTCCGTCAGCACGCCGGGCAGCATGTCGGGCAAGTCCTCGGCGATCAGTCCATGGCCGAATCGGGCGGCGGCCGCGCCGTGAAGCCAGGCGGCGGCACCGCCCGCCTCCAAGGGATCCATCCCCTGGCCGAGGCAGGCGAGCGCGATGCCCGCCAGCACATCGCCGGCCCCGGCGGTGGCCAGGCTGGCCGGCGCATTGGCGTTGATGAGGACGCGTCCATCGGGCGATGCCACGACCGTGTCGCTTCCCTTGAGCAGGAGGCAGCACCGGCCAAGGGTGGCGGCGGCCCGGGCGCGAGCAAGTTTATGTCCGGCGATGCCGGGAAAAAGCCGGGCGAATTCACCCTCATGGGGAGTCATCAAGGCTGGGCCGGCGATGGCGGTGAACAGATCCTGCGGGCGGCCGCCGAATGCCGAAAGGGCATCGGCATCGAGAACGCAAGGTTTATGCCGGCCCAGGACCTCCAGCACCTGCTTCTTGGTCGCGGCCCCGGGCCCGGCACCTGGCCCGAGGAGAACGGCCGTGATGCGCCGGTCGGCGAGGTAACGCTCGAGCTCGGCCACCGGCGCCACGATCAGGCCCGGCTGATCGCCGGCATAGATCGCCAGCGCCGGTTCGGCCGCCAGAAGGGTCGCCATCCCGGCGCCGGCCCGGCGCGCGGCGCGGGCCGCCAGTCTCGCCGCGCCGGTCATCCGGCTGCCGCCGAGGAGGAGGACGTGGCCGCGGTCGTATTTGTGCTCGCTTGCTTGCGGGGGCCGGAACCGCCAGGCCCAAGGCCCGTTCAGCCATTGCCGGGGTGCCAGGCGATCGACGACGGAATCGGCGACCCCGATATCGGCCACCAGAAGCTCGCCGCAATAGGTGCGACCCGGCAGAAGATAGTGGCCGGGCTTGGCACGGCAGAAGGTGACGGTGAGGCGCGCCGGCGCCGCCCCGCCCAGGACGCCGCCGCTGTCGCCGTCGACCCCGCTGGGCACGTCGACCGCGAGGCTGTCGATGCGGCGATGCGCCATCGCCTGGACGACCGCCAGGGCCCCGCCTTCCAACGGACGCGAGAGCCCGGCCCCGAACAGGGCGTCGATCACCAAGTCCTGGCCGGTCAGAAGCTCAGGCGTCAGGGCGGATAGGGAACCCTTCCAGCGCGAGGCGGCATCGGCGGCATCGCCCGTGAGCTTGTCGCGGTTGCCCAGGAGGGCGAGATGGACGGAAGCGCCCGCTTCCTTCAGGCGACGGGCGGCGACGAACCCGTCGCCGCCATTGTTGCCCGGTCCGCAGAGAACCAGAACCGGGCGGCCGGGCCAACGGTCGAGAGCGGCGGCGGCCACCGCCGCCCCTGCCCGTTCCATGAGTTCCGACCCGCTGATACCACCTTCGATGGCCGCGGCATCGGCCGCGCGCATCTCGGCCACGCTCAGAAGGGCGTGGCGGTTTATCAGGCCGTGGGTCATCAGGCCGTGGGGATGTCGGTCAATTCGGCAGGACCCGGCAATCGTCCAGCGGCGAACGCGCCTTGATGGACTGGCAAATCCTTTCGGCCGCATCGCCGCTCGCGAACGGGCCACCCAGGACCTTGAACCAGATTCCCTGGCTCGCCCCAAGATCGACCTGGCGCAAGCTGAGGCTGAGGGGCTTCAGGAGGTCGGGAAAACGCTGGACCTCCTGGGCCCAATAGAGGCGGGCGTCGCCTTCGCTGCGCAGGGTGCCGATCCAGATTTGATAGCCGGTGGAAGCAGCTTGTGCCGAAGCGTCTGCCGCCGCGACGGAGGTGGAGGCGGTCGAGGCCGGCGCCGTGGCGGCGGGCGCAGCGGGCGTCGTGTCGGCCGCGCTCAGAGGCAGGCTGAGGTTGATCACGCCATTGTTGCTCGTGTTGCTCGCCGGCGCGACGCCGGCAGTAGCGGTGGACTGAACCGTGCCCGAGGCGGCCGTGGTGTCGGCGTTCGTCGTCGCCGGTACCGCGCTAGTCGCCGCAGCCGTAGTGCTCGGCGCGGCGGCGGCATTGGCGCTTTCCGCCGCCAGGACCTGATCACTGGAGAGCGAGATCAGAGGCGCTTGGGTTGCATCGGTTGCAGCCGGCGCAGCGGCAGTTGCCGTGCTGGTCGCAGCTGAGGTGGTCGCCGCAGCGGTAGTCGTCGTGCTTTGACCCGTGGAAATGACCGTCAGCGGCTCCGCAGCGGGCAGATCGCTGACGGCGGCGGCCGGGGCCGCCGTCGACGACGAGCCCGTCGAAGTGCCGGTATCCGTCGTAGCCGGCGTCAGGGTTGGACTCACGGTGGCGGCGCCGGTTCCTGTTGCGCCGGTCGTATTGCCGGTCGCGGTCATCACCGTGGTGGAACCGGAGGCGTCGGTGGTCGCCGCGGTCGCCGAACCCGCCGTAGTCGCCGCACCGGCCCCTGTATCCGTCGCGGCGG
>DATNJA010000030.1:0-3123 GCA_035604155.1 Candidatus Udaeobacter sp. | reverse complement strand
GCAACGGAGTTTCAAGGTGAAGCGCACCTATCAGCCCAGCGTGCTCGTCCGCAAGCGTCGTCACGGCTACAGGGCGCGCATGGCCACGGTCGGCGGCCGCAAGGTGATCGCCAATCGCCGGGCCAAGGGTCGCAAGCGCCTGAGCGCGTGAGGCTCCTGGCGCCCGTGAAGCGCCTCATCCGCCGAGCCGAGTTCCTGAAGGTCGCCGAGGGCCGCCGCAAATGGGTGGCCCCGGGGGTGATTCTGCAGGCGGCTCGCCAATCGCCGGCGGGCGAACTGCGCGTCGGCTTCACCGCCAGCCGCAAGGTCGGCAATGCGGTCGCCCGCAATCGGGCGCGCCGACGTCTGCGCGCGGCCTCGGCCGAGCTGCTACCCGCCCATGCCGTCGACGGCCATGACTATGTGCTGATCGCCCGCACCGGCACGCTTACCCGGCGCTACCAGGCACTGCTGGCCGATCTGGCCGAGGGGTTGCAACGCCTCGGAGTCTATCGGGCATGAAGCGCGCCGATCCGATGCCGACGGGCTCAATGCCAACGGGCTCGATAGTGGCGCGGCTTTGGCTGCGACGGCTGGTCGTGCTGCCGATCCGTGTCTATCAGTGGACGATTTCGCCGATCCTGCCGCGCAGCTGCCGTTTCATGCCCGGCTGTTCGGAATACGCGGCCGAGGCGATCCTCGCACACGGGCCGTTGAGGGGCGGGTGGCTCGGCCTCAGGCGCATCTTGCGCTGCCACCCCTGGGGCGGCCACGGCTACGACCCGGTGCCGGGCCGCAGCCGACCGACAGCAGGCTGAGGACCGCGGGAAGGACTATAGAGTTCGATGCTCGATCAGAAGAACGTCATCCTCGCGGTCGTGCTTTCGGCGATCATCCTCTTCGGATCGCAATACATCATCGCCCGCTTTTTCCCGCCGCCCCAGCCGGTGGCGACGACGACAATGACTACTTCTGGCTCCGCGACCACCGGCGGCGCCGTCCAGCCGACCATCCCGGCGGCGCCCGCGGTTCCGGCTTTCAAACCGCGCGATGCGGCGCTTGCCGACGGCCCGCGGATTGAAATCCGTTCCGACCGGCTGATCGGCTCGATCTCACTGATGGGCGGGCGGCTCGATGACCTGACGCTCGCCAGCTATCACGAAACGGTCGATCCGAAGAGTCCGCTGATCAAGCTGCTCAATCCGCCCGGCGCCGAAAGCGCCTATTACAGCGATTTCGGCTGGCAGACCGACAGCGGCGTCACCATCAAGCTGCCCGGAGCGGACAGCCTTTGGACCACCAAGGACGCGACGCTCTCGCCCGACCATCCCGTCACCCTGACTTGGATCAATGGCCAGGGCCTGACCTTCACGCGCGCGTTCGCGCTCGACCAGAACTACATGTTCACGGTGACCGACGGCGTGACCAACGCCGGCACCGCTCCGGTCAAGCTCTATCCCTACGGGCGCGTCAGGCGCGTCGGCACGCCGAAGACCTTGGGGTATTCGGTCATCCATGAGGGACTGCTGGGCGTGTTCGGCGGCAGCCTCAAGGAGGTGACATACTCCGGGATCGCCAAGGCGGGCACGGAGAACTTCGACAGCACCGGCGGCTGGCTCGGCTTCACCGACAAGTATTGGCTGGTCGCGGTCATTCCGGGCAAGGATACGCCGGTCAGCGTCGAGTTCGCCGATGATAGGTCCTCGGGCATAGATGCCTATCTGGCCTATTTCCGGACCGCCGAGCCGCTGACCATCGGGCCGGGCGCCAGTGCCAGTTCCGCGATGCATATGTTCGCCGGCGCCAAGCTGGTGCATCTGCTCGATCAATATCGCGACCAGCTTCAAATCCCGCTGTTCGAGCGGGCCGTGGACTTCGGCTGGTTCTGGTTCCTGACCGAGCCGCTGTTCTTCGTCATGGACTTCCTCTATCGCGTGATCGGCAATTTCGGCTTCGCCATCCTCGCCCTCACCATCTGCGTGCGGTTGCTGCTCTTCCCGCTCGCCAACAAGTCCTTCCGGGCGATGAACAAGATGAAGGGGCTGCAGCCCCAGATGGTCCAGCTGCGCGAGCGCTTCAAGGACGATAAGCAGCGCCTGAACCAGGAGATGATGGAGCTCTACAAGCGCGAGAAGGTGAACCCGGCTGCGGGCTGCCTGCCCATCGTGGTGCAGATCCCGGTGTTCTTCTGTCTCTACAAGACGCTCCTCGTCACCATCGAGATGCGCCAGGCGCCGTTCTTCGGCTGGATCAGGGATCTCTCCGCCCCCGATCCGACCTCCTGGGTCAACCTCTTCGGCCTATTGCCCTGGAGCGTGCCCCATGACCTTTCCATGCTTGGCCCCGTCGCCGGCCTTGCCGCATCGATCCTCAGCCTCGGCGTCTGGCCCATCATCATGGGCACCACCATGTGGCTGCAGCAGAAGCTGAACCCGGCGCCGCCGGACCCGGTCCAGGCCAGGATCTTCATGCTGCTGCCCATCGTGTTCACCTTCACCCTGGCGCGCTTTCCGGCCGGCCTCGTCATCTACTGGGCCTGGAACAACCTGCTGTCCATCACCCAGCAGCGATACCTGATGTGGCAGGGGAAGAAGAAGACCTGAACGCCGACGTCCCGACGGCCGAGGCGATCGAAGCGGGGCGGCGTCTCTTCGCCCGGGCCTGTCGCTTCATCGCCGGCGCCGAGCGCGCCGATGCCTTGCCGGCGCCGGGCCTGCCCGAGGTCGCCTTCGCCGGCCGTTCCAATGTCGGCAAGTCGAGCCTGATCAATGCCCTGGTCGGCCATAATGCGCTGGCGCGGGTGTCGCGCTCGCCGGGCCGCACCCAGCAGATCAATTTTTTCGAACTCGACGGCAGGCTGTTGCTGGTCGATCTCCCGGGTTACGGTTTCGCTGCCGTGGGCGCCGAGCGCAAGGAGGCCTGGTCGGCGCTCATCCGGCTCTATCTCCAGGGGCGCCCCAGCCTCCGGCGCCTTTGCCTGCTGATCGACGGGCGCCACGGATTGAAGGCCGACGATCGCCGGGTGATGGCCGAGCTCGACCGGGCCGCTGTCTCCTATCAGCTGGTGCTGACCAAGGCCGACAGGACGACCGCCCCGGGGCTTGACCGGCAGCTCGCGGCCGTGACGGCCGAAGCCGCCCGCCA
>DATNJA010000029.1:0-15353 GCA_035604155.1 Candidatus Udaeobacter sp. | reverse complement strand
GCGGATTAACGAGGCTGAGTGTCAGGCACCAGGGCTTGCTGTCGTCGTTGAGCGGACGCCCCACGCGCCGGAGCCAGGTGACAGCGCTGTCGGCGATCAGGTCGTCGAACTGGTATCCTCCCAACGTATGGCCGACGACGTCTCCCGGCGAGGCGTAGTCGGCGAAGCCGTACTGCTCCATCTCCGCCGTGAACAGGCGGGTCGGCTGATGCTCGTCGAACTCCCGGGTCAGATGCCACTTGCCCTTGTAGGCCGTGTAGTAGCCGGCCTTGCGCAGCATGTGGCCGATTGTCGGGATATTCGTGGACATGTTGGGAACCCACGGCACGTTCAGATTCTCGAACACGCCGTTGTCGGGCGTCTGCAGTCCCGTCATCAGGATGGCGCGCGAGGAGCTGCACATCACCGCGCCGACATAGTGGTTGGCAAAGCTGGTGCCGGTCCGCTGCAGGCGTTCATGCCCCGGGAGCGACAGTCCGGGGGGCATCGGGCGCGCGTAGCGCTCCTGGTCGGTGAAGACGAAGAGAATGTTGTAGGCTTCTCGGGCCGCCCGCGCCGGTCTGGCGATCGCGGAGCCCAGAATGGCTGCACCGGCGACCACGGCCGGCATTTGAGCGAGGAAATGGCGCCTGGAAAGCCGCCTGCGGCTTCTCTTGTTGTCTTTCATGGAATCCATGTCTCCTTAGGTCACACACGGCAAAGAAGCCGCGCTTGGAGGGCAATCTCAACCACGACAATGGGTTAATAAGTGGCCAGAACGGTGTGCGCTTAGCCTTGATCCAAATCAAACATCCCTAAGGCAAAGCGCTTGGCGTGAAGACCGGCGCGCAATATGCACATTCTGCCGCTGATTACGAGTCGGGACTTGTCCGCTTAGGGTCAGTCGCGTCGATTTCGCGATGTCCGCCATAAGTCCGCCCACCCTCCGATAGCAGACGTGCTGTTCGGCTAATAATCTCTCGCCCCGGGCGCGATCAAGCTTCCAGACTGCAGCCTCGGTTCATGCGCTACGAACTCAGCGGCTGCGAATGGAGCGTCATCAAACCGACGCGCGCGAACAAACCGCGTGGCATTCCCCGCGTGGCCGATCGGCGTGTCCTCAATGGCATCTTCTGGGTCTTGCGGTCTGGCGCGCAACTTGATCGAGCGGTTCTTCGATAAGATCAAGCGATGCCTGCGTAACGCCATCCGCTGTGGCAAGTTCACTGCCGATTGCCGCGCCTTCATCAAGCCTGCTTCGATCCGCCTTTGGTTGCGCACTTATGAGTCCACGCCCTAATCTCGCCCTCATGACAACCACCGCCCCCCGCTCCGAAGATCGCAATCTCGATCCCGCCGACTGGCCGGGGTTTCGCGCTCAGGCCCACCGCATGCTGGACGACATCATGGACTATGTCGAAACCATCCGCGATCGGCCGGTCTGGCAGCCGATACCCGACGCCGTCCGCGCCCGCATGCGCGAGCCGCTGCCCGCGAAACCGACGGCGCTGGCCGATGTCCATGCCGCCTTCATGCGCGACGTGCTGCCCTATGCCACGGGCAACAGCCATCCTGGATTCATGGGCTGGGTCCATGGCGGGGGAAATCCCGCCGGCATGTTGGGCGAGATGCTGGCCGCGGGCCTGAATGCCAATCTCGGTGGGCGCGACCATATGCCCATCGAGGTCGAGCGCCAGATCGCCCGCTGGATGGCCGGCCTCTTCGGGATGCCGGAAACCGCCAGCGGGATTTTCGTCACCGGCAGCTCCATGGCCAATCTCATGGCCGTGCTGATCGCGCGCCGCGCCGCCCTTGGACCCGGCGTGCGCCGGCAGGGATTGGCCGCGGCGGAGAAGCGCCTCGTCGCCTATGGCTCGAGCGCGGTCCATGGCTGCGTCACCCAGGCCATGGACCTCGCCGGATTGGGCAGCGATTCCCTGCATCGGGTCGCCGTCGACCGGCGCCATCGGATGGATCCCGCCGCGCTTGGCGCCATGATCGCCGCCGATCGCAAGGCGGGGCTCGCTCCCTTCCTGCTGGTCGCCACGGCGGGCACGGTGGACGTGGGCGCCATCGACGATCTGGCGGCCCTCGCCGAGATCGCCAGGTGCGAAGGCCTCTGGTTCCACGTCGATGCCGCCTATGGGGCACTCGCGGTCCTGGCGCCCGATCTAGCGCCGCGGCTCGCCGGCATCGAGCGCGCCGATTCCATCGCGTGCGATTTCCACAAATGGGGCCAGGTGCCCTACGACGCCGGTTTCATCCTGGTGCGCGACGGCGACATGCATCGCGACACCTTCGCCTCGCCCGCGGCCTATCTCCGGCGCGAGGCGCGTGGGCTTGCCGGCGGCTCGCCCTGGCCTTGCGATTTCGGCCCCGACCTCTCCCGCGGCTTTCGTGCTCTCAAGACCTGGTTCACTCTCAAGGTGCATGGCACCGAGGCGCTGGGTGCTGCGATCGCCAAGACCTGCGCCGTGGCGCGCCATCTGGAGGCCCGGGTCCGGGCCGAGCCGGAGCTGGAGCTGATGGCCGGGGCCGAGCTCAACATCGTCTGCTTCCGCTACCGCGCCGCCGACGGCGATGCCGCCACCGCGGCCATTGTTGCCGATCTCCAGAAATCGGGCATCGCCGCGCCCTCGACCACGATGCTGGATGGGCGCCTCGCCATCCGCGCCGCCATCGTCAATCACCGTACCGAGGCCCGCGACGCCGATGCGCTGATCGACGGCGTGCTGCGTTTCGGCAGGGCGCGGCGCTAAGCCGTCCGCTTCAGCCAGCGGCGGAGTTCGGCCGTGCCCACGGTGCCCGTCGCCAAGGCGAGGCCGAAGAAAACGGCGAGGCCGCCCGCCACCAGCAGGGTCAGCGAGGCCGCCTTGGCCAGCAGATGGCCGGCGAGCGCGCCCGCCAGAAAATGTGCGCCGAGCCTGAGGGCGATCCCCATGGCCAGGCTGCAGGCGAGCGCCTTGGGCACGTTGCGGGCGAGCTGGGCGTCGATGCGGAATTGCCCGCGCCTGGCGAGGCGCCGAGTCAGCATGGCGACGTTGCACCAGGAAGCGATCGCGGTCGCGAGCGCGATGCCGGCGTAGTTCATCACCTGGAACAGGCCGACCGAGAGCACGATATTGAGGCCGAGGCTGATCATGGCGAAGCGGAACGGCGTGCTCGTGTCCTCGCGGGCGAAGAATCCCGGCGTCAGCGCCTTCACCAGCACATAGGCCGGCAGGCCGAGCGAATAGGCGAGCACGGCCCAGGACGTGGCGACCGAGGCGCTGGCCGCAAACGCGCCGCGCTGATAGAGCACCACGACGATCGGGTCAGGAATGGCGATGAGCGCCACGGTCGCCGGCAGGGTGAGCAGGAGGGCGTACTCGACGCTCCGGTTCTGGATCGCCATGGCCGCTTCCTCGCCCTTGCTGCGTAGCGCGCGCGCCAGCTCCGGCAGCAGCACCACCCCCACGGCCGAGCCGATCACCGCCAGCGGCAGCTGATAGATCCGGTCGGCGTAATAGAGGTAGGAGACCGCGGCCGGCTGGCTGGTGGCGATCATGGTGCCGATCAGCAGGTTCACCTGCATGACGCTCGAGCCCAGGATCCCCGGCACCATCAGCCGCAGCAGGCGCTTCACCCCCTCGGTCAGCCGCGGGCGCGGCAGGCTGAGCGCCATGCCGGCATGGTGGCAGGCGATCACCATCCACAGGAACTGGATGATGCCGGCGATCGCCATGGCCCAGGAAAGCGCCAGCCCCGTCAGCCCGGAATGGGGTGCGACGAAGATCAGGGCCGCGATCATGGTCACGTTCAGCATGATCGGCGCCGCGGCGGCATGGGCGAAGCGGTTGATGGAGTTGAGCACGCCGCCCTGAAGCGCGGTCAGGGACATGAACATCAGATAGGGGAACGTCACTTGCGTGAACTGCACCGCCATGGCGAATTTCGCCGGGCGTCCGGTGAAGCCCGGGGCGATCACGAACATGAACCAGGGCATGCCGATCTCGGCCAGCAGGGTGAAGATGAGGAGGGCGGTCAGCAGCACCGACATGGCCTGCTCGGCGAAGCGCCGGGCCTCGTCGGCCCCGCCTTCTTCCAGGCGTCGGGCGAACAGGGGCACGAAGGCTGCGTTGAAGGCGCCCTCCGCGAACAGGCTGCGGAACAGATTGGGCAGGCGCTGGGCGACGAAGAAGGCGTCGGCCATTTCGCCGGTGCCCAGAACGCGCGCGATCAGCACGTCGCGCAGGAAGCCCAGCACCCGGCTCGCCATGGTGTACCCGCCGACGGTGGCGATCGAGCGAATCAGGGCCATGGGTCGCACTCTCTATAGGAATGCAGCCGAATTAGGAAGGTGAGCGGGGCTGAGGGCGCCCGGCGAAGAACATTCTTCGCCCTGGCTCCTTCCAGTGTAGCATCCGCCCGCTTTTCGACCGCCGGGAGCCGCTGAAGCTTGTCCCAACGCCTGCGCCCCTTCACCCTGCTCGCCTGGCTTGCCGGCGCGGGTCTGCTCGCCTGGCTGCTGGTGCAAAGCGACGCCGTCGGCATCCTGCAGGCGGTGGCGGCCCTGGGCTGGTGGCTCGTGGCCGTCCTCGTGTTTCATGCCGCCCCCCTTCTCCTGGACGTGCTGGGCTGGCGTCTGCTGTTCGCCAAGATGTTTCCGCCTGTCTGGCGCCTGTTCTGGATCCGCTGGATCGGCGAAGGGGCCAACGGGCTCCTGCCCGTGCCCCAGATCGGCGAGTTCCTGCGCGCCAAGCTCGCCCGCGACCACGGCAGTGCGGGCGCCGAGGCGGCGGCTTCCGTCATCGCCGACATCACTATGGCGCTCGCGACCCAGCTGCTCTTCACCCTGATCGGCCTTGGCCTGTTCAGCCTTTCGAGCGGGAGCGGGGCGGTCTGGCGCGCCCTTGCCGCCTCGCTCCTGCTGGCCGCCTTCGCCGGCGTCTTCTATGCCTTGCAGCGTTACGGCGTGATCGGCCGGGCTGCCGCCTTCCTCGCCCGGCGCATCGGCAAGTCCGAGCATATGTTCGATCTCGCCGGCGCCCGGCGCCTGGACGAGATGCTGAAGCGGGTCTATTCCCGCCCCAGGCTGCTCGCCTGGTCCTTCGCCTGGCGCTTCGCCGGCTGGATCGTCGGCACCGGCGAGATCGTCCTCATCCTCCACGCGCTTGGCCATGACGTGAGCTTCTCGGCGGCGATCCAGATGGAGAGCCTGAGCCAGGCGGCCCGCGTCGCGGCCTTCCTCATTCCCGGCGGTCTCGGGGTTCAGGATGGCGCGCTTCTGCTGGTGGCGGGCGGCCTCGGGATCACGCCCGGCGTGGCGCTCACTCTCTCGGTTGCCAGGCGTTTCCGCGAGCTCGCCCTCGGCCTGCCGGCGCTGGCCGCCGGCTACGCCCTCGAGGCCCGCGGCTGGGCATCCGCGCGTGCGAAGAAAAGTGAAGATTCACCACAGAGGCACAGAGACACAGAGAAGAAAAACTAATGTTGAGTCTGCGGCCGCGAAGCGGCCAAATGTCTTCACTTGTTTCTCTGTGCCTCTGTGCCTCTGTGGTTTTGCTTCTTCTTGGCTTTCTTCTCGCGCAGGAATCGGCAGGCCACGCGGGCCAGCGCGGGCATGACTCGCGGCCGGAGGAGGCGGGGGTCGTAGCCGGAAAGCCGCCGGTCGTTCTCGGCCAGGCATAGCTGCAGGAATTGCCGCGGCGACAGTTCGATGCCCACGGCATCGCGGCCGGCGGCGGTGAAGTTCTCCTCCTCGACCCCGCGGGCGGTCTTCAGCCGGTTCCAGGCCTGGACGGCGAGCGCGGCGAGGCATTGGCCGCGAAAGGCGAGGCCGCCAAAGCCCAGCGTCCTAAGGCCGCCGTGCCGGACCTGCATGTAGGCGACCCAGTTGACGAAGAACAGGTTGTGGCGCGCCTCTTCCTGGATCACCGGCTCGAACACCTCCACCAGCTCCGGCGGGAAAAAGCCCGAGCCCTTGGCCAGTTCGAACAGGCCGAAGGCGAAGAAGGAATCGAAGCATTCGCCATAGCCGGTGCGAAGGAATCCCCAGAGCGGGTCGATCGCCGGCGGGGGCGGGCCCTCGGGCGTGAGTTCGATGCCATAGAAGCGGATCATGTGGCCCAGCACGTCTTTGTGCCGGCGCTCCTCGAAGGCGTTGAGGGCGACCGCCTCGCGGATGAGGGCATCGTCGGAGACCGCGGCGAGGGCTTCCATGCGCCGGCCGGCCATCTCCTCCGTCGCCACCGCCATGTCCCAGAACGGCAGGCCGGTGAGCCGGGCAAGGGCCGCCGGCTCCAGCTTCGGCCAGTCGATGACCGCCGGCTTGTAAGGGTCGTAGCTGTCGAGAAGCATCCGGCAGAACAGGCGCTTATGCTCTTCGGAGCCGATCGGCATCGGGGCCGGCATCGGGGCCGGCATCGGGGCGCCGGCGGCCGGGGATCTGCCCGGCAGGCTTTCGGAAGCGCTCATGGCCGCCGTTTTCCCCGATTTCCACCATCCCGGCAATGGACATTCCGCCGCGGGCGTCTATCTACCGGTTCGGCAGGGTCAAGAAGTCCTCAACGAGGTGACACCGTTGCCTTGCCGTGGGATGTTGTTGAAATATTGGGCCAGCATGGATGACGTGACGTCGGCCCCGGCCGGGCCGCCCCGCCCTGCGGGAGTGCCCGGAACGGGGTTTGCAGAAGCTGAGACGGGGGAACAGGATCAGCGCCCCTTGCGGGTCGGCGTTCTCGTCGACCTGCCGCTGGACCGCCACGCCGGCGGCCATGCCAAGTTCTGGCGCCGCATCGGCGACGCAGCACTGGCCCATGCCGGCAGCCTGGACTTGACCCTCCACTTCAACGGCGATGAGCCCGAACGGCGGACCATCGCCGAGAACCTGCGCTATGTCCTGGAGCCGGCCTGCTTCAGCACCCGGCGCCTGCCCTTCCTCGCCTATGTCCCCGACGACACCGACCTGGCACCCTGGCATCCCCGGCTCGCCCACATGATCCGGGACTACGACGTGGTCCACACCACCGACGCCTATTTCGCTTACGCCCGCACGGCGCGCCGCGTCGCCCGGCGCCGTGGCATCGCGCTGGTCAATTCGGTCCACACCAACACCCCGCCGCTCGCCCGGCTGTACACGCGGGAGACCATCGAGCGCCTGCTGGGCCACGGCCTGGTCGGCCGGCTGCTGGCCGAGCGCCTGCCGGCGCGGGTCGAGGCGGGCATGATCCGCCGGCTCGAGGAGCACAATCGGGCGAGCGACTTCGTCTTCGTCTCGCGCCCCGACCAGCTGGCCGCGGCCGAGGCGGCGACGGGCGGGCGGGCGGCTCTGCTCCGGCGCGGCATCGACCGCGAACTGTTCAATCCCGCCAAGCGCGACCGGGAGCGCCTGGCGCATGACTTCGGCATCCCGCCCGAACGCCTGGTCGTGCTGTTCGTCGGCCGGGTCGATCGGGGCAAGAACATTCTGCTGCTGGCCGCGGGGCTGAAGCCGCTCCTCGCGCGCGGCGTGGATCTGCATCTCCTGTGCTGCGGAGAGGGCGACCGGCGCGCCGACATCGAGGCGGCACTGCCCGGCCGGGCGAGCTGCCCCGGCGGGATCGAGCCCGAGCGCCTGGCGGCGATCTACGCCAGCGCCGATCTCTTCGCGCTCCCCTCGCGGGTCGAGGAATACGCCAACGTGGTGCTGGAGGCGCTGGCCTCGGGCCTGCCGGTCCTGGTCTCGAGCGAAGGCGGCATGGGCCGGGTCATCGTCGAGGGCGAGACCGGCTTCGTGCTTCCCGGCGACAAGGGCGAGGCTTGGGGCGAGCCCGTCGCGGCGCTCGCCCGCGATCCGCTCGCCCGCCGGCGCATGGGACTCCTGGCCCGACGCTATGCCGAAGAGATGCTTCCCTCCTGGGAGGATATCCTGATCCAGGATCTGCTCCCCGCCTGGCGCGCCGCCGCGGCGCTCAAGGCCGCCGAACGCAATCGTAGCGCGACGGCCCGCGGCTCCCTCCTGCCGAGCGCCTGGCCGACTTTGGCCAAATTTGCCCGGGACCAGCGGTAGGGTCTCTTAGTCATGTCGCCAGGGGTCAAGTCGCTGGGGGCTGCCATGCCGCAGCGCATCCTGGTGCTCGCACCTCATCCCGATGACGAGGTGGTGGGCGCGGCCGTGGCCGCCCGGCGCGCAATCGCGGGCGGCGCTGAAGTCTTCGCCCTCTATCTCACCACCGGCGTTCCGGCGGCCGCGGTGCTCTGGCCCTGGCAGCGTCCGGGCCATGGCGCCCGGGTCAAGCGCCGGCGCGAGGAAGCGCTCCAGGCGGCCGGGCGCATCGGGTTGAAGCCGGCCGGATTCCTCGACTGGCCCTCGCGCAGCCTGAAATCCCATCTGGCCGAGGCCGAGGCGGCCATCGCCGACGCGATTGCCGCCCATGGCATCGCGGCCCTCTGGACCCCCGCCTGGGAAGGCGCCCATCAGGACCACGACGCAACGAACTTTCTCGCCGCGCGCTTCGCCGGCGGCCTGCCGGTGCTGGAATTCGCCGAGTACAACTATGCCGGCGGCAAGCTGCGTTCGGGCGAGTTTCCCCCGGGCGGCGAAGCCGCCGGCCTCTTAGAGCTGACGCCCGAGGAGATTTCCTGGAAGCGCCGGCTCCTCGCCTGCTACGCCTCGGAGCGCGGCAACCTCGCCCATATCCGCCTCGTGAGCGAAGCCTTCCGCCCGCTGCCCGCCCATGATTACGGCGGGAGCCCCCATCCGGGCACGCTCTTCTGGGAACGCTATCACTGGGTCCCGTTGCGCCACCCCCGCATCGACTTCACCCGCCCGGGCGAACTGCGCGCCGCCCTCACCGCCTACGCCAAGGCGAATCCGGTGCGCCCTCATTCTTGAACGTCTAAGGCTGCGCTGCGGCTTCACCCCCACCCCATCGAGGGGGAGGCGACTGCGACAGCGGCCCTTCCTTCCTGTTCCCTCCCCCCTTGTGGGATCGAGCCGCGAAGTGGATCGATGTTAGGGAGGGGGGCGGGCAGTCGTCGCGTCGCGCCCTACTTGATCGCCCGGAAGCTATCCATGCAGGCGACCAGCGCCTTGCGGGTGCCGGTTTCCATGACCGAATGGCCGGCGTCGGGGACGACTTCATAGGCGGCTTCGGGCCAGGCGCGATGCAATTCGTCGGCGGTGGCGATGGGGCAGACCAGGTCGTAGCGCCCTTGGACGATGAAGGCCGGGATGTGGCGGATCTTGTGCAGGTTGTCGAGGAGCGCGTTCTCCGGCAGGAAGATGTCGTTGATGAAATAGTGGTTCTCCAGCCGCGCGATGCCGAGCGCCACCGCGTCGCTGGCGAAGCTCGCCACCAGCTCCGGGCTCGGCAGCAGGGTGCAGCAGGTCCCCTCGTACACGCTCCACTTGCGCGCCGCCGCCATATGCACCGCCGGATCGGGATCCATCAGGCGCTTGTTGTAGGCGCGCAGCAGGTCGGAACGCTCGGCCTCGGGGATATGCTCGGCGAACTCGCGCCAGATTTCCGGCGCCAGCCAGCGCATGCCATAGAGGAACCAGGCGATCTCGCTCTTCCGGCAGAGGAAGATGCCGCGCAGCGCCAGCGAGCGCACGCGGGTCGGATGCGCCTCGGCATAGGCCAGCGCCAGGGTCGAGCCCCAGGAGCCGCCGAAGACATGCCAGGACTCGGCCCCGATCATGGTGCGCAGGCGCTCGATATCGGCGATCAGGTGCGGCGTGGTGTTGTCATGGGTTTCGCCCAGCGGCTTGGAGCGGCCGGCGCCGCGCTGGTCGAAGATCATGATCCGGTAGTGACTGGGATCGAAGAAGCGCCGGTGGGCCGGGCTCGATCCCGCCCCCGGGCCGCCATGGAGGAAGACCACCGGCTCGCCCTTGGGATTGCCGCTCTGTTCCCAATAGATCTTGTGCAGGCCGTCGACGGCGAGCATGCCGGTGGCGAAGGGCTCGATCTCCGGATAGAGGTCGGGCTCGGCGATCGCCTTGCCGGATTTCAACGCCTGCTGCATGTCGGCCGGTCTCCCCGCTGTTCCGCCCGACTATATACCGGCCTCGTGGACGAGGCAGAGAGGTTTCGCCAGCGACAGCATCGCATTGCGATTCGCTCCCCCCTTGTGGGGGAGGGTTAGGGAGGGGGGTAGAGCAACCCGCTAGATTCTGCGGCCCACCCCCACCCGGCGCTTCGCGCCGGCCTCCCCCGTCGAGGGGGAGGCAAGCATAAAAAGAAGCGGGGAAGAGATGATCACTCGCGCCCCCAGCACTGGATAAATCCCCTTCGAGGGCCGATGATTCCCCGGCCATGCCGCCGGAGCGTCCACCCGAGGCCCGTCAGGGGCCGAGCCTACCTATTACCAACGTGCTGCTCGCGGGCTTCGGGGGCCTGATCGCTCTCGCGGTGGTCGCGGTCATGCTGCTCAGCCTGCTCGCCGCCCAGCGCAACACCGACGAGTTGCTGGCGCAGACCGCGGGCCAGCGCCTGGACGCGGCCCTCCTCCAGGTCGACCGCTATCTGCAGCCGGTGGCCGACGACGTGGATTTCCTCGCCCAGCTTTTGAGCCAGCGCACCGACATCGCGCTCACCGACGGTGACCGGATCCAATCGGTGATGGAAGGCGCTCTCGGCGCCGCGCCCCAGATCGTCGGCATCGCCTACATACGCCCCGACCTCACCTCGGTCAGGGCCCGGCGCTCTCCCGGCCCGCGGGTCGTCGACACCCGCATCGGCAGCATCGCCCAGCAGCACTACGGACCGGAGCTGATCGAGGCTGGCAAGCACACCGCCACCGTGGTCTGGAACCGGGTCTTCTACGTCAAGGACTTGGGCGTCAGCTTCATCAGCGCCTTGGCTCCGGTGCGGCGGGGCAATGCCTATGACGGCGTCGTTGTCGCCGCGGTGCCGGTCGCCCAGCTCTCCAGCCTGATCGACAGCGCCGATTCCGACGCCACCATGTTCATCCTCAACGCCAGCGACGAGGTGGTGGCCCATCCCGAGCTCGCCCGCGGCGGCTTCACCCCCACGGCCGAGGATTTCATCCCCCAGCGCCTCGAACTGCACGACCCCGTGCTCCGCCAGCTCTGGTCCAGCAAGGCCGGCGGCCGCATCGTCGACGTGATCTCCAACGCCAGGCTGAGCGTGCGCCGGATCGAGACCGGCGGCACTTCCTACATCGTGCTGCTGCGCGAGCTCGACCGCTACAGCCCGCTCCCCTGGATCGTCGGCATCTATTTCCCGGCGACGGAATTGACCGCGCCCTTGGTCCGCCTGCGCCTCGCACTCGGCGTCGGCATCGGCATCCTGGCATTCGCCCTGGCGCTCGCATTCCTCCTCGGCCGATCTTTGGCGCGCCCGATCCGGCGCCTGGCACTGGCGGCCGAGGCGGTCTCCAACCTCGATTTCTCCGGCGCGATCCGCATCGGCGCCAGCCCCTTCCGCGAGATCGCCGCCGCCAGCCGCGCCTGGGACGCCATGCTTCAGGCGCTCGGCTGGTTCGAGATCTATGTGCCGAAATTGCTGGTGAGCCGCCTGGTCTACGCCGCGCCCGGCACCGGCATCAAGGCCGAGGAGCGCGAGGTGACCGTGATGTTCACCGACATCGCCGGCTTCTCCGCCATCTCGAAGGGCCGCAAGCCATCGGCGCTGGCCGCCTTCCTCAACCGGCATTTCGCCCTCATCGGCCGGCAGGTCGAAGCCGCCGGGGGCACCATCGACAAGTACATCGGCGATTCGGTCATGGCCTTCTGGGGCGCTCCCGCCGCCGACGAGCGCCATGCCGAGCACGGCGCCCGCGCGGCCCTCGCCGTGGCCGAGGGGCTGAAGGCAGAGAATCTCCGCCGGGTGAAGAAGGGGGGCAAGCCGATCCGCATCCGCATCGGCCTCCACACCGGCCGCGCCATCGTCGGCAATGTGGGGGCGCCGGGCCGGATCAACTACACCCTCATCGGCGACACGGTGAACGCCGCCCAGCGCCTGGAGCAGGCGGGCAAGGACGTGGACCGGGAGGCTGAATGCATCGTGCTCGCCAGCGCCGCCACGGTTTACCAGCTCCCCGCCGACATCCCCCGCCAGGATCTCGGCCACCTCGATCTCCGCGGCGTCGGCGCCTACGAGATCTACCGGTTGTATTGAGGGCGGCGGGCGAGCGCGTCCAGGCCGCGTCGCGCATCTGCGCGATCCGCCGCTTGCATGGGGTAACCCATTGGGGTAGCATCCTGCGTGCCGACCGTCGTCAAGACGACCGTATTCATTCGCCGCGCCGACGCATTGCTGACAGCCGATGAGCGGCATGAGCTGATCGATTTCCTCGCTCATAACCCATACGCGGGCGACCTGATCGAGGGTACCGGTGGTGTACGCAAGCTCCGCTATGCGGCCAAGGGCAAAGGCAAGAGAGGCGGGGTGCGCGTGACTTACTACGTGTTCAACGATAACAGGCCCCTCTACGCCCCGTTGATCTACGGCAAGAACGAACAAGTCGATTTGTCGCAGGAGCAGCGCAAATCGATCGGCGCTTTCGTCCAGGCGATGAAGTCGCAATGGAGGTCGTGATGGCCAGGAAGAAGAACATTGCCGGAGAGCTTATCGCCTCGATGCAGGAGGCCTTGGCCCATGCCGCCGGCAAGCCGGTAAAGGCACGTGTCACCAAGGTTCGCATTGTACCCGTCGACGTGAAGGCAATTCGGGCCAAACTTATGATAACCCAGGAGCAGATGGCCCTGTTGCTGGGCGTCAGCCTCTCGGGCTATCGGAAGTGGGAGCAGGGCGCAAGGCAGCCTCATGGGGCTGCGCGAACGCTGCTTCGCGTCATGGAGCAGGAGCCGGCGGCAGTGGTGCGGGTGCTAAAGCGAGCTGCATAGCGGTGGAGGAAGGCGCCGCCACTCCGGTCCTTCCGCTATCGCGCCGCTACGCCGTCCGCCACTCCGCTCCACCTCACGCTCGTCATGGCCGGGCCCACGGGGCCGGCCCGAGGACAGTCTCCATCTCGGCCATCCACTCGCCTGGCATCCCGCTTCCCGGCGGAGTTGGGCGCCTGTGCCAACGTCGTGCTCAACCGGCCCTGGCGCGCCGCCTTGCCGCCTTCGGCTGCCCCTTCAGTCGGTATGGCCGGATCAGAGCTTCGGCCGGAAGCCCCCATTTCTTGTGCAGGGCCCACACCATCTCCAGAGTGAGGTGACGCCGGCGATTGAGGATTTCCGAGGCGCGCGAGCGCGAGCCGAGCACGTCGGCGAGCTGGCTCCGCGTGATGTTGCGGGCTTCCATGTGATGAACGATTGCCGCCACGGGATGCGGCGGATCGATCGGCCAATGCTTTCGTTCATAGGATTCGATCAGCGCCGCAAGCACATCGAAACGGTCCGCCTCCGCGCTTCCGGCCTCCGGCTCGTTCTCGAAAAAGACCTGGATCGCGGCCAGCGCCCGGCCGTAGTCCGTTTCGTTCCTGATCGGTCGAATATCCATCACACCCTCTCCGGATCTATCTTGTCGTAAGCCGCATGCGTGCCGATGAACTTCACCAGCACGCGCTTGAAGCGGTAAGAGACATGGGCTACGAGACGATACTTGTTGCCGGCGATGTCGAAAATCACGCGGTTGTCGGCCACGAAATCCACCGTTGCGCCGAACTGGCGCTTCAGGTCCGCCGGCGAGTCCCACGCCGCCTTGTCGACCATTGCGTACCAGACCTTGAGCGGCGTCTCGGCCTGGGAATGCCGCTCCCAGAACTGCCGCAGGGTCCGGCGCGCGATGACCTGCATCGGGGGACCGTACCGCATTCCCATAGTGGGAACAATCCCAAAGTGGGAATCGGCGGCGGTTTTTCAATCTGCGCCCATCCGCCAACGCCCTCAGCGGGCTCGATCGTCCAGGTAGTCCGCCGCCCGGCGCCGGCGCGCTTCCTCGGCCACTTCCGTTGGCACGATCTCCTTGCCGATGGGCGCCAGCGAGATGCCTGCCAGCTTGAAATGCGCGATGCCGAAGGGGATGCCGATGATGGTGATGAAGCAGGCGATGCCCAGGCAGACATGGCCGATGGCGAGCCAGAGCCCGGCCAGCAGGAACCAGACGATGTTGCCGAGCGTGCCCAGCTCGCCGGTGCCGACATCCTCCTCGCCGGTCAGCGCGTAGCGGTCGACCGCCTCATGGCCGAAGGGCAGGAAGGCGAAGATGGCGATGTTGAACGCGGCCCGGCCCCAGGGAATGCCGATGATGGAGACGAACATCAGCAGCGAGGCCAGCAGCCAGCCGATCCCCAGCAGGAATCCGCCGCAGATCAGCCAAAGCAGATTGAGCGCCGTCGTCATCGCTTTTCCATCCTAGCCCTCATATAGGCACGCGGCGAGCGCAGCGAGCAGGAGGGGTGTGACCACCACCACCATCTCCCCCGACCGCCGCTCCCGCTATGATGCGCGCCGCCTCGCCTTCCAGGGAATCCCGGCATGCCCGAACCGACCCCCCAACCCGAATCCGATTCCGCGATCGTCCTCTTCTCCGGCGGCCAGGATTCGACCGTCTGCCTCGCCTGGGCCCTTGAGCGCTTCGCCCGGGTCGAGACCGTCGGCTTCGACTACGGCCAGCGCCATGCGGTCGAGCTCGCCTGCCGGCGGGAAATCCTGAGCTTGCTGCCCGAGCGCTTCCCGCAATGGCGGGGGCGCCTAGGGCCGGACCAGGTCCTCGACCTCGGCGTCCTCGGTCGGATCTCCGAGACCTCGCTGACCCGCGAGGCCGCGATCCGTTTCCAGGCCGACGGGCTGCCCGACACCTTCGTCCCCGGCCGCAACCTCCTGTTCTTCACCCTGGCCGGGGCCGTCGCCTATCGGCGCGGCCACCGGCATCTCGTCGGCGGCATGTGCGAGACCGACTATTCCGGCTATCCCGACTGCCGCGACGATACCCTCAAGGCCCTGCAGGTGACCCTCAACCTCGGCATGGCGCGGCGCTTCGTCCTGCACACGCCGCTCATGTGGATCGACAAGGCCGGCACCTGGAAGCTGGCCGAGGAACTCGGCGGGCGGGCGCTGGTCGAGCTGGTGCGCGAGGAGACCCACAGCTGCTATCTCGGCGACCGCAGCGTGCTGCATGACTGGGGCTACGGCTGCGGCAGCTGCCCGGCTTGCGAGCTGAGAAGGAAGGGGTACGAGGCCTACATCGGCCGCTGATCCGAGAGCGATTGATCCCGCAGACGCAGCTGCGTCGTCGCCGCCCGGGATTCCATCCTGGCTATGACGCGGAGGGCTTGGCGGGGCAGCGCGCCGCACTCCATCTGGCGGCCTTCTCGAGTTCTCTCATGGCGACGGGGTCCTTGCCGGTCCCTTTCAGGAACCCATGGTCCTGGCCTTTCACCACGACGAATTCCTTGTCCGGGTGAGCGGATCCAAGACTCTGAAAAAGCATGGCCGAATC
>DATNJA010000028.1:0-5072 GCA_035604155.1 Candidatus Udaeobacter sp. | reverse complement strand
AGAAGGCCTTCATGGCGCCATGGTTGGTGGCACCCCGCCTGGCGAGCCGCAAGGACTCGGCACCCGCCGGCGCGGCTTCCCCGCCGGCCGTCGTATGGAAGACGATCCGATGGCCCCGTGCCAGAAGCAGCCGCGCGATCTCCACCGCGTTGCGCTCCAGCCCGCCGGCAGGCTGCAAGCGAAAGATGCCGAAGGCGAACCTCACGCCGGCCGCCCGTCAACCGCCATCAGGGTCCCTGTGAATTGCGCGGACGTGAAAGGATGAAGCTAAGCGATCGGCGCGGCGGCTTGCAAGCTGGGGCCCGGAAGCGCCGCGCCCGCCATCTTGCCCGAGCCCATGTTTCAGGGCCCATGTTTCCGATTGCCACCCGCCGGCAGCCCGCTCCAAGATGCGCCCTAGAGCAAGATTCGATTAGGTTGAATCAACCTAATCGGTGAATCTTGCTCTACTTGGTTGATGTAGCGACTGATTCACGTCTCAAGCCGATTTGGCTTGAGACGATCAGGCGCTAGTGTCGCGTTCCCATGCCCCTTGCCGAATCCCGGAGTAGCAAGGCTTGACTGAGCAGCCATCAGGGGAGCGCCGAGCGCCGGTGGTCTGGCTGGATCTGACGACGACCCTGCGCCTGGGCGCGGGCCGGGCCAACGGGACGCTCCGGGTCGAAACCTGCTACGCCGAAGCCCTCGGCCGGCTCATGGGGCCTGAGCTTCGCTTTTGCCGTTATCGCAAGACACGACGGCGCTTCGAGGCTGTGCCGGGGCTGCCTCCGCCCGGACGCTCCGGGCCCTTCGCGGGCAAGGTCGGAAGATCGAAGACAGGTGCACTGCGAGGCTTTGCGCGGGGCTGCGAGCAGGCATTCCGGAAATGGCGCCGCAGCCTCATGGCCAAGGTCTTCCGGCGGATCGATGCCTTCTCGGCGGCGAAGGCCTTTCCCGATGCTCGTTCCGGCGATGTCCTGCTGTTGCTGGGCGAAACCTGGGGGCAGCATGATTTTCCGCTTCTGCGCGAACTTCGCCGCGACGAGGGCCTGCGCGTGGCGGTCCTGTGCCAGGATCTGATCCCGCTCAAGTTCCCGCAATTGTTCGAGAGCGAGGAATTCGTCGAAGGCTGCCGCGCCTTCGCGCGTTTCCTCGCCGAGGATGCCGATCTGACCATCGCCATATCGAATTCGACCAGGGCCGACATCGTGGAAGCGGCGCGCGAGGCGGGCGGCCTCAAGGGACGCCTCGTCACCTTGCGTCCGGGCGCCGACTTCGACATGGCGGCGAGCGTGCAGCGCCCGGCCGAGCCCGCCGATCTTTCGCCCGGCAATTTCGTTCTCAGCGTCAGCACGATCCAGGCCCGAAAGAATTTCGATCTCCTCTACCGTCTGTGGCGCCGGTTCTCCGAACAGAAACTGGCCGGCCTGCCCAAGCTCGTGATCGTCGGGCGCAAGGGGTTCGGCAGCGGGGATTTGCTCTGGCAGATCGCCCATGATCCGCTGGTGCGAGATTCGATCGTCCTGTTGCAAGGCGCCTCCGACGGTGAGCTTTCCTGGCTCTATCGCAACTGCCTTTGGACGCTCTATCCCTCGCTCTACGAAGGCTGGGGGCTGCCGATTTCCGAGAGCCTCGCCCATGGCAAGCTTTGCCTGGCCTCCGACAGCTCTTCGCTCCCCGAGGCCGGCCAGGGCCTGGCGCGGCATCTCGACCCTCTGGATTTCCGGGCCTGGGAAGTGGCAATCCGCGAGCTTGTGAGCTCCCCAGAAATTGTCGCCGAGGCGGAGCAACGGATTCGTCGCGGCTACCGGCCCATGACCTGGCAGCAATCCGCCGAGCAGCTGGCGGTGCATCTCGGCGAGCTCCTTGCCGAACCGCCGGCCTCCCCTTGACCGATCGGCCAATGCTGGGCAAGCCGATGCCGGTCTCGATCCATCGCCGGCGGCTCGCCGCCTTATGGTGCTTGCGACGCTCATTCGGGGCGGCCTGGTCTCGGTGACGGCGCTGACCGCCTTTCTGGTGACGGCGGCCTGTCACGCCTTCAGCAACCGCAAGTCGGAGGGCGGCCTGTTCGCCCCGGTCTTGCTGCCGGCGACCAGCGTCGATTTCGAGTTCGTCGCGCCGCCGCCCGGCTGGCCATGGCTACTGCTGTGGCTGCCGATCGGGCTCAGCCTCAGTGCCGAGGCGGCCGCGGGCCGCAGCGGCCAGGTGGGGCGCTAGAAGAGCGGCGACGACGCCGCGCTTTTCCGCCTGGAGGTCGCTCCTGCCCATCGCGCCGATCTCATGCAGCCAGCTGCCGCACCATTGCAGCGGGCCGTCCCGCACCGCGATGCCGTCTTTGAAGGGGACGTAGAGGGAGCCGGCCTCACGGATGCGCGAGCGATCCACGTGACGGTACAGCACCCGCCAATTGCCGCCGCCGGTGTCCAGCCCCTTGAACCAGTCCTGGCCGAAATCGAGCGCTTTGTCCGCGACGCGATCGAACCGGAAGCTGCAATAGCCGGCCCACAAGAACCAGCGTGGGCCCCATTCCCGGACGACGCCATAGAAATCCTGGGAAGCGAGCGGGGCGAAGGGATCGTCAGGCCCGGTCGGAAACAGATCGTCGTCGAGGAATCCGAAGGCCTGCGGCCGGCCGGGACGGACGATGTTATGCCAGACCCAGTTGAGCGCGATGCCATGGGACCGGCTCGCGTCCCGCCAGGGATTGCGCGGCAACCGGACATAGGCCAGCCCCCGATTGCGGGCGACGGCGGCGATTGCCGCGGCCGAGGCATCCTCGGGAGAATTGTCGGCGATCAGGTGCAGTGGCCGAGGCAGATAATGGCCGACCAGCCTTCCCTGCCAATCGATGGCTTCGGGATCGGCAAAGGCGATGGTCGTCAGGAGCTGCCGCCCTCCGGTCGCGCGCGCGAGCGCGGCGGGATCGCCCGCCCGCGCGGGCTGGCGCCGGTAGACGCGGTCGACAGCGCGATAGCGCAACGTCTTGATGCCATGAGTGAGCGGACGCAAGCGCCGCCAATCGGCGAGATTGTACTCGGACAGCGGCCTGGTCATTGTTCCGTCCCGGTCACCGCGACCAATCGCATGCCAATTGATCGAAAGGCAAGGGCTGGGTAGCCAGGGACAGGGAGACAGGAAGTGCGGCTGTGCTAGCCTCTCTGCCATGTGCGGCATCCTTGGCATCACAGCCAGCGGGAGCGAGACCGAGGCGGCGATCGAACGCGGCATCGGGACATTGAACCGGCGCGGCCCCGATGACCGGGGGATGCTCGCCTTTCCGGGCTGCACACTTGCGAATACCCGCCTCGCGATCATCGACCTGGCGGGCGGGCACCAGCCGATTGCGGATTCGGAGCGCGGCACCGCCATCGTCCTCAACGGCGAGATCTACAACTATCGGGAACTGCGCCGGACCCTCGAAGGCTTCGGCCATCAATTCGTCACCGAGTCCGATACCGAGGTGATCCTCAAGGCCTACGCGCAATATGGCCAGAAATGCCCCGAGCATCTCGACGGCATGTTCGCGTTTGCCATCTGGGACGACAGGAACCAGGAGCTGTTCCTGGCCCGGGACCGGTTCGGCGAGAAGCCGCTGTTCTATGCGCTCGACGGCGACGCATTGATCTTCGCCTCGGAAATCAAGGCGCTCCTCGCCACCGGCCGCGTCGGGACGAAGCTCGATCCGGTATCCCTCGACAACTACCTGGCGCTTCTCTATGTGCCGCCCTGGCGGACGATCTATGCCGATATCCGGACGATCAAGCCCGGCTTCTCGGCGTTGTACAAGAACGGGCGTCTGACGCAGAACCGGTATTGGCAGATCCGCCGGCAGCCCTTGCGGATTTCGCGGGAAGAGGCGGCGGAATCGATCCGCGACATGCTGGCCCAGTCCGTGCACAGCCGGCTGGTCGCGGACGTCGAAGTGGGCGTGCTGCTCTCAGGCGGGGTCGATTCCAGCATCGTGGCGACGCTCGCCCAGGCGGCCTCGTCGCGGCGGATCAAGACCTTCTCTGCCGGCTTCGAGGGCTTCATCGATGAGCTCCCATACGCCGCGGCGGTGGCGGCGGCCGCGGGCACCGATCACCGCGAAGAGCAGATCCGCGCCGATCTTCTCGACGCCTTCGAGACTGCCGCCGGTTATTTCGACGAACCCTTCGCGGACTCCTCGAACGTCCCCACGCATCTCATCTCGGCGGCGGCCAGAAAGTCGGTCAAGGTCGTGCTTTCGGGCGACGGGGGCGATGAGCTGTTCCTGGGCTATGGGCATTATCGCAAGCATCGGCATCTGCCTCGGCTCGCGCGGCTCGCGCGCGAGCTGCTGTCACCGCCGTTGGCCCGATTCAAGAAACGCGCCATCAGCCATTTCTCGCCTCGGGAGCGCGCGCGGCTCGCCAAAGATCCCCATGCCGTCGAAGTCGATCCGACCGACCATGTCGATCTCTCCGCCGGCGAGACACCGGTCGAAAAGATGAACCTGATCGATCTCGCCATGGGGTTGCCGGGAGACATGCTGACCAAGGTCGACCGATCCTCCATGATGCATTCGCTCGAGGTCCGCTGCCCCTTCCTCAATCCCGGGCTCGCCCAGTTCGCCTATAACCTGCCGGTTGAGTACAAGTTGGGTCCTGGGCGCGGCAAGCTCATCCTGGAGCGGGCCTTCGCCGGAAAGCTGCCGGCAGAAGTGTTCACGCGACCCAAGCAAGGCTTCGGAGCGCCGGTGAAGGACTGGCTCGCCAAGCCGGAGTTCCGCGGCTATGTCGAAAAGACGCTGCTCGCCGACGGACGCGTCGGTCAGTTCCTGAAGCCCGAGGTGGTTCGCCACTATGTCGAGGCGTTCTACGCCGGGCGAACGTCGCTGCAATACAGAATCTGGACTCTGCTCGCGCTCGAGGCCTGGTGCCGAAGCCGGGAGCAAGCGGGATTGGCCTAGCCCGAGTTTCTCACAAAGATCACGATGGCGCCCGGCCCTTCGGGTTGCCGCGCGCGGGGCGCCCACGTCGTCAGCGGGCCTCGGCGATGGATGAACATCGCCGAGGCCCGCTTCCTAGTGGATCACCTCCGCGCGCGAGCAACGCCATCGTGATCTTTGT
>DATNJA010000027.1:0-14613 GCA_035604155.1 Candidatus Udaeobacter sp. | reverse complement strand
GCTGGACAAGATCGCCCAGGCCGAAGCCGAGGCGAAGGCCGAGGTCCAGGCCCGCGCCGTGGACCTCGCCGTCGCCGCGGCGGCTCTGGTTCTGGAGCAGCAGGCCGCCGGCCCGCTTTCCGCCCGTCTCATCGACCAGGCTATCGGCGAGCTCGCGCACAAGCTGCATTAGAGCATTTTCCGCCGAAGTGGGCACCGGTTCGGCGTAGAAAATGCGACCAGAGCAAGGAATCTAGAGCATGTTTCGATTCAATCGGATCGAAACATGCTCTAAGCGGCCCGACTGAGTAGCGGCTACGCCTCCCCAAGAATTATCTCATCTGTCATGCCCGTGCTCGTCACGGGCATCCATGTCTTCCATCCTTGGATAACAATTCGTGGATGGCCGGGTCTCGGCCGCAAACTGCGGCCGGCCCGGCCATGACGAATGTTGATACGCAATCTCCAGGGATCGGCAGAAAAGTCTACAGCGCCTTCAGGATCGCTTCCGCGCTCGACACTTCGAAGGCGCCCGGCGCCTCGACGTTGAGGGTCTTCACCACGCCATTGTCCACCACCATGGCGTAGCGCTGGGAGCGGGTGCCCATGCCGTAACCGGTGGCGTCCATGGTCAGGCCCACTGCTTTGGTGAAGTCGCCGTTCCCGTCGGCCAGCATCAGGACCTTGTCGTCCGCATGCTGGTCCTTGCCCCAGGCGCCCATGACGAAGGCGTCGTTGACCGAGAGGCAAGCGATGGTGTCGACCCCCTTGGCCTTCAGCTCCTTGTAATGGTTGACGAAGCCCGGCAGATGCTTGGCCGAGCAGGTCGGCGTGAAGGCGCCGGGGAGCGCGAAGACCACGACCTTCTTGCCCTTGAACAGCTCATCGGTGCTGATGGTCTGGACGCCGTCCTTGGTCTTGTGCTGCAGCTTTGCCGCAGGAACCTTGTCGCCGGCCTTGATCGCCATGGTCTGTCCTTTCATGGATGGAGAGCGCGCGGAAAATCCGAGCTTAACATAGGTAAAGAGAGGCCCGGGTCAACCGCCGCCGGCGGTCTCGACTGCCTTGCGGACCGCCTCTTCGCTCAACAGGCTCGGCAGGGGCACTCCCTGGGGCGCGCGCGGCCCATAGACGGCGTCGAAAGGAATGCCATAGCGCCCGAAACTGGCGAGATAGCGCGCGATGGCCGGGTCGGGGTTGGTCCAATCGGCGCGCAGGCCCGCGATCCGTCCCTTCAGCAAGGCATCGGCCGTCCAGCCCCGGTCGAAGACCAGGGCCTTGTTGACCTGGCAATTGATGCACCAGGCCGCGGTCGCATCCACCAGCACGGTGCGGCCCTTGCCCAGAAGATCGGCGAGCGCCATTTCGCTGAAGGGCTGCCAGACCCCCTCTTGCACCGCCGGCGGTGGCGGCGCCGCTATCAGGCTGGGCGCCAGGATTGCAGCCAGGGCGGCGATCCCCAGGCCCGCCGCCCGCGCCGATTGCGGCAGGCGGACTGGAGCATGTTCCGATCCGATTGAATCGGAACATGCTCCAGATTCTTTAGTTTGGTCGCATTTTCTGCGCCGAATCGGTGTCCACTTCGGCGGAAAATGCTCTAGCGCCAACAAGGCCGCGACCACGACCAGAGCGGCACCGGTCGCGAGCGCGGCGCCAAGACCCACCTGACCCGCCAGCACATAGAGCAGCCACAGCGCCGTGCCGGCGAGGCCAAGACCGAGCACGCGCTTCAGATGCAGCATCCACCTTCCCGGATGAGGCAAATGGAGCGCCAGCTCCGGCATCGCTGCGACCAGGAGATAGGGGACGCTGAGGCCGAGGCCTATGAGCAGGAATATGCCGAAGATCTGTGCCGTGCCGCCGGCGAGCGCGAAGCCCACGGCGGTGGAAAGGAACGGCGCCGTGCAGGGTGTGGCGAGCAGGGTCGCCAATGCGCCGGTGAGGAAATCTCCCAGCAGTCCGCGCTGGGACTCCGTCGCCTCGGCGAGGCGCCCGGCAAATCCGGGCAGCGGAATCTCGTACCAGCCCCAGACGTTGCCGGCCAGCGCCGTCAGCATCAGGGCCATGGCGGAGAGAAACAGCGGGTGCTGAAACTGGACGCCCCAGCCGGCGGCCTGGCCGGCGGCTCTCAGGCCCGCGAGCAGGCTCGCCAGCGCCAGAAAGCTCGCCAACACCCCTGCGGTGCTGGCGAGGAAGCTCCAGCGCACGTGGGCCCGCTCCTTGCCGCTGTGGCCGACGAAGGCGATCAACTTCAAGGACAGAACAGGCAGCACGCAGGGCATCAGATTGAGGACCAGCCCGCCGAGGAGTGCGGCCAGCAGGATCGGCCAGAGCGGCGGGCCGGACTCCGCCTGCGGCACGACATGGGCCTCAAGCCCGCGATTGCCGTCGGTGACGGTGATGGTGAGGGCCGTGCCCGCGAGAGGCGGCCCGCCGGACAGGCGCTTGGCCGCGATCTCGAACAAGGCGCTGTGGCCGGCGCCGGTGATGGTGACGCGGGGCTTGGGGAAATAGAGGCCGCCCGGACCCTCGACGATGAGATCTGGCGCCTGCAACGGCATCAGGGAATCGACCGAGACCCGTAGCACCGGCGCCTTGTCGCCTCCTGCCGCGTTTACCGATTTCAAGGTCAGCCCGTGGGCGGCGCCGTCGCCCGGCACTTCGCCGGCGAACCGGTCGATGAGCTGGGCATAGTCGCTGGGCTCGGGCTGGCCCGCGGGAAGATCGAGGGCGAGGTTGGTGCTGCGCGGTATGCAGACCTTGGCGCAGACGAGGTAGTCGACCTTGAGGCGAAGGCCGAGCGGCTTGGCGGGATCGGCGGGCCGGGCTCGGATCGGAAACACGACCTCGCCCTCATAGCCGAAGGTGTCGAGGCCGAAGAGGGTGAAGCGCATGGGCACCGGCCAGGCGAAATCGGCAGCGGCGAGATTGGTCGATCCCGCCCAATCCACCGTCACCGGCAGACCCGCATCGCCGGGGGAGCGCCAATAGGTCTTCCATCCGGGTTGCAGCTGGAACTGAAGTCCGAGAGGCACGGTGGCCTCGCCGCCGCTGCCGTTCACCGCCGACAAGAGGCGCAGGCGCGCTTCGGGCGTCGAGACCCAGTCGCTGGCGGGGCCAGGTGAGTTGCCCTGGGACCAGGCTTGGCTGCAGGCTAGCGAAAGCCACAGCAAGGCCGCGAGGAGCGCGAAGTTCCGCTTCATGGCGGCGCGACTATAGCCACTGGCATCGCCGTGGTTTGCCACAAAACCAAGGCATTTTGTCACAAAACCGTGTAGCATTGCGCCTTGCTTGAGGGCTGTTCGATGCCCAGGTTGTAAGCCATGGCTGAAAAGATCAGCGAAGGCTATTTGACAGGCCAGCTCCTGGTCGCCATGCCGACCATGCGCGATCCGCGGTTCACCCGCACCGTCATCTTCATGTGCGCCCACAATCCCGAAGGGGCTATGGGTCTGGTGGTGAACCGGCTGGTGGGCTCCCTCACCTTCCCCGATCTGCTCGCACAGCTCGGCATCCCGCGCGGGCCTGAGGGCCGCGACATCAGGGTCCATTTCGGCGGGCCGGTGGAGACCAGCCGGGGCTTCGTGCTGCATTCCGCCGACTACAGCGACGAGGGCACGATGCAGATCGGCGGCGGCTTCGGGTTGACCGCCAGTCTCGATATCTTGCGCGACCTCGCCGGCGGCAGCGGTCCGCGCCAGAGCTTGCTGGCGCTGGGCTATGCCGGTTGGGGACCCGGCCAGCTCGATACCGAGATCCATGCCAACGGCTGGCTGTCGGCCCCCGCCGACGAGGCCCTGCTGTTCGATTCCAAGCTCGACGACAAATGGGAGCGCGCCATCGGCAAGATCGGCGTGCGCGTCGACCAGCTCTCCGGCGAAGCCGGCCACGCCTAAGCCCAGAGCCTGATCGTCTCAAGCCTGTTTAGCTTGAGACGTGAATCAGGCTCTAAACCTAACATGTAGAGCAAGTTTCACGGGTTAGCCTGATAGAAGCTGACCCGATCTTGCTCTTGCCTCACGCCGGCTTCTGGTATTCCCCTGCCAGCAGCGCGTGCAGGACATGGTCCTGCCAGCGGCCGGCGATCTTGAGGTAGCCCCGCGCGTAGCCTTCCTGCTGGAACCCAAGGCGCGCCAGCAGCGCGCGGCTCGCCTTGTTGTGGGGTAGGCAGGCGGCCTCGATGCGATGCAGGCCGAGCCGCTCGAAGGCATAGGGCAGCAATGCGGTCAGTGCCTCGCCCATGAGGCCGCGGTTGGCGAAGGCCTCGCCCATCCAGTAGCCGAGGCTCGCCGCCTGCGCCACGCCCCGGCGTACGCCGCTCAAGTTCACCCCGCCGACGAGCATCCCTGTCTCGCGCAAAAATATGAAAAAGGCATAGCCCTGGTCCGAGCGCCATTCATGGCCGATCTGGCGTAGCCGCCGGCGATAGGCCGGAATGGTGAGCGCATCGTCAGGCCAGGTCGGCTCCCAAGGCACGAGAAAATCCCGGCTCGCCGCGCGCAGGTTGGTCCAGGCCCGCCAGTCGGTGAGCCGCGGCCGGCGCAGGAATAGCCGCGCCGTCTCCAGCCGCGGACCGCGGCCGAGGCCGAACCTCAACATGTCTCAGAGATTGGCCGGCACGACCAAGCGATTCAAGCGGCGAGACGCGCAGCGACGCTTTCCAGCCGCGCCAGCCGCCCGATCGGCCCGAGCCCGGCGAGCGTCGGCGGGCCGGACATCAGGCGCCGGGCGACCCGGGCGAGATGGGCTACGTCCACCGCTTCGATGCGGGCGATGATCTCCTGAGGGGCGACCGGCCGGCCCCAGACGAGAATCTGGCTCGCCAGCTGCTCGGCCCGGTTGCCGGTCGATTCCCGCGCCATCAGCACGCCGGCCCTGGCCTGGGCCTTGGCCCGCTCCAGCTCTTCGGCCGTGAGGCTGGCGGGCAGGCGCATGATCTCCTCCATGACCAGGGGCAGGATCTCGGCCGCTTCCTTCTCGCCGGTGCCGGCATAGACGCCGAAGATGCCGCCGTCCACGAAGGAGGAGGAGAAGCTGTAGATGCTGTAGACGAGGCCGCGCTTCTCGCGGATTTCCTGGAACAGGCGCGAGGACATGCCACCGCCGAGCACGGTCGAAAGCACGCCGAGGGCATGGTAGTCGGGGTCGAGATAGCTCACGCCCGGCAGGCCAAGCACCAGATGGACCTGCTCGAGGTCCCGCTCGACCCGGCTCTCGCCGCCGACATAGCGGGCGGGCTCGGGTGCGCTCGCGCCGCCTGCCGGCAGTGCGACGAAGGCTTGGCGCGCGAGCGCCACCAGCTGCTCATGCTCCACCGCGCCGGCGGCGGCGAGCACGAGGTGACCCGGCGCATAGTGGCGCTGCATGTAGCCGCGCAGGGTGTCGCCCGACAGCCGGCTTACGATCTCGGCCTTGCCCAGAACGGGCCGGCCCATGGGCTGATCGGGATAGGCCGCCCACTGGAAATGATCGAAGACGATGTCGTCGGGCGTGTCCTCGGCCTGGCCGATCTCCTGCAGGACCACGGCGCGTTCGCGCGTCAGCTCTTCGGCGTCGAAGGTGGAGTGCTGCAGGATGTCGGCGACGATGTCGAGGGCGAGGGGAAGGTCGCCCGCCAGCATCTTGGCGTAGTAGCAGGTCTGCTCGCGCGCGGTGTAGGCGTTGAGATGGCCGCCCACCGCCTCGATCTCCTCGGCGATGGCGCGGGCGGACCGGCGCTCGGTTCCCTTGAAGGCCATATGCTCCAGCATATGGGAGACGCCATTGACCTCGGCCGACTCGTTGCGCGTGCCGACATTGGCCCAGGCACCGATGGATACGGTCTCGACCGATTCCATGCGGTCGGTGGCGATCGTAAGGCCATTGTCGAGTTTCGTGACCGCGACTGTCATGCTGCCTTGCCCTTCGCTATTTCGCCGCGGATATGGGCCTCGACCGCCGCCAGATCATTGGGCAAGCGGACGAAGCGTTCCTTGCGCTGATAAAGATCGGCCAGTGCTGCCGGCAGCGCCGGGCGCTGGCCCGTCGCCTGTTCCACCGCATCCGGGAACTTGGCCGGATGGGCCGTCGCCAGCGCCACCACCGCCACGTCGGGGGCGAGCTTTTCCGCCCGGCCTGCCGCGACGCCGATGGCGCTATGGGGATCGATCTGCTCGCCCGTCTCGCGCCAGAGCCCGGTCATGGCGGCAAGCGTCTCGTTATCGTCCAGCTTGTGGCCGGAGAAGAGTGCTCTAAGCTCGCGGTGCTGGGCCGGGTCGAGGGCGAGCTTGCCGGTTTCGCGCAAGGCCTTCATGGCGCCCGCCAGGCGCGGCCCGTCGCGCCCGTAAAGATCGAAGAGCAGGCGCTCGGCATTGCTGGAGACCTGGATGTCCATGCTTGGACTTAAGGTAGGGCGAACTTGGCCGATTTCCATCCTGCCCGAAGCGATGAACCGGGTCAGGATGTCGTTTCGGTTGGACCCGACGATGAATCTCTCGACCGGCAAGCCCATCGCCCTGGCGGCATAGCCGGCATAGACATTGCCGAAATTGCCTGTCGGCACGGCGAAGGCGACCCGCCGGTCGGGCGCGCCCAGGGCGAGCGCCGCAGCCACGTAATAGACGATCTGGGCCATGATCCGGCACCAGTTGATGGAATTGACCGCGGCCAGGCGCATCTCGTCCCGGAAGGGCGCGTGGGCGAACATCGCTTTCACGAGATCCTGGCAATCGTCGAAGGAGCCTTGGATGGCGATATTGCGCACATTGGCGCTCAGCACCGTGGTCATCTGGCGACGCTGCACCTCCGAGGTGCGGCCTTCCGGATGAAGGATGAAGATGTCGATCCCGGCCCGATCCCGGCAAGCCTCGATGGCCGCCGACCCGGTATCGCCCGAGGTGGCGCCGACGATGGTGACCCGCTGCTTGCGCTGGCGCAGGAGATGCTCGTAGAGCCGCCCCAGGAGCTGCAGCGCCACATCCTTGAAGGCGAGCGTCGGCCCGTGGAAGAGCTCCATCAGCCATAGCCGGGCATCGATCTGGCGTAGCGGTGCCACAGCCTTATGGCCAAAGCCGGCATAGGCCTCATTCACAATGTGAGCGAAGTCCGCCTCGGCGATCCGCCCGCCCAGGAAGGGCGCCATGACACGCTGGGCTAAATTCGGATAATCAAGCCCGATCAAAGACTTGAGGTCGAGTCGCGGCCACGTCTCAGGCAGGTAGAGGCCGCCATCGCCCGCCAGCCCGGCAAGCAGGACCTCGTCAAAGGCGAGCGCCGGCGAGGCGCCGCGGGTGCTGAGATAACGCAAAAGGGCGTTCCGTCTCGGGTTTCGGGAGTGGCGTACCCTATCGCCCGAGGGGGGTCATGGCAAGGCGAGGCTTGCGGCGTCTATAACGATATATTCCTATCTATATTGAACTCTTTGCGAGGTCACCTGTCCGGTCGCCCCCCTTCGCCAGAGCTAGCTGCCGAGAGTAGGGTTGGCCCTTGGGGAACCATCGCCGCTTCCGGCCCTGGCTCGCTCGTCCTATCGATCAAGGTAGTATCTGGTCAAGCGCACTCCCGCGACAGCGGCCGTGGCTGCGAAGTACAAGGCGAGTAGTGACCTGAACACATTCATGCCTGGATAGGAGCGGTAGGAACGCGACCCCATATTCCTCTCCCTGAATGCTACGAGGCCGGCCTTGTCAGCTTCCAACGTGCCGCGAAATACCTGGCCTGTCGGAAGCAGATCCATCCGGCCAGCAGGCAAATCAGCAAGTGCGTCAGGCCTTCAACGAATGACACGGTCGTGTGCAGCCGGAATTGGACCATGGCGTGCGAGATGGAAGACACAAAGACGATCGGCATCATCAGGAGCGACAGGGACGAGAGCCACTGAACGGGCCAGCTTTTACCGAGCGGAAATACCGCCCGTTCCAGATCTGAAGCACGGGCTTCTTCCCGAGAGAGGGCCGGAGGTATGCGGGTCTTGCCGCGCATCAGGGCGCGGGGGCCGCGCCACCACATCAACAGGCCCGCCGGCAATAGCAGGATCATGGCCAAGATACCGCCTGCATAGATCGTGATAAATTCGGAGCGCGCGTAGGGCGCGATGATCGGAAATCGGTGGGCGAGAACGGCGCCGCCGAAGTCGGCAATAGCGAAGGCGCCAATCACCGTCGCGCCGGCTACCGTCATTGCACGGCGGCGATATCGCTGGAGCGGCTCCCGCGCCCGGCTGTCGACGCGTAAGCCGGGCCTTCCCAAGCCGAGCGGGAAGTAATCCCAATCGCCGTCGGCTCGCGCGATGAACTGCTGCTCCGCGGCCTTGCGCGTGGCGGATGACCGCGCCATAGCCCCCTCTCCCATGCCTATCCCGCCGGGCATGCTAGCGCAGAGCGTGGAATCTTGCACGTCTAACGCGTAGGTCGCCGCGACCCCAACTGTCTACGCTCGGCGATGCAACAGCATCATGTAGTGCGCGTCAGTCTGACGGCGATACTCCAGCAGGGCGAAGCCGGCTTGCTCGCTCCACTGGCGGATCCGGTCGGGGTCGATCCGGTGCTCCGGAGGCGGCCCATGCTCGGCCGGGGCATCCGGATGGAACTCGGCGACCAGGGCCAATCCGCCGGGACCCAGCAGGCGCGCGAGGTTGCGCAGCAGCGCCGCCGGATCGCTGACGTGATGCAGGACCATGGAGACCAGGGCAGCCTTGGCCGCTATCTCCGTCGGTTCCAGCGTGGCGGCATCGGCAACGACGCGCCGGATCTACGCCAGGCCGCGCTCCTCCTGCAGGCGCTTCAGGTGGTCCAGCGCCTCGGCCGAGATGTCCACGGCATAGATGAGACCATCGCGCCCAACGCGCTCGGCGAGCATGAGCGTCACGAAGCCCGGCCCGGCACCGATCTCGAGCACGTGGTCGCCCGGCTTCAGCTGAAGGGCGTCCATCCAGGCCGGGACGAGATGCGCCCGCTTCTCCTGGCGCGCGTAGACCTCGGCCCAGGTCAGATGGGACAGGTCCTTGCAAAACGGCTCTTGCACGGTGCTCCCGCGTCACAACCCGAAGTTTGCGATGGACCAGCCGACCAGACCGAGGGTCAGCGCGATCGAAACTGCGCCGGAAATACGGAAGGAGCGAGGCCGATCAGAACCCCGGATCTGGTATGCGATCACGGCGGCCATCACCAGCGACATCAGCAGCATCCCTCGACGCAGCCAGGGAGCCGTTGTCATGAAGCTCGTTCCAGCGCTCCCTAGCCCGAACATCAGCACCAGCATATGCAGCGTGTGATGCTGGCTGGCGAGGAATGCCAGCACGACGGCGCCGATCGAGAGGGCCCGCTGCTTGCTCATCTCAGCCCAGGTACCGCCGCTCCAGATGCGCCCTGAACACCGCCGGGTCCAAGGCCCGGCCGGTGGCGCGGCGGACCAACTCCTCGGAGCTCCAGCGCGAGGCCTGGCCGTGGACATGCTCGCGCAACCAGGCGAGAAGCGGCGCGAAATCGCCGCGGGCGATTGCCGTCGGAATCTCCGGGTTCGTACGCCTGGCAGCGTCGTAAAGCTGGGCCGCGGTCATGGCGCCAAGCGTATAGGTCGGGAAATAGCCCCAGGCGCCGACGAACCAGTGGATGTCCTGGAGGCAGCCTTCCCGGTCGCTCGGCGGCGTAAGGCCGAGCAGATCCTTCATGCCGTCATTCCAGGCGCCGGGCAGATCGACGAGGGAAAGGTCGCCCGCGATGAGCGCCTTCTCCAGGCGATAGCGCAGGATCACATGGCTTGGATAGCAGACCTCGTCGGCATCCACGCGGATGAAGCCGGGCGCCACCCGGGCATAGAGTTGGGCAAGATTATCCGGGGCATAGGCTTCGCGATCGCCGCCAAAGGCCTCGCTTAGAAGCGGCGCCAGGAAGGAAAGGAATTCGGGGCCGCGGCAGACCTGCATTTCCATCAGCAGGGACTGGCTCTCGTGCACCGCCATGCCGCGGGCCATGCCCACGGGCTGATAGCGCCAGAGAACCGGCCGGCCGCGCTCATAGAGGGCATGGCCTGTCTCATGCAGGGTGCCCATGAGGGCCGGGACGAAGTCATCCTCGCTGTAGCGCGTGGTGACGCGCACGTCTTCGGCGACCCCGCCGCAGAAGGGATGGAGCGAGGTATCGAAACGGCCGTGGTCGAAATCGAATCCCAGAACCTGCATCAGCTTCCGGCCGAGGGCCTGCTGGGCCGCCTCGGGGAAAGGGCCCTTGGGGCGGACCGGCGCCGTGCGCTTCGCCTGCCGGGCCAGCGCTGCTTCCCGCAGGCCAGGCAGGAACGCGCCAAGACCGTCGAACAGCCGGTCGATCTCGCCGACCCGCAAGCCCGGCTCGAACTCGTCGATCAGCGCCTCATAGGGCGAGACGCCGAGAGCATCCGCCTTGGCGGCGGCGGCTTCGCGCACCAGGCCCAGCAGCGTTTCGAGGGCCGGCTTGGCAAGCGCATAATCGCCCGCCGGCCGGGCCTTGCGCCAGACGCTTTCCGCCCGGCCCGAGGCCTTGGCCAAGGCCTCGACCAGGGCGGGACGGAGCGCGGTCGCGTGGACGCGTAGCCGGCGCATCTCGGCCAAGTTCGCGAGCTGCCAGGGATCGAGTGACTTTGATTCGTCGCCCGCCTGCTGCAGCAGATCGCCCAGCACCGGGTCCGCCAGCATGCCGTGGCAGACGACGTCGAGGGCGGCCATCTGCTCGGCCCGTGCCTCTGCTCCGCCTTCGGGCATCATGCAGGCCTGGTCCCATTCCAGGACCGCGCGACCGTCCTTGAGGGCCGTCCAGCGGTGGAAGCGGCGCTCGAGCTCGCCATAGGCGGCGGGAAGATTTGCCTGCGGCGCGTTCATGCCGGCGTCTCCGTCTTCGGCGGCGCTGCGGCCTGCTGCGCCAACTGGCGATGGTAGAGCACATAGATGACGACGAGTGCGATCGCCAGGCAGAACCAGGTGATGGCGTATTGGAGGTGGTCGTTGGGCAGATTGATCGTGGTCTGGCCGCCGATAGGCAGCCCGCCCGGGTTCTTGCCCGGCCCGGCTTCGACATAGAAACGGATCTCGGTCCCGGGCAGGCCGGCGAGCTTGGCCATGGTTGGCAGGTCGACCCAGAAGAAGAAGTCGAGGTCGGGGCGATTGTCGGGCACGAACCAGGTCTGCCGGCCCTGAAGGCGGATGACGCCGTCGACCAGGGTGGGACCTTCGATCTCCCCCGAACTGCGCTTCGCGGCTTGCTTCCGGTCGAGGGGGATCCAGCCGCGGTCCACCAGAACCGCGCGCCCGTCGGCAAGGCGGAACGGCGTGATCACGTGATAGCCAGCGCTGCCTTCGAAGGTTCGGGCGCCGAGGAAGATTTCCTTGTCGTTCAGGAACTGGCCCTCTGCTTGGACATGGCGGTATTCGAGGCCGGCGAGATCGGTGGCGCCAAGGGCTGTCGCGCCGGGGAGCGCCATCGCCGGCGCGCCGATGCGCGAGGTCCGCTCGGCGATCAGCCCCTCTTTCCAGTACAGGCGCTGAACCTGCCAGACGGAGAGGCCCAGCATCAGCAGCACGGCGGGGACCGTGAAGACGGTCGGCCACAAGGTCGGGCGGAAGTTCATTTCAATCGCGGCGAAACTCGCCGGTGCGGTGCTTGAACTGGAGGGCGATCATGATCGCCTTGGCCGGGCGCAGCAAGGCGAGCGATAGCCCCAGGATGATGGGACCCCAGACCACGGCATGGACCCAGAACGGCGGCGAGAACCAGACTTCGGTCAAGAGCACCAGCGGCATGACCAGCGCGCTGACGATGAAGATGATGAAGACGGCCGGCCCGTCGGCGCTGTCGGCGCCCGAAAGATCCAGCTTGCAGCGCTCGCAAGCCGGCACGACCTTGAGATACCCTTGGAACAGCCTGCCCTTCCCGCAGCGCGGACAGCGGCAGGCTAGCCCCGTGGAGAGGACGGACACCTATCCCTAATGGGTGGCGTAGGGACCCGGCCCAGCGCCGAAGAAATAGATGCAGGTGAACAGGAACAGCCACACCACGTCGACGAAATGCCAATACCAGGCCGCGGCCTCGAAGCCGAAATGGTGGTCCGGCTTGAAATGTCCGGCTCGGGCCCGGAAGAAGCAGACGATGAGGAAGGTGGTTCCGATGATGACGTGGAAGCCGTGGAAGCCCGTGGCCATGAAGAAGGTCGAGGGATAGATGCCGTCCTTGAAATGGAAGGCGGCGTGGCTGTATTCGAAGGCCTGGACGCCGGTGAAGCTGAGACCCAGCAGGATGGTGATCGCCAGCCCCTGGAGCATGCCCTGGCGGTCGCCTTCGCGCAGCGCGTGATGGGCCCAGGTGACGGTGACGCCCGAGGTCAGCAGGATGAGGGTGTTTAACAGGGGCAGGGATAGGGGATCGAAGGTGCGGATCGACTTCGGCGGCCAGATATGGCCGATGGCGTCGGTCGGGAACAGGCTGGCGTTGAAATAGGCCCAGAAGAAGGCGGCGAAGAACATCACCTCGGAGGCGATGAAAAGCGCCATGCCGTAGCGCAGACCGATCTGCACCACCGGCGTGTGCAGGTGCTGGAAGGTCGCCTCCTTGATCACGTCGCGCCACCACAGCGCCATGGTCAGCAACAGGAGGACGATCCCCCCCGGCATCACCCAGGGAGTGACGTCGTGCATGTAGAGCACGAGACCCACCGCCAGTGTCCCCGCGCCCACGGCGCCGACGATGGGCCAGGGGCTGGGCTCGACGAGATGGTAGGGCTGCTTCGGGCCTTCGACGTGACTCTGGCTCATCTGGCGCTATTCCCTGGTGTGGACTTGAGGAGCGGCCGTCAATTGGGCGTGACCGCGGAGCTCTGGGCCGGCTGGGCCGAGATCTTGAGCGAAGCATCCGTGGCCGGCTTGGCATCGGCGGCGCGGAAGAAGGTGTAGCTGAGGGTGATGCTGTCGATGCCCTTCATGTCGGCATCCTTCAGCATCGCCGGGTCGACGAAGAACTGCACCGCCATGTCGACGCCCTGGCCGGGCTTCAGGGTCTGTTCGGTGAAGCAGAAGCACTGGATCTTGTCGAAATACTGGCCGACCTCCACCGGCAGCACGTTGAAGGTCGCCGTGCCGGTGACGGTCCGATTGGACATGTTCTCCGCCCGGAAATAGACCAGCGTCGGCTCGCCCAGGCGCACCTCGACCTGCTTCTGCTCCGGGAAGAAGCGCCAGGGAAGGGCCGGATTCACCTCCGCATCGAAGCGGACCCAGACCATATGGGCGCTGATGACGGTGGGTGCCGCTTCCGCGCGCTGGGTCGTGCCGCCGTAGCCGGTCGCCTGGCAGAAGATTCGATAGAGCGGCACCGAAGCGAAACTGAGGGCCAACATGCCGGCGAAGACTCCGGCCAGCATCAAGGCGAGGGCGAGATTGCGGCTGCCGCGCATCGCTTCAGCCCCCGGTCATGCGCACGATGGTGACGGCGTAGATCAGGGCCACGAAGGCGAGCAAGGCCACCAGCATCGCGACGTTCCGGGTCTTTCGATTGCGGTCGATCACGCCAGGCCTCCGATGAGCCCCGGCGCCCGATCGACGATCAGCAGCGCGAACATAAGGAAAAGATAGAGGATCGAGAAGCCGAACATGCGTTTGGCGCTGCGGTCGGTCGGATCGAACCAGACGCGGACGGCCGCCAGGATGAAAAGCGCACCGAGCAGCGCCGCCGAGGCGCCGTAGACCGCACCGGCGATGCCCAGCATCCAGGGCAGCAAGGCGATAGGAAACAGCAGCAGGGTGTAGATCAGCATCTGGCGCTTGGTCGCGCGCGGACCGGCGACCACGGGCAGCATCGGCACCCCGGCCTTGGCGTAGTCGCTCGAGCGGAACAGCGCGAGGGCCCAGAAATGGGGCGGCGTCCACATGAAGATCAGCAGGAACAGCACGATAGGTGCGAGGCTTAGATGCCCGTTCTCCGCCGCCCAGCCGATCATGGGCGGAAAGGCGCCGGCGGCGCCGCCGATGACGATGTTCTGGGGCGTGCGGCGCTTCAGCCACATGGTGTAGACGAGGACGTAGAACAGAATCGCGCCCGCCAGTAGCCCGGCGGCGAGCCAGTTGACCGCGATTCCCATCATGCCCACCGAGACGATGGCCAGCACGACGCCGAAGCCGGCGGCCTCGCAGGGCTCGATGCGCCCGGCCGGGATCGGCCGATGGCGGGTACGGCTCATCACCGCGTCGATGTCGCGGTCGTACCACATGTTGATGGCGCCCGAAGCACCGGCGCCCACCGCGATGCAGAGCACGGCGACCGCCGCCAGAAGGGGATGGAGATGACCGGGCGCCACCATCATCCCGGCGAAGCCGGTGAAGACGACGAGCGACATCACCCGCGGCTTCAGGAGCTGCAGGAAGTCGGAAACCCGCGCTCCGTCTTGCGCCGTGGATTGCGATAGGACGAGATCGGTCAAGTCGCGCGCCTCACTTCACGACCGGCAGCACTTCATAGGTATGGAACGGCGGCGGCGAGGGCTGCGACCATTCGAGGGTCGTAGCGCCCTCGCCCCAGGGATTGGCCGCGACCTTCTTGCCGGCGAAGAGCGTGTAAAGCACGACGCCCACGAACCAGAGGGTACCGGCATAGGAGATATAGGAGCCGATCGAGGCGATGAAGTTCCAGCCGGCGAAGG
>DATNJA010000026.1:0-3031 GCA_035604155.1 Candidatus Udaeobacter sp. | reverse complement strand
GCTACCGTACGCCAGGGCCGGTCAGCCGGCACAACGATGCCAAGGGCTACGACGTGGCGACCGGCATCGGCCCCGACCTGATGCAGAACGCGCGCGATGCGGTCAAGGGCGTGATCGATCTGTTGAGCAAGCGCCACGGGCTCTCCGCCATCGAGGCCTATCTGCTGTGCAGCGTCGCCGGCGACCTCAGGATCAGCGAGATCGTCGACATGCCCAACTGGGTCGTCTCCTTCTACTTCCCGCGCATCGTGTTCGAATAGGCGGGCGTTGCCAGCAAGGCAGAGCCCGATTGCGTAGAACCTTCTAGTTCGTCACCCCCGCGGAAGCGGGGGTCCATTGGATTCCCGCTTCCGCGGGAATGACGAAAGGAATGCGAAGCGACCGCACTGGATTTGGACCCCGCTAAGCGCTGCGCCGGAACACGCCCATCGCCGCGGCGATCCGGCCTTCAGCGAAGTTGCGCCGCATGTTGGCGACCATGTCCGGGAACCCTTCGCCCAGCAGCAGATGGATGAGGGGCTTTCGCGCCGGAGTCGCCTCGAAGCCGGCGATGGTGATCGCCGTCCGGTCCTGCCAGGCGAGCTCGGCGAAGCCGAGATCGGCCAGCAGGCGGCGCAGCGCCTCGGGCGTCACAAGATGGCTCTCCGCTTCCGTATCGGCCCAGGGCACCGGCAGATGCAGCGGCCCCGGCTTGGGCCCGATAAAGATGTCGTGCAGGGCGAGCCGGCCGCCTGGCTTGAGCACGCGCCGGATCTCGCCGTAGAGCCGCGGCCGGTCGGCGATGTTCATCGCTGCATGCTGGGTCCAAACGATGTCGAAGCCGGCATCGCCAATTGGCAGTTCAAGCGCGTTGGCCTTGCGGTATTCGGCGGCGATCTTGCTCCTGGCCGAAAGCGCCCGGGCGAGCTCGACGTAGTCCGCCGTGAGATCGATGCCGGTCACCCGCGCTCCGCGCTCCGCCGCCAAAAGCCGCGCCGGCCCGCCTACCCCGCTGCCGACGTCCAGCACCGCTTCGCCGGCGGAAATCTTGGCGAGCGCGGCCAAATCCCGGGTCGCCTGGATGCCGCCGCTGTGGAACTGGTCCAGCGGCGCCAGGCCCTCGATGCTCGGGTCATCGATTTGGGCAAGAATCTCGTCGAGCGGCGCGCGACGGCGATAATGTTCGGTCAATGCCGGTCTCCTTTGGGTGCCTCTCCGATTCGGACTATCAGGGATTCGAACTAGGACGCTTATCTGAATTCCTCACCCTCCTCTGAAATTATCCGAGCCCCAAGTGCTGCTGCAAACGCGCGGAGTTTACCCAGCAGCGCGTCGTCGATCCCCTTAACTTCAATATTGCCATTCACCAGCCCAAACCAGGCGGCGTAACCGCCCGGGTAGTTCGTCCAAGCTGCATAAACCGCCTTATCAGCAGGGGAACGATCGGGCGGGTCTTGCAGTGAAAGGTCTGGATCGTTTGCAACCAACCTAAGCCACTCATCCCGCGTGATTTGCGGCCCGGCATCATCCAATGGGCCCTCTTTTCGGGTTACCAAGACGTAGATCCTCATCAGCTAACTTTCCTAGTATCAATTGCGGTGAACCGACCATATCGCTTCATGAGCTGTGGCGCGAGATTGCCCGCAAATGCTGTGTCCACTAGCTCGCCACTTGTGCACACACGATCGGTGACGCCTAGTTGCATCGGGGGCATAGTCCGCAAGACTTCATGGAGCCGTATATTCGCGCCCCAACCCTCCTAGCATCTGGCGGATGAAGAGAGTTGGATAAGACCAAAACAGGACGCTCTCCCTCCCGAATTCGGACACTCACTCGCTAACTAGACCAGCGTCTTTCTTGTTCTCGAGCTTGATCCAGGTCAGCTCGTGCTTGTTGTGGTGAAGATGGATCAGGCGGGAGCCGGGGATGGCGGCGAATTGCCGGGCCGTCGCCATGTCGGTCTCGCCCTGGAACTTGATGGTGCACAGGAAATTGGCCACATGGCCCAGCGCGAGCCAGCGCCGGACCAGGGCCAGGAGCCGGGCCGGGTAGCAGACCACGTCCGAGAATAGCCAATCGACCGGGCCGAAAGCCGCGGGATCGAGGGCGAACGCGCTCATCCGGCGGAACTCGATTCCCGGCAGCGTCGCGATGGCCGGCGTCAGCGGCGCCTTGTCGACGCTGACCACGCTTGCGCCCAGCTTCTGAAGAACCCAGCTCCAGCCGCCGGGGCTGGAGCCTAGATCGAGACAGATGTGGCCCGGCCCCGGCCGGCGCCCGATCAGGGTCAGCGCCTCCCACAGTTTCAGATAGGCGCGGTTGGGCGGGCCTTCCCGGTCCTCGACGAAGTGCGCCTCGCCGTTGGCGAAGGGGCTCGAGCAGTCGGGCGATGCCAGGATCGTGCCGGCATCGATCAGGGCCCATGAGCCGAGTGGTGCTGCCGGCGCTGCCGCGGGAAAGACCAGCGGCTTGGCCGAAACATGGGGCAGGCGTTCGGCGATGAGGGCCGCGCGCCGGTGAAGCTGCCAGTCGTAGAGCGCCCAATTGCGCTGCAGCGCGCGCAAACGCCGGGCGCCCTCGGCGATCGAGGCGATGGCAATCCGCTGCGGGTCTTTCCAGACATTGGCGACCCAGGCGACGTCCCGCGGCGGGCCCTCGGCCAGCACCAGCCGGCCGTGGACCGCAATCGGCTCGCCGAGCTCGCCCAGCAGATCCTCGAGATGCCCTTCCGGCGCGAGATAGCCCGTGAACGGCGCCACCGTCATCGCGTGCCCGAGGCCGCGCTACCGTCGTCCGCGGTTCAGCAGGCGCAGCCGCAGCGCGTTCAGCTTGATGAATCCCTCGGCGTCGCGCTGGTCATAGACCTGGTCCGCCTCGAAGGTGACATGGGCGAGGCTGTAGAGGGACTTGGGCGACTTGCGGCCGACCACGCGCAGGCTGCCCTTGTAGAGCTTCAGGCGCACCGTGCCTTCGACATGCTCCTGGCTCTTGTCGATGAGGGCCTGGAGCATCTCGCGCTCCGGGCTGAACCAGAAGCCGTTGTAGATGAGCT